>JBFXFK010000297.1:0-4590 GCA_050179135.1 Desulfatirhabdiaceae bacterium | reverse complement strand
CCTTTTTTTCAGGCGCCTGACCCGGTTGACCGGTCCGTAGAATGATTCGGACCGATTTGTTTTTCAGTTCCTCCCGGATATATCGGACAACCTCAAGCCCGGCATGGTCTGTTTCCATCACGACATCCAGAAGAATGACGGCAATATCATTCTGTTCAGTCATCCGTTTTTTGGCTTCCTGACCGGAATAGGCGCTGATCAGATTCAGACATTTGTTCTCAAAAGAATAGGCTTCAAAAATCAGGCGCGTGACGTTATGAATATCTTCCACATCATCAACGATGAGCATTTTCCAGGTATTGTCGGCAAGATCGGCCTTGCCGGCAACATCATCCTCTGTAAAAATGAATTCATCGCCTTCAACAGGGCTGGTCGTCATGACTGTTTCTCCGTCAATGGTTAAAAAGCATTTCATAAGCGGCTTCGTAATTACTCATTCCAGACCTCGTTGTTCGAAAAAAGCTGGATTTTATTTTGTAATTATTGTTCTTCAATTTTTTCATATCCTGATAAACAGGCATCTCAGGATCAAGAATGAATATGTCCGGATGCTTATCGACAATTCTGGGCAATTCCTGTCGAACGACCCGCCTGATCAGGGGTTCCAGAATCAGCTCAATATCCTTTACCGGAACTGAAATTTGATGATTTTGATCCATAACCGTATCTCCATTTCGAATATGCGTGCTTCAATTCCGTCCCGTATTTTCGAGTGCAACATAATCATCACTTTCAACAGAACTGTCCGTTATCACTCTTTCTCAACCATCGGAATTTAAATGGTCAAAGCGGGTAGGTCAGGGTGCCGCGGCTTTTTGCGGCTCCCTGGCAGCACGCTATTTTCACGGTAAATGCTCATGAATCATTCCGGATGGTTCACCCCCGGAAATGAAGATGATATCTTCCAAAAAAGCCCCGTAGGGGCGATCTGTTTGTAGCAATTGATGCGGTTATACCATCAAGCTCCATCGGAGCGGCCTGTAATTGGAATAGACAGGCCGCCCCTACGGGGCTTGAGGGGACTTTTATTCGTCATTCTACAAACAGGACGCTCCTACGGAGCTTGATGGTATATGTTTATTTAAACTGCATTTTCAGGGTAAACCCTCATGATCAAGGGCTTGATCGCCTCCAGACATGAAAATGAAGGTAAACCAACGTCTTTCCGTGTATTCCGTGTGTTCTGTGGTTAATATATTTTCACTGTAAAATCATAACTTTAAACAGGACTGTCCGTTATCACTCTTTCTCTGTCATCGGAATTTGAATGGTAAAAGTAATACCACAATCGGGCTGGCTTTCGCACGTGATGTTTCCGCCAAGGGTCCGGGTCACCAGATTGTGAACAATGTGCATGCCCAGGCCGCTGCCGCCCTGGGATCTTTTTGTGGTAAAAAATGGATCGAATATTTTGGCAAGTGTCTGATCCGTCATGCCCTTGCCGTTGTCTTTGTAAATAAACAGGATATCGGTGTTTTCCTGCCGCACCTCAAAGGTGATTTCACCGGTTTCGATTCCCTCAAACCCGTGCAGCAGCGAATTCATGATCAGGTTTGAAATAATCTGGGAAAATGCCCCGGGGAAACTGTTCAGCAGCAGGTCATCCGGACAGTCCACGCGGATGGTATGTTTGGTTTTCTTCAGCTTTGGCTGAAGGCTCAGTAGCACATCTTCAATATATGCCTTGAGCCGGAACTCCCGGCGTTCACCGCTTGTCTGATCTACTGCCACCTGTTTGAAGCCCTGAACAATTTTGACGGCAGTGCTCAGATTCTTCAGGATCAGGGTGGATGCGGTTGCAGCGGTTTTGGTGTATTGGTTCAGGTCCGAGCGTTTGACCTGATTGGACTCCATTTTGGTTACAAAGGCGGATGTCATGTCTTCCAGATGGGACGCAGCGCTTACGGCAACCCCAATCGGCGTGTTCACCTCATGGGCCACGCCTGCCACCAGGCTGCCCAGTGCTGCCATTTTTTCGGATTGAACCAGTTGGTCCCGGGTTTTTTTGATGGTGTCCAGGGACTGGTTCAATTCGGCTGTTCTTTCCGCCACCTTTTCTTCCAGGGTTTGTGCATAGGCCTGCTGTTGTTGATACATGCCGGCATTTTCCAGGGATATGGCCGCCTGGGAGCAGAGAAGGGAAAGGATTTCGACCCGTTCTGCTGTAAAGGCCCCGGTTGTCAGATTGTTTTCAAGATAGACAATGCCGCTGGTTTTGTTCCGGTGGATCAGGGGCGCACAGAGGATGGATTTGGGGCGGTTTTCCAGGATATAGGCATCTGTGGCAAACTCGTGATGATCGGTGGCATCGGCAATTACCAGGCTTTCCCTGGTTCTGGCTACATACTGAATGATGGATTCCGGAACCAGGCTTGAATTGGTGACGGGAATGGATTCCGACAACAGACTGTCTTTTCCGTCGATATGCCCCCGGGCCTCGATGCAGAAGCGGTCATCTGCGGATTTCAGGATCAAACAGCCTTTCTGAGCCCCGGCATTTTCAATGATGATATCCATGACACGGGACAGCAGCTTTTTGATCTCGATTTCGCCGGAAATCACCTGGGAGGCTTTGATGACCGAGGTCAGGTCCAGTTGGGATTCTTTTATGGGCTGGGTGGTGGTTGTTCCCGATGTCGTTTTACGATCTACCGGGATATCTTCAGGCAGCAGTTCCGGGAAGGTGTCCTCCAGATGTTTTACTTTTGCCATGGCACCCCATTGGGCATAGCAATGTTTTGCCCGGCCCATATGGTCCCTGGCTTTTGCCAACTCTTTTTTACCGGCGTAGAATTTGGCCGCCACTTCATTGGCCATGGCTTCTTCATGGATAAACCGGTTTGTTTTGGCCCCTTCAATGGCCTTGTCATAGAATTCGGCGGCTTTGGTATCCTTTCCACTGATGCGGAAACGTTCCGCTTCAACCAGATGGTATTTATTGAGAAAATTCTCCGGAGCCAGATCTGCCCGTTTTTTCAGCCATTTCTGGTTTAACCATACGCGGAGTTTGATTTTGATCTGCTCGTGCCTGGGTTTGTTTGGGTAAACTGCCAGAAGGGAAAGAGAGCCGTAAAAATATAAGTAACTGAGCATTGAATTTCCCCCCAAAGTATCTTTATATGGCATAGTTTTCTTGAAGTATTCAATGGCCAGTTCATATTCAGCGGATAAACAGCAACACCAGGTGATCCAAATCGAAGACATGGAATATCCCACGTAATCTTTATTCCTCAGATAAGCCGGTTGTTCTAATACATCATGCAAAGATCTTACCAAAAACGGAAAAGATTCTGATGTATGCTCAGAGAGGTTTAGAGATAAATGGAACGTACTTCTAAGCCATCTTTCACCCAACGGTTGGTTAATCTGACGGCATATAGCAAAACCTTTCTCCGCATCTTTTACCAAAAGATGCAGGTTTTCTCCTGCGAACAGTCTTTCTGCGAACAGCATGGCATAAAGCAACGATACATACTCAAACATTCCGATATTTAAGGCGGCTTTAACTAGCAAATTTTTATCAGGAAAACTTTGATGAACGGATTCACCCCAAGGTTGCACCTGGCCACTGAAAATGCTTAAAGCAGGTATTTCAAATTCATTGTTATCATATCGATCCATGAACTGAAGTGCCAGTTTCCCAACTTGGTATCCGTTTTTTGGATCATTGAGGGGTCCGCACAATAGATTTCCATAGGAAGCCATTGTCAACGGGGCAATGGAAGAATGACCATATCTGACCAATAATTGAACCCGTTTACAAATTTCAATTACAAACATTTTCGGTGAAGTAAGATGCGCTGCAAGCTGCATATAGCGGGACAATCTCAACAAAGCCTGTTTTTCCGGATCAATCAGTTCCGGTAGGTTAAAAAGATCCGCCGTTGTTTTACCAGATAATGCGATTTTAGTTTTGATAATTTCCAGGATCACATGGATTTTTTTAGGGTTTTGGGAATTTTACCCCGTATTCAGCCAAGGCCTGTATCCCGATTTTCACGGCATCAATCAAATTAGCCTCGGCAGTATAGGCACGAATCATGGCAATATAGGCCCGCTCTTTGTCAATCAGTGTGATTGCATTTTTAAAAACCGCATGGGCAAATATGGAGAGATCCGCATACTTGCCACACAGATAGGCTGCTTCGGCAATTTCATTGTAGATATCCAGGGTCAGTTTGTATGCTTTTTCCCAACTGTTCTCTTCCAACAGGGTCAGGGCAATGTGCAGATAGTCAAACCCGGGAGCCCAAGCTGCATTGGCCTTGGCTTTTTTCCCGGCCATAAGATTGAGGTGGATGAGTTCCTCCTTGTCCAGCCCATCAAGGATATGGCCATGCGGATCGATCCCATGGTTTAGATGATCGATGATATCGAAAATCGCGTCATCGAGCTGAGCCTCTGAGAGTTCCTTTTTTAGTATCCTGCCGATATGTACATGCAGGGCAGATATTTCCACCACTGGTGTCAGGGCAGCAGCGGCTTTCTGGATCTGATCATGGGCAAAAGAATAGGCATACTGCATGTCCCCAGGCTCTTTGCCGGATTTTTTGATCAGAATAAACCCCTTTGAGAGCGCCGGTTCCATGG
>JBFXFK010000296.1:0-4659 GCA_050179135.1 Desulfatirhabdiaceae bacterium | reverse complement strand
CGGGCACTGAATTACAGCTACAGGGACCGCAAGGTTCGGAAACGCGAATTTCGGGCATTGTGGATTGCCCGCATCAACGCGGCTGTCAGGGGATGCGGCTTGTCCTACAGCCGGTTTATCGATGGTCTCAAAAAAGCCGGCATTGCCCTGGACAGAAAAGTTCTCGCAGAACTCGCCATATCCGATCCCAATGGTTTTGCCAAAATCGCCCAGTCTGTTTCTTCGGCGTCCTGATCACAATCGGTATCCGGCAGCCCGTTATAGTTTTCCAGATAAAGATTTTGGATGTGGCACCGGTCGGGGATGACCGTAAATGGCCTATCCCCTCCCCCGATTCATTCCCAAAATCATTATCTGAAAAGTGATATTTTGCGTTCAGGGGCCGCCGGTTTCCATCCGCATTTCCCATCCTAGCCAACAGAGTATAGCCCGTGGAAATCCAACTCGATCAGATTTATCATCAGGCCATTAAATCGCTTTCTGCCGTTTCCGATGCAGAAGCACTGAAGGCCCTTTCGGTTCAATATCTTGGCAGAAAGGGTTTGATTACGCAATATTTGCGCGGGATATCAAAACTTCCCGCAGATCAGCGCCCCGCGGCGGGTCAGCAGGCCAATCAGGTCAAAACGCGCCTTGAAGAAGAATTTCAGACCGCATCAAACCGACTGGCCCTGGCTCTTCAAAATGCCGATCCCGGAATCGATGTCTCACTTCCCGGCAGGATCCCCGCCAGAGGAACCCTGCATCCGATCACCCGAATCACCCGGACCATTTGCGATATCTTCAGACGAATGGGCTTTGATATTGCTGAGGGCCCGGAAATCGAGTTGGATCACTACAATTTTGAAGCACTGAACATTCCCAAAAATCACCCGGCCCGGGATATGCAGGATACCTTCTATATATCGAACAATGTGGTCCTGCGAACACACACCTCGCCCATCCAGGTCCGGTATATGGAAAAACATGCACCGCCAATCAAAATCATTGCGCCGGGCAAAGTTTACCGCTGTGACTCGGATATCACCCACACACCCATGTTCCACCAGGTGGAGGGGCTTGTGGTTGGAGACCGGATTTCATTTTCGGATTTGAAGGGAGTTTTGACCGTTTTTGTCCATCAGATGTTTGATGATCAGACCAGCCTTCGATTCCGCCCCAGCTTTTTTCCGTTCACCGAACCCAGTGCAGAGGTGGATATCCTGTGTGTGATGTGTCGTGGCAAGGGATGCCGGATCTGTTCCCAGACCGGATGGCTGGAAGTTCTGGGATCCGGAATGGTACATCCCGCGGTATTTGAAAACGTGGGCTATGACACGTCCCGCTATACGGGTTTTGCCTTTGGAATGGGGGTGGAACGGATTGCCATGCTGAAATACGGAATTGATGACATCCGGAAATTTTTTGAAAACGATAACCGGTTTCTGAAACAATTTATATAGCGGCTGACTGCATAAGCGCAATGTCAGGTAGGCCATACTACCGGCCAACCTGACCTACAGGCTTAAAAGGCCGAAGACTGAAGGCTGAAGGTGCTGCATTCAGGCAGAGTCGCGGGTAGGTCAGGGCGCCGCGGCTTTTTTGCGGCTCCCTGACATCATGCTAACGGCGGACTGCATAATGTTATCAAGAAAACAACAGTATCCCATTTTCACGGAAGCGATCAAGGCAAGGTCATTATGAAGGTAAGTTTAAACTGGCTGAAAGAGTATGTCCCGGTTCTGTTGACACCTGAAGCACTGGCTGACGGCCTGACCATGTCCGGGCTGGAAGTCGAATCCCTGGAAGACCGGTATCACTTTCTTCGGGATGTGGTTGTGGGCCGCGTGCTTCATGTCTCCCCTCATCCCCATTCGGACCATCTGAATGTCTGCCGCGTCGATATGGGGGATACAACCGCCACCATTGTCTGCGGCGCTCCGAATGTTCAGGTGGACCGGCTGTATCCGGTTGCACGGGTTGGCGCTGTTCTTCCAAACGGTACGGTCATTGCGGAAAATCAGATTCGAGGCATTGTTTCATCCGGAATGCTGTGCAGTGAAACCGAACTGGGCCTGGGGCCCGATCCATCCGGCCTGATGGAATTGACAGAGCCCTTCACACCGGGTGAGCCGTTGGCATCCGCACTGTCCCTGTTTGATCCGGTCCTTGAACTGGGTTTGACCCCCAACCGATCCGATTGCCTCAGCTTCATTGGTGTTGCCCGGGAAATTGCCGCACTTCAGCACAATTCCGTCACTCTGCCCGAAATCCGCCTGCCTGAAGGAATCGCGGATATTCACGGGCTGACATCGGTTGTTATCGATGCACCGGATTTGTGCCCCCGATATGCGGCAGGACTGGTCTTTGATATCACGGTTGGCCCATCGCCCTTCTGGCTTCAGGATCGCTTGACTGCCATCGGGTTGAAACCCGTCAACAATGTTGTGGATATCACCAATTATGTGATGATGGAAACCGGTCAGCCGCTTCATGCCTTTGATTATGACCGCCTGGCCGGAAACCGGATCATTGTCAGAACCGCAACCGAAAATGAACCCTTTACCACGCTGGACCACAAGGACCGGGAACTGCCCCGGGACACCCTTCTGATCTGTGATGCAGAAAAACCCGTGGCCGTAGCCGGTGTCATGGGCGGGTTCAATTCGGAAATAGAAACCGCCACGCGCCGTGTTCTGATTGAAAGCGCCTGGTTCAATCCCATATCCATTCGTAAAACAGCCAAATTTCTGGGGCTCAATACCGATGCCTCTCACCGGTTCGAGCGGGGCATCAATCCGGAAGGGGTTATCTTTGCCCTGAAACGGGCCATGTCCCTGATGGCTTCCGTGTGCGGCGGAACTCCGGTTGAAGGGATCATCGATGCCTGTCCACGGCCACATGTGCCTGCTTCCCTGATTCTTTCCGCAGCCGAAACCAATCTGGTGCTGGGCACCCGGATTGAGTCCGAAAAGATGGGACCGATTCTTTCCGAAATTGGATTTGAAACCGAAAAACTGGATGATGACCGCTGGAAGGTCATTCCGCCCGCATGGCGGGTCGATGTATCACGACCGGTGGATTTGATGGAAGAAATTGCCAGACTATCCGGATATGACGCCATCCCGACCACGTTTCCCATGCTCTCCTCCGGTTTGACGGCTGTTTTGCCGTTTCAGCGCATCCGGGAAACCATTCGGGAGATGATGGTCGGATTTGGATTTATCGAAGCCATAAACTACAGCTTTATTCCCGCCGATTCCTGTAACCGCCTGCGCCTGGGCGACAATGATATCAGACGCCGAACGATTCAGGTCATCAACCCGTTGTCCGAGGACCAGTCGGTTATGCGGACAACCCTTGTTCCGGGGCTTTTGATGACCCTCCAGCGGAATCTGTCCCAGCAGCAGAAAAATCTGAAGCTCTTTGAGCTGGGAAATACCTTTATTGCCACAGAATCGGATCAGCTTCCGGAGGAACGGGAAATGCTGGCCGGACTATGGACGGGCAACCGCCAGGAATCATCCTGGCATGTTGGAGACACGCCATGTGATTTTTACGATCAAAAAGGCGTTCTGGAAGGGCTTTTCAGTGCATTGTCCATTCATGCCCGTTTTTCACGGGTCAAAGCCACGGAATTTCCCTACATCCGGCCGGGATATGGTGCTGAGATTTGGATTGGCGATGAAGTGGTCGGCGTGGTGGGGGAACTGAATCCCCTTGTCCTGGAACCCTTTGATCTGAAACAGGGTGCAGTTATTTTCGAGCTCGCGCTGGCGCCGATTGTCCATGCAATTCCATGTACCCGGAAATCGGTTTCCCTTCCCCGATATCCCTCGGTCAGCCGGGATGCGACATTTATTATTCCCAAAACCCGGGAATCCGGTTCCATTCTCGACAGCATTGGCCGGATTGACCAGCCCCTGATCGAACAGATTCAGATTTTTGACGTATTTGAAGGCGGGTCACTCCCACAGGATCACAAGAGTGTTTCATTCCGCATCACATACCGGTCACCGGAAGAGACCCTTGAAGATGACCGTGTCACCCGGATACACAAGGAAATCTGTGATCAGGTGATTGAACAGGTTGGGGCCAGACTTCCCTCAAAGGATGAAGGATAAAGACTGAAGGCTGAAGGAGGCCGGAGTCATCCCATTCCCGGTCACAATATATCCGAATGGTAACGGGATTGGATCAGGGCCGATATTGTTACCATTTTTTCATCTTCCAACGATTCACGCAAAAAGCGGTCAGATGACCTGGCCGCTTCTCAATACGCACATCTCAATACGGATTTCTGCCTTCACCTCTCAAGACAGGGCGGTTTTCAATGGCAGCCATTTCAACGGTCAGTCAGGGTCAGAAGCCGGACAAGCTGATATATAAAATCGGGGAAGTCAGCGCCCTGACTGGTATCCCGGCTTCGGTCATTCGATTTTGGGAAAGTGAATTCCACCATCTCCGGCCCAAGCGAACCCAATCCGGTCAGCGGTTTTACCGTCAGACAGACATTGACCGCCTGATGGAGATCAAAACCCTGCTGTATGAAAAGCGACTGACCATCGAAGGATGCCGACAGGAGCTGAAGCAAAGGAAAGCATCACCACCCCGGCATAAATCGCCTGATTATCTGGAAGAAATTCGAAGTCAGCTCAGGGAAATACTGGAGATTCTGTC
>JBFXFK010000295.1:0-4684 GCA_050179135.1 Desulfatirhabdiaceae bacterium | reverse complement strand
GATCAAGCATGGACATTCCATATCATAAATAATTTGGCGTGTCCCGTAAAAAATGATGCTTGCTCGATTTTTTTCTGAATATGAAAAGGATGAGTAAAAAGAAACCAGTTTACCGAATATTTACAATACTTTTATTTAAATTTAAAGAAAATCAGGAGGTTAAAAATGCAGCCCTTAGCGTATGGCGCAACACAGGCCCAAATTTTGGTCAATCAGTTCATTCGCAGCGTCTATAACTGGATGGCTGTTGGACTGGGAATAACCGGATTTGTCGCGTTCGCAGTCGCAAACAGCCCTGGACTGCTTCAGGTGATTTATGGAAACCAGTTGATCTTTTTTGGACTGATCATCGCCGAACTGGCTCTGGTTTTTTATCTGAGCGCACGGATCAACCGGATGCAGGCATCCACGGCAACCGGGGTTTTCATGATTTATGCCATGCTGAACGGACTGACCCTTGCGTTTGTTTTTCTGGTTTACACCAGTGCATCTGTTGCATCGACATTTTTCATCTGCGCAGCGACATTCGTGGCAACCAGTATCTATGGCATGAATGCCAAGCGCGACCTGACATCCATGGGAAGTTTTATGGCCATGGGACTTATTGGTATCATCATCGCGTCTCTGGTCAATCTGTTCATCCGGAGCTCAGCCATGAGCATGATCATCAGTTATGTCGGTGTGATTGTGTTTGTTGGTCTGACAGCCTATGACACCCAGAAACTGAAGATGATGGCACTGACTCAGCCGGACGGTCTTGAGGGAGGCGTCATTCGAAAAGGCGCCATTCTGGGAGCACTGACGCTGTATCTGGATTTTATCAATCTCTTTCTCATGCTGCTTCGCATCATGGGCGTGACCAACAGCAGGGATTGATACGGGTATTTCAAAATGGCCCCTTCCCCCAATCGGGGGAAGGGGATAAGCGTCATCTATGAGTATATCAGATTGACCGGCAGCGGTGGATAACGCCACACGCCGGGTTTTGGCAGAATATGCTGAACCGAAACCGTCTGCCAGTTCAGATCCGGCCGCAACTCTCTCAACTTCCCATCATCTGGCTGACGGGCCTGATCCGTTGAGGAATAACATGCCTGAAAAATGCTGATGCCATATCCCTCCCGTTTATGCACCACATAGTTTTTGTGAAATGAATGGATGCTGAGTTGATGACTCTCTGCCAATTGATGCATTTCCTCATTGGTCAATTTGATCAAAACCGCTTTTGAGGTTCCTCTCTCCGATATCCGTGTTAAAGACCGGGTTGCCGCGCTGCCCACATACACAGTCGAGATACAGGGGAGCTTTTTCAGATACTGGGCCGCCACAATGGCCGCTGTTCTTCTGCCGCCGGACATGAAGGGCAGGCCATAAAATTCAAAAAATTTTTTCTGGATATCCTCGGCGTATTTATCCCCCCTCTCATACAGATCCTTTGAAATATAACGCAGATTCAGAGCCATCATTTCAGCCGCTTTGGCAATCGGGCAGTCAATTCGGACATGAAAATGAGACAGATGATACCGGTCCCGGGTTCGGGAAGCCGGGTCCCGCTGAATCAGCATGGCATAATCAACCGGTATCAGTTTTTTCAGCAAATCGGGAAAAATGATCGCTTCGATATATTTCTGATTTCTGTCAAAATCATCTGCCAGGGACAAAACCCGGGCTTCGGTCAGATTGGTTCGGGTCGTCTTGTTTTCATTGAAAAACCGGATATATTTTTTAAAAGATATGGGAATGGTGTCTTCAACAAAAATGACCAGGAAGGAATTCTGGTTTTTATGCTCAATGTCCGGAATTCTTGCCCGGGGCTTCAGCTCCCGTTTTTCCACAAATGGATAGGCCTGCTTTTTGCTGCTGAAATTGGCATATGAATCCACCAGTGCGGATTGAATCATCCACTGATCCAATTGATCCCGCAGCAGTTCATAATAGGAACGCCTGAGCCGGTTCGCCAGACTGAGTTCTTCCCGAACATTCCAGTGAATCACCCCTCACCTCTATTTGGATATGTTTTGATATTCGATATAGCTTTCAAGATAATGATTTAATGTACACCCACTGGATATGGAAATAATAATGTTGTTTCAGGATGTGGCCTATCGTAGCCCGGGTTTCCAAACCCGGGAATTGGAATTTACCGCTTTATTCCCGGGTAAAGAAACCCGGGCTACGATGGCTGGGTGTATTTTCACGGTTAAACGCTCATGAATCATTCCGAGATGTTCACCCCCACTAATGAAAATGGGCCAGCCATCGTAGCCCGGCTTTCCAAAGCCGGGATAGGACATTTACCGATTAAACTTTGTCCCGTTGGCCCTCTGCCCCTTTGCACCTGAATAACCATTTTCACGGTAAACGATCATGAATCATCCAGGATGTTCACCCCCAGGAATGAAAATGGCTATCCATCCAAAGCAGGGAAAAGGCATTTACCGATCAGACTTTGCCCCCTAACTTGCCATTCCAACATTAAATGCGCATGGCACAGGATGTCCCTCCGTCAATGAAAACAGTGTCTGCATGCCCGCCTGATCGACAACCTCGCTTCGCCTGACGCTGACGGTTTCCCGGGGCAGATACGTGATAAACGTGGACGGGTTGGCATCCAGATTCATAAACCGGCGCAGGATTTCATCCCGGCAGGTTTCAATCACCATTATGGCTGCAATGTCATAATGGTGCATGGCAGCTCCCGGAGCAATGATATGCATCAGAAAAAACGCGATGAGAATATCATGTCGATGCAATCAATGAAAGGGATTTTGATAATTGAAATGACCAGGATGAATTGGATGATTGGTTGGATGGCAAGCAGGTGAGGGTTTCACGATTTTCACGACTCACTGACATTCATCTGAGACTTTTAACGGAACAGTTACAAAGCGGTAATTGATGTTGACAAGTAAGTCGTCATTTAAGATGATAAATGACGACTTACTTGACGAGGAATCATATCATGAAACCAAACTGGATCAATCGACATCTGGATATCCCCGGGCTGCTGGAGAAACGCTCCCATTTTTTACTTGGTCCACGTCAGACCGGCAAAACCGCATTGATTCGGCATGCGATGCCCGATGTGCTGTTTTACGATCTTCTGGACAGCTCGATTTATCTGACACTGAGTCGTCAGCCTGAACGACTGGGGCAGGAGATTGCCTTTGGGACTAAACTTGTTGTCATCGATGAAATCCAAAGACTGCCCTCTCTGCTCAATGAGGTTCATCGTCTGATCGAATCCCGGGACATTCATTTTCTTCTGACCGGATCCAGTGCCAGGAAGCTGCGCAGAGGCGGTGTCAATCTTCTCGGAGGGCGGGCCCGTACCCTGTATATGCATCCACTGACATATCGGGAGCTGGGCGATCAATTCGATCTTTACAAGGCAATGGAACGCGGCCTGCTGCCGTCCGTCTATTTTTCCGATGATCCCCGTGCCGATCTTCAGGCCTATGCCGGTCTGTACCTACAACAGGAAATCATGGCAGAAGGCGCCACAAGAAACATTCCCGCTTTCAGTCGTTTTTTAAAAATTGCAGCCCACAGCAATGGTGGTATTGTCAACTTCACCAATATTGCCAGTGATGCCCAGGTAGCCAGAACCACGGTATATGAATATTTTGAAATTCTGAAAGATACCCTGATCCTGCGTGAACTGCCTGCATGGCGAAAAACGGTAAAACGAAAGCCACTGGCATCGTCAAAATATTATTTTTTCGATATCGGCATCGTATCCGCGCTGCAGGAAAGACCGTTCTTGCCGGGCACACCCGAATTTGGTGAAGCGTTTGAAACATTTTTGATGCATGAGCTTTCCAGTCACAGTGACTATGTTTCCCATCTGCCAATTTGTTTCTGGCGTTCGACTAGCGGCTTTGAGGTGGATTTTATTATCGGCGATCACACAGCCGTGGAAGCCAAAGCCAAGACCAATATTACATCGCAGGATCTGAAGCCTCTGCATGCGCTGATGGCGGAAAAACAGCTCAAGCGGTACCTGTGTGTCAGCCTGGAACCAAGGGCCAGGGAAGTGGACGGGATACGGGTTCTACCGTTTGGAAGATTTCTGGATGAGCTTTGGGACGGAGAATATGTCTGAAGACAGAATTCATATTCAAAGGCAGACAGGCACAAATTTTTCTGCCCGGCTGCTATGCTGCACACCGGATGGAATTGCGTGATTTTGATAATTGGAATGATTGGGATGGCTGGATGGAACGTAGGTCAGGGTGTCGCAGCGGTTTGCGACTCCCTGACATTCAGCCAAATGGCATTCCGGCCCTGTAGCATAGCCCCTTGTGGGCGTTTCCGGCGTATCACCGGTTTTGGTATTTACGAATAAAACGGGCACAAGGCCCTATGCTACATGGGCCGAACGGCATTCTATCTCATGTCAGGCAGGCCAAAAACCGACCAGCCTGACCTACCGGCGTGACGGCCCCCAATCCAAAATCAAGCAATAATCGGCCATAAAAAAATATTACGTATTCCGCATTTCAAACGCTATTCATTTTCCCGTAAATTATCAAACTGTTAAAACTGCCACCCTGCTTGGGTGCAATCCCATTTAGTGGCAAAGTAATATGCCGTTCCGGTTTAGTCTGAACAGGTTCTTTACCATATTGTTCCATCTGCCGCAAAGCAACGTACTTCTCAGGAAGAGCATGACCTCTGCGGT
>JBFXFK010000294.1:1613-4685 GCA_050179135.1 Desulfatirhabdiaceae bacterium | reverse complement strand
GTGCTGGGTGAGGCCAACTTCTCGGATCACGGCGCCAACCGCCTGGGCGCCAGCGCCCTGATGCAGGGGCTGGCCGATGGCTATTTCATCATCCCCTACACCATTGGCGGATATCTGGCCGGTACATCCCTGCCCAAAATTTCCAGTTCGGCGCCGGAATTCCAGGCTGCCAGAAAAGAAGCGGGCAGCCGGATTCACAGGATGATGGCCATCAACGGCAACCGGACCGTGGATGATTTTCACAAGCAGTTGGGAAAAATCATGTGGGATTATTGCGGCATGTCCCGAAACGACGAGGGCCTTTCCAAAGCCCGGATCATGATTCAGGAACTGCGGTCGGATTTCTGGAAAAATGTCCGGATTCCGGGTACAGACGGGGACCTGAATCAGAGTCTGGAGCGGGCCGGCCGGGTAGCGGATTTTCTTGAATTCAGTGAACTGATGATCATCGATGCATTGACCCGAAGGGAATCCTGCGGTGGGCATTTCAACGAGGCATTTCAGACAGATGAGAACGAGGCCCGGCGGGATGACGAAAACTTCTGCCATGTCTCGACCTGGGAATATGCCGGAGATGGTCAGGAGCCGGTATTTCACAAGGAGCCGCTGGTATTTGAAAATGTCCATCTGACGCAAAGGAGTTACAAGTGACAAAAACCATCAATATCACGCTGAAGATCTGGCGACAGAAAACCGCTCAGGATAAGGGTGGATTTGAAACCTGTCACGCCAGTGGCATTTCGACCGACATGTCGTTTCTGGAAATGCTGGATGTGGTCAACGAACAACTGACACTGGATGGAAAAGAACCCGTTTCTTTTGATTCGGACTGCCGGGAAGGCATCTGCGGTCAATGCGGTGCAGTGGTCAATGGCCGGCCGCACGGGCCGGAAAAGGCAACCACACTCTGTCAGCTTCACATGCGTCATTTCAAGGACGGGGATGTCCTGGCCATCGAGCCCTTTCGGGCAAAGGCATTCAAGGTTGTCCGGGATCTGATTGTGGATCGCAGTCCGCTGGACAAGCTCATTCAGGCAGGGGGATATGTTTCCACCAACACCGGTGGGGCCCCTGATGCCAACAGTGTTCCCATTCCAAAGGATATTGCGGACAAGGCCATGGATGCCGCGGCCTGCATCGGTTGCGGCGCCTGTGTGGCGGCCTGTCCCAATGCGGCGGCCATGCTGTTTGTCAGCGCCAAGATTTCCCATCTGGCCCTTCTTCCCCAGGGCAAACCCGAGGCTGCCAAACGGGCCATGTCCATGGTCTGCACAATGGACGAGCTTGGGTTTGGCAACTGCACCAATGAGCGGGAATGCGAGGCCGAATGCCCCAAAGAAATTTCCATTGTCAATATCGCCCGGATGAACCGGGAATTTTTCAAATCCGCCTTTCTCTCGGCTGTCATGTGATGGCATCCGCCTGATCCGCATCCTTTGAGAATCCTCCTGTCTGTATTTGGGCAGGAGGATGTCCTCTCTGCCCGGCTTCCCAAAGCCGGGAATGATGTTCATCGTTTTGACCTGCAACATTCATCATATCCATGACAATGGAGGGATCTTTGTCGAAACCAAACCCGAAGTACATGCTTGAATTGATGGAAATCGTCAATACCAGCCCGTATCCCGCCCATATGTCCATGAGCCTGTCAGAAATCGAATTTGACCGGGCGGTCATCCGGCTGATCACCGGACGATGTCATCTCCAGCCATTTGGAATGGTTCATGGTGGCGTATTGGCCACGCTGATCGACACAGCGACGTTCTGGGCAGCATTCATGAGAATTCCGGAGGATGCCGGTCTGGTAAACATCGATTTGAAACTGAATTATCTCAAACCGGTTACAACCGGGATACTGATTGCAGAAGGCAGCGCCATCCGATCCGGCAAATCAATCAGTTATGCGGAATCAAAAGTATGGGATGCCAACCGGGATCTGGTCGCTCACGGTACATCAACCCTGATGACCCTTCCCGGAAAAGGGTTGCGGATGCATTTTCCCAAGTTTCTGGATGAATAGCAGGGTACTTCATAAAAGAAAAATGGAAAATTTCCGAATCATCCACACGGGCTTATTGTGCCTTTCTATCCTGATATCCCTTACGGTCAGCGCATGTGGATTCAGGGAAATTTCATCTTCAGGCAATCCGCCGGGGACATGTTTTGTAAAAACCGCATGGTTCCCCAAACCGGAACCGGAAAATCTGCTAAAACAAAAAGGGGTATATTTTATTCCGGGCGTGCACGGATACCAGCAGACCACAGAATACACCTGCGGGCCTGCTGCGCTGATGGCAATTGCCATTTACTACCGATTGGAAAACATTTCGGCGGATTCGGTTACCGAGATGAGAATCGCCCGTGAAATGGGCGCGCGAAGCATGGATGTATTGAAAGATGGCGGCAAACCCGGAACAACGCCGGATGAGATGCTTTCCTGGCTGAGATCGCATGGATTTGACGCGGACGTTGAATATGAAGATGTCAATGATGGCTCCGCACTCCAAAAACTTCGGGAAAATGTGATGAACGGCATACCGACCATCGTCGAATGGGCGGATCTGGGAGGGCATTGGGTGGTGGTGGTCGGGTATGACACCCGAAATAACCATGATCCCTGGGATGATGTCCTCATTCTGGCCGACTCTTACGACCGGTTCGATGATCATCCGGATGGCTATTCATTTGTGAATGCCAACCGTTTTTACTGGTTATGGTATGATGCCTTTTATTTCGAAAAACTTACCTGGAGGACAATGATCACCGCCGTACGACAGTGATAGGGGATGCTGGCTTTTTCTGAACCCCTGGTTACCTGCTGGCGTACCCCAGACTGCAACCGGAGAAAATGGGGATGGGATTGCTCCATGAATTCAACAGTGCCCGTCGCATTTGTCAGTCGCTTCATCCAGAAGATGGCCTGGCTCTGACCCGGGTCTGCCGGCAAATCCGTGAGGCGGAAAAGGCCCTGAACCTGGCTGCCAAGCCCTATCTGAACCGATGTCTGGATATCTGTCATGGCCTGTGCTGCCGGAATGTGTATCTGGATGAGATCATCGGGATGGAAGATTT
>JBFXFK010000294.1:0-1513 GCA_050179135.1 Desulfatirhabdiaceae bacterium | reverse complement strand
ACCTGGTCCATGGGCACATCCCGATTCAGCTCCTGTTTCATGGAGGTCATGGAAATTCCGGTCAGACCGCATGGATTGATCCAGTCAAACGGCGCCAGGGAATTGTTGACATTCAGGGCGATACCATGAATCGAGACTGCTTTCTTGATATGAATCCCGATGCTTCCGATTTTTTTTTTGCCAACCCATACACCGTGGTTGACCGGACTGCGCTGTCCTGAAATATTCCAGATTTTCAGGGTTTGAATCATGACATCTTCCAGCCTGCCGACCAGGTCGACCACGGACAGACGGTTTCTGGTCAGGTGGATGACGGGATAAACCACCAGTTGACCCGGTCCATGAAACGTGATGTTGCCGCCCCGGTCCGTGGGAACGACCGGAATGTTTTGTGATGCCAGAAATTCCGGAGAAACCTGAAGATTATCCAGTCCCCCCCGTTTCCCCAGGGTAAAGACAGGGGGATGCTCCAGAAACAGGACCGCTGCATATTGGTCGGAATGGCAGATCAGGCTTTCTGCCGTCTTTTTTTGAATATCGAGAGCCGTTACATAATCCACCAGACCCAGACTGACAGCATTCCAGACGATCTGGGGGCTATCCCGATGACTGTCGTTACCGATTATAGTTTCCAATCTAAAAAATCACTTCCAATAGTTTTCAGGTAGAATAGAATTGGAAAAACCATATTCCATATACGGCTTCAAAACACCATATTGGTCAAAAAGACCCCAATGACTGCCTTGGGAGCCCTCATAGACCGCCTTCCATGGTTCATCGAATGCTTCGAAATAAAACACAACCACACCCTCTGTCTTCGCCCAGGATTCGACACACCAAAAATACCAGGCCGCATTAATCGGATCGGGAACAGCCGATCCCACAGAATCTCCGGTTGTTGGCCAGCCCGTTTCACTGATCACAACGAGCTTGTCAGGGAACTGCTCCTTGAGATCCAGATAGCTGTCACGCAAATGAGAAGCAGCATCCATAATGTAAATTCCATCCCAATACGGATAAGAATTGGCCATGACCGCATCGCCGGCATGGACAACGGAAGGATTTGCAGATAGGGCGCTGTGAGCATCGGCAGTCATGACGGGAAATCCCGGTACGGCACTTTTAAATCGGTTAATATAACCAATCAGTTCTGCGCTCGTAAGATCACCCCGGTAGAGCGTTTCTGATCCAACCAAAGCCACATCAGCATCGCCTTTTTGACAAACTGTGATTAATGCGTTCAGCTCGGCATCATTTGTCTCCTTATCCTTGCTGAGCCAACAACCGGCAACTACCCCATGCCAAAAGAATGAGCGATTGGACCAACGTTCTCCAGGCCATTCCTGCAAGTATACGTCCTTATCCAATTAACGTATGGAGCCAATCGTGTCAAATGGTCAAAAACCTGTTGCCAGCCGACAATCGTTCCTTTATCCGGACTTTGACCATCAATCGTGTATGGGCCGTAGTTGACAAAAAATTTCTCCGCTGCTGCCGCCAAGCTGAAATTCAG
>JBFXFK010000293.1:0-4734 GCA_050179135.1 Desulfatirhabdiaceae bacterium | reverse complement strand
CTCCCTGCTGCCTTCCCAAAAATCATAGCTATAGAATATCGGAGTATATCACCTGGCCGCAAGAAATTAAAAAATCCAGTTCGGGTGGGCGGATTTATATGTCTCAAGGGTGGCGTACAGCCAATCCCCCAGCTTGTCTGCCATATAAAAACGGGGCTTCAGTAAAGTATCCGATGGCGAAATGACACCCTCCTGTAGCGCGGTCCGGGCCAGTTCGGTATAGGGGTAAATTCGTATTCCTGCCGTCACCCGTATGGTATCCAGATTCAGGGACTCGGCAAAGGCCAGACTTTGCAACACGGTCTCGCGGGTCTCTCCCGGACCGCCAAGCAATAAAAATCCCATGCACCGGATGCCGTGATCCGCCAGGATTCCGGCAGTATACCGGATATCTTCGATTTTGAAGCGTTTGTTCATGGCGTGCAGCATCCGGTTGTCACCACTTTCAAAGCCCAGGCTCACATCCGTACAACCGGCTTCGGCCATTTTTATGACCAAAGATTCCGTAACATTTCCCGGGTACAGGATGCACCGCCATTTCAGATTGCACCGGGCCAGAATCATTTCCCGGCAAAGCGTTTCGGCATATCCCGGGGGCAGGTTGAAAATATTGTCCACGAAAAAGACCTGGTGCGCCCCGTTTGTCTTCCATTCAAGCAAATGGGATACGACTTTCGGGATGGACAATTTGCGGATGGTCCCGCCTTCGATGGCGGCAGTTGAACAATAACTGCATTTTAACGGGCATCCCCGCCGCGTTTGAACCGGCAGAAAATAAGCGGGGTTTTCAAGGGCTTTCAGATGAAACAGACGCGGGTCCGGCGGTGGGAGCGTGTCCAGTTTCCGCGTATAGGCCCGTGGTGTCCGGCACCCCGCGTCAGGCAAAAACAATCCGGGAACGTCACGGACATCACCGCCACCAGCCAGACAGTCGAGGAGGGCCAAAAATGCGGTTTCTCCCTCACCCTGAATCCCCATGTCCGCACCCAGATATGCCAAAGCGCTTTGGGGAAAGATGCTGTATCCGGCGCCGCCCAAAATCACTGGCGCCGCACTGCGCTCCTTGCAGACGGAAACAATGTGCCGAGCGTTCTCCAGAAGGAATTTCGGGTTTCGGGAAGACTGATCATCGATGTTGCGGATGGATATCCCGATGGCTTCCGGCCTGAATTCATCCACAATTGAAGCAAGGTTTTTCAGGGGATCGGGCTCCATCATCAGATCGACAAAGCGAACCGTATGGCCCGCGTGGATGGCCGATGCAGCCACCCACCCCAGTCCGACAGGCAGGGTCGGCATATTGATGCTTTCGGTATTGGCCGAGACCAGTAATATCTTCATCCGGAAAGCTCCCTGAGTAATGTTATCGCTTTTTTTCCCGGAATCCGGATCAGTTCACCAATATCCATGATCAGGGCTTTTGATGTGTCAAATCCGGTGGCTGTCATGGTTCGCCGAAGATCCAGAAGGGGATAACCGACCGGCTCATCTCCAAGCTGGAAGGCGCCCCAGTGTCCCGGAATGAAAAATCCGGCGCCCAGATCCAGAAACGCCTGCAGCGACTCATCGGCATTCATGTGCGCATAATGCATGAACCAGCGGGGATGATAGGCGCCGGTTGAGATGATCGCGTAGTCGATTTCCGGATATTGCTTTGAGAATTCACGATAACCGATAAAATAGCCACTGTCGCCACCAAAATAGATGGTCGTGTTTCGGGTAATGAGCATAAAACTGGCCCACAGGGTTGTGTTGCTTGCCTGAAACACCCGTCGGGACCAGTGTTGCGCCGGCAGGCAGACCAGGGTTGTCCCGTTGCCACAGTCAATCTTTTGCCACCAGTCCATTTCCGTCACATGGTGTTTTCCGGTATCCGCCACAGTCCCTTTCAACCCCAGTGGGACAAAGACGCGCGCATCGTGATTCAGGGCCTTAAGACTTGCCTCATCCAAATGATCATAATGGTTATGTGAAATGACGATGTTCAATTTTTCCGGAAAGGCATTCATTTCATCCAGGGAAAGGGCAGGGGGGGTGACCCGTTTTGGAATCAGTGCCCGATCGGAAAACATGGGATCAAAGAGCCATAATTCTCCATTGGCACGGATCAGATACGTCATATGACCTATCCAGGCAATGAAGTCATCTTCAGGCAGCAGGTCATCGATCCGGGCTTTGAGCCCGGTTTTAAATCCGGGCATGGCCTTTTTCTCTTCTTCTGTGTAATCTTGCCGGGATGACAGTTTCCATCTCAGAAATCGACCGGGGCTGCCATGAGTGGCCGGCATCCACGGGTTAAAATATTTTCCGTTACCATAATGGGGCGCATACAGAAGAGCCGGGTCTGTCCCATTGATATCCCGCTGCCATGCGGCATCATTGAACATCGGCTGGTTTAATCTGCAGGATGTCAGGCTGAGAGAAAAAACGAAACACATAATGATTCTGAAAAGATGGTTTGAATTGGATAACATTTCTGATTTTTGCTGACTTTTTTCCATAAATCCGCGATGCCATAAAACTTTGCATGAAAAGAGGTTTTCATTCAGGCTTTAAATAGTGCATAATCAAAAAAAAAGATCAATCTTTAAATTGCCTGATCATGAATAACGGCTTTTTTCTTTATACCAACAATTCCAGGGAACAGGATGGATTACCTTGGCACTTTCCGCTATTGATATTTATAAAAAAATATTGCCCAAGACCAATTGCAGGGATTGCGGATATCTCACCTGTCTGGCATTCGCATCCATGGTGGTGTCTGAAAAACTTCCGCTTGGCAAATGTCCCCATATTCCGGCGGATATGCTGGCACGATATCAGCCGGAACTGATGGATCAGTATGACGCCAATAAGTGGACCAAACGGGATCCGGCCCAAGACGCCCTGATATGGGCCAGAAAACGGGCCGCATCCATGGCACTGACTGCCTTGCCGGAACGGATCGGCGGTATCCTGATGGATACGGGTGATGGCCCGTGTCTGGCGCTGCCATATTTTCAGGATACCATTTTCGTTCGGGAAAACAGCATACAGACCAAAAGCGGGGCGGAATTGAATCGATGGGAACAGGTTTTTATCTATAACCATCTGGCTCAGGGCGGGCGTGACGTGCCCACGGGCAAATGGAAGGCTCTGGAAGAAATTCCAAATACCGTGTCAAAAATCAAATCCATGCGGGAGCATGTGGAAATGGTGCTTCAGGATCGCTTTGCCTGCCGCATTTCGGAGTTGCAGGCTGCTGCGGACCGTCTGGGAGGCGTGACGCAAAACAATGCGGGAGCGGCGGCAGATGTGGCCAGGGTCTTTCAACCATTGCCGCGGATTCCGATTTTTCTGCAGTTCTGGGACGCGGAACCATCCGAAGGGTTTGCGGCCAAAGCCAGACTGTTGTTCGATGAAACAATCGTCAGGCACCTGGATATCGAATCCATTCTGTTTTTGAGTGAGGAGCTGACCCGAAGGCTGTGTGAAAAACCGGCAAAGTGACCTTGATGTCATCGTGCATTTTTGTTACATGAACAGAGCGGACAGGATGTTGAACCCATTAACGATGCAAATGATGAAAGGAGAAAAAAATGCAATTATCATCCAGACTTTTCCTGCTGGTGTTGGGCGTCGCCCTGATGTTGACGTTTTGGGGGTGTCAGACTCCGGCAGGTCGTTCGGCCGGACAGGTGGTGGATGATGCCACCATCACCACGGTTGTCAAAACCAAAATATTTGATGACAAAATGCTGAGTGGTTTTGCCATTTCTGTTGCCACGTTTCAGGGGGAGGTCACATTGACCGGTGCAGTCAATTCCCAGAAAGAAAAAGATCAGGCGACTGCTGTCGCCAAAAGTGTCACCGGTGTCAAAGGCGTCAACAATCTGATAAATCTCAAATAACGGACGCGTTTCCCTGCGTTTTGAATGAAACGTCCGGGAGCAGACCGCAACCCCAGGGTAAAACATCCAGAGCCATGAATACCGATGACCTCGATCGACTGAAAAACTGGTTTGGCGCCCATGTTTTGAAATATTATACCGGAGAGCCGGATTTTGACCGGAATATCCGGTTGAAAGAAGATCATACGCATCAGGTTTGCCGGAATATGATCGAACTGATCGACGATCTCAATTTTTCCAAGCCGGACAGGTCACTTGCCGAGGCCATTGCATTGTTTCATGATATTGGCCGGTTTGAGCAGTATCGGCGGTATCGGACATTTTTTGACAGGGAGTCAGAAAATCATGCGCGATTGGGGCTGAGGGTACTTTCAATAAATCGTATCGCTTCTTCAATTAACGTGTCAGACAGGCGAATTTTTTCAAAAGCCATTGCATTCCACAATGCGGCTGTTCTTCCCCTGCATGAATCATCCCGGACCCTGCTTTTCATGAAACTGATTCGGGATGCAGACAAACTGGATATCTGGCGGGTTGTCACAGCGTATTACCGGGAAAAAAAAGATTCCCCAAATCCGGCAATCGAGCTGGGGCTTCCGGATGCGCCCGAATGCTCACCCGAAGTCATTCAGTCCATCATGAATAACACCTTCGCATCTTTGAAGCATATCAAAACCCTGAATGATTTCAAGCTGCTTCAAATCAGTTGGGTTTTTGACCTGAATTTTAAAAAATCATTTACCCTGTTGAGAGAACGGGGGTATATTGAACAGATTGCTTCAGTACTTCCCCGGAGGCCGGAAGTACTGTGCGCCGTGGATCATGCCCTTGATTATGTTCGCAG
>JBFXFK010000292.1:0-4754 GCA_050179135.1 Desulfatirhabdiaceae bacterium | reverse complement strand
CGCGAGTTCTGATTCAGAAAAAATTCAGCACCCACCTTGTCCATGGGGGCCTCCAGGTTTTCAAAACCCGGCTGGTTTTCCCGGACCTCTCCGGCCACATCTTCCACTACAAACCGCCAGTCTTCTTCCGATGCTCCCATGGCACTGCATGTGTCGTGCTTCAAGGCCATATCGCAGGATCCCATGATCCCCTTCGGCTTTTTGTCTCTGGCCCAATTTGCCCGTGTGTTGAATACCAGTTGCGGAATGTCGATTTTCATGGGGCACACATATATACAGCGCTGGCACATCGTACACATCCATGCCCAGTTCGAGCTTAAAAGTTCATCGTCAAGCCCCAGAGACGCCAACCGCAAAAACTTTCGGGGGTCCATGTTGTCCAGCCCCGAAGCCGGACATCCCGAGGAACAGGCGCCGCAGGTCAGACAAAGGTTCAGATTTCCGCCGTCAGGCAGAAGCGCCATGACCCGGTCCTTGAACATGCTTTTGCCTTTGGTTGACGACAATGTAATGACATCCGTGGACATGATGACGTCTCCTTAATTCAGAATCCAGAATCCAGAATTCAGAATAAATAAGGAAAATATCATTTTTTAAAATGCAACGATTCCTTATTTATTCTGCCTAATGTCTACTGTCTACTGTCTTTATAAAATGCAACGGTTTCTAATTTATTCTGGCTTCAATCTACTGACTGGCCACTAACCACTGAACACTGGCCACTGACTGAACACAGGCCACTCATTTCACATTCCCAGCAGCCGTTTGACGCTCTGGGTAATTTCCTCCGCCGATGCCGGCTTGGGGAGATAGTCATCCGCTTCCATGCTCATGCCGTCATAATGCGAATATCGGGTTGATGTGACATGATCTGCTACCGCGGTCAGAAGAATGACCGGGATATTGGCAAATGAACTGTCTTTTTTCAGTTTGGCACACAGTTCATAGCCGTCCATTTCCGGCATCATGACATCCAGTACGACGGCATCAGGCGGATTGACCCTGATTTTTTCATACCCCTCCAGTCCATTGTATGCCAGTTCCGTATCAAAGCCCTCTTTTTCCAGATAAGCCTGAACAATCATGGAAAAATCAGGTTCATCATCCACCAGAAGTATCCGTTTTTTCTCGCTCATGGGTCACCTTCCTTTATTGGATATAAATGTCATTCTCAACCGTTCAAACCTGTGGTCTTGGATACAACCCGCCTTTTTCCACAAGTTCCGCGACCTTCTCTTCCCATTCAATGGCCATGATGTGAAAGCCATGAATCCCTTCCACCGATTTCAGGCGCTGAATGGTTTCCACACAGATGGCAATACCCTCTTCGGGCTGTTTTTCCTTGGGCACACCGGCAATCCGTTTGACCACATCATCCGGCACATCCATTCCCGGAACCCGGTTTTTCATATATCGGGCCATGCCGGCGGATTTGAGCGGCGTCACCCCTGCCATGATATGAACCTTTTCGGTCAGACCCCGATCTCTGGCCATTTTGACCCACAGCTCAAACTTGTCCAGATTGTAGATGCACTGGGTCTGGATGAATTCAGCACCGGCTGCGATTTTTTTGGCGAGTCTGGGAACCCGGATTTCAAACGGATCGGCAAACGGATTGGCAGCGGCCCCGACAAAAAGTTGCGGGGGGCGATCGATATCGGCGCCACCCAGAAATTTTCCCTCATCCCGCATGCGTCGGACCGTCTGAATCAGTTGCATGGAATCGATGTCATGAACATTCTGCCCCTGTGCGCAGTCCCCAAAGCTTTGATGATCACCTGACAGGCAGAGAATATTGTGAATGTCAAACGATGCCGCACCCAGAATGTCGCTTTGAAGCGCAATCCGGTTTCGATCCCGTGTCACCATCTGCAGAACCGGTTCCAGGCCCATCAGCTTCAGCCGGATACAGGCTGCCAAGCTGCACAACCGGGTGACCGATGTCTGATTATCCGTTACATTGATGGCATCGACATGGTTTTTGATCAGATGCGCCTTTTCTTCCAGATGTTTGGGGTCGCTTCCCCGGGGGGGGCCCACTTCCGAGGTAACCGCCAGATGGCCTGCGGCCAGAATCCGTTCCAGTTTGCTGGGGGTTTTGGTGGTCATATCTGTACATCCTCCCTGACGACTTTTCGGGGTCCGCCTGCACGATCTGTGGACCAGTCCTTGATCGAGAAAAGTTTTTCATAGTCATCCAACCGGTTGAGCGCCTTCAGACGATCCACAATCAACTGCCAGGCGCAGTCCACATCCTTTCCGATTTCACAGGCCCCCTTTGTTGAACCGCCGCATGGGCCATTCAGCAGCCGTTTCGCACATCGGGAAACCGGGCAGATTCCGGCGGTATAGGCCAGAATGCACTGGCCGCAGGCCTGGCAGCGTTCGGTCCAGAGACCCCGTTTTTCCGTCACGCCCAGAAAGCAGGTGTTGACACCCGGATAAACGGGTTTGGACAGATATTTCTCGGCCATGAACTGAACCCCGACGCCGCAGGCCAGGGAAACGACCGCATCGTATCGGTCAATCCGGTCCCGGATTTCCTCCAGATATTCATGATCGCACTGGCGTTCGAGTGTCACTTCATCGATCCGCAGGTCTTTTCCGTTATTCAAAAAATACATCCGCAGGGCAGAAGCCAGAATGCCGACTTCTTTTTTCCCGCCGGCTTCGCAGACCGTGACACATTCGTTGCAGCCCAGAATCAATACATTTTGATAGGGCCTGATCTGTTCGATAATCTCTTCTATGGGTTTTTTGTCGGCAACAATCATGTGAAATCACCCTTTCTTCCGGTTTTGAACATCAATAGGAAGGTATGTGTAATATTTGGCTCCAAAGGACCAAAAGGACATAAACGACATCAATGACAGGCCACGCTCTTCCTCTCTTCTCAACTTCCCCTCTTCGATGCTATGCCGCCTGTTTCAAGGCCAGCTTGATCGGATTGGGTCCCAGATCGCGGATCTGCTGATCCATTTCCCGGGCATATTCGGCAAACCGGGGGCCTTCGGCGGATGACAGGTTGAACATTCTGACCCGTTCTCCCCCCACGCCGACACCATCCAGAATTTTCTTGGCCTGTTCCACCCGCTTTCTGGCCCTGAAATTGCCGCTGGTGAAATGGCAGTCTCCCTCCATGCATCCCACGGCATAAACCCCATCCGCACCTTTTTCAAATGCCCGGAGGATGTGAATGACATCCACCTTGCCGGTGCAGGGCACACGAATGATTCTGATACTTGACGGATAATTGAGCCGCATCGAACCTGCCAGGTCCGCAGCCGTGTATCCTCAATAATTGCAGCAAAATGCCACGATAACCGGTTCAAATCCCTGTGTCATAATACCCCCTCCAATAGCGCATCCACCTTGCTCAGCAGTTGATCATCCTCGTACCAGTTCAATTCGATGGCTTTGGCCGGACATTCCGATGCACAGATGCCGCAGCCATGACACAGTGCCATATCGATTTCACTGACCCCTTCCGAATTGATCCGGGGCACACCATACGGACAGGATCTTACACAGATCAGACATGACGCACACATGTCGCCATTGACCCGGGCCGTCACCGCGGACAGGGTCAGACTGTCCTGGGACAGAAATGTGGTGGCCCGGGATGCGGCGGCAAGTGCCTGTGAAATGGTTTCCGACACCAGTTTGGGGCTGTGTGCGGTGCCGCAGATGAAAACGCCTTCTGTCGCCATGTCCACCGGCCGCAACTTGACATGGGCCTCCAGAAAATAGCCTTCGGCATTCCGTGCCAGCTTCATGATCGATGAAAGTTCTTCGGTATCGGTTGCAACCATGCCGGCGCTCAATGCCACAAGACTGGCATTTACCTGGAGCTTTCGGCCCAGAATCGGATCGGTAAAGGTGACATCGACACCACTGGATGTCGATTCGACTGTTGGCATGTCATCCGGTGTGTATCGGAAAAACAGGATTCCCTGTTTTCGGGCTTCGGTGAAATAATCTTCCAGAAGCCCATATGTCCGGATATCCCGATACAGCACATAAACTTCGGCATCGGGATTGATGGCCCGGATATGCAGGGCGTTCTTGATGGCGCTCTGGCAGCAAATCCGGGAACAGTTGGGGTTTTCATCGTTTCGGGACCCCACGCACTGGATCATGACCACGCGTGAGAGGTCCGTATCATCCGGGTCGTGCAGGCGGGCTGCCAGCTCGACCTGGGTCATGACGCGCGGATCCTTTCCATATTCATATTCTTTCGGCCGGTACTCGGTGGCGCCGGTTGCCAGAATCACGGCCCCATGATCGATTTTCCGTTCATACATGCCAGGTCCCACCAGCACTTCTGTGGTGAAATTTCCCTTGAACCCGGTGTGTCCCACAATCAATGACTGGGTCAATACCTGAATATTTGAATGAGACCGGGTTTTCTCCACCAGATCATTCAGATATGACCGGATATCTGCCCCTTCAATGGTTTTGGTCAGCCGTCTGGCCATGCCGCCCAGTTCGGGTTCCTTTTCGACCAGCACCACCTCGAATCCCTGATCGGCAAGACCAATGGCCGCATTCATGCCGGCGACACCGCCGCCCACCACCAGTGCCCGTTTGTTGACCGGGATCTCTTTTTCATGCAGTGGTCGAAGTGTTCCGGCCCGGGCCACGGCCATGCGAACGAGATCTTTGGCTTTTGACGTGGCCTGATCCGGGCTGTCGGAATGAATCCAGGAATCCTGGTTCCGGATGTTGGCCATTTCAAACAGATATTTGTTGAG
>JBFXFK010000291.1:0-4790 GCA_050179135.1 Desulfatirhabdiaceae bacterium | reverse complement strand
TCCCCAATGGATCATTCCGGTTGTGCCGATTCATCTGACGTGGGAATGGATTCAGCTCAAACTCCTGCCGGAACAACATATAACTCCCATCGACGTTCCACTTTCAATTCGGAAAATTTTGCCCAACGCCATGCCTGGAAAAATTGGTGAAATGTATGTCAGCATCGCCGATTTTCAGTGCCCGGAAAACTGCCCTGAACCCGCAGCCCGATGTACCCACACGGGGTTGCCCCGACCACTGATCATGCATGACTTTCTGGAATCACGCCAATTTCCGAGCACTCAATCCGTGGTGGTCCGGAGCCGACAACTGGGGCCGGGTGTTGGCGGATATTCACCTGCCGATCTGTTTTCAGCTTTGAAAACAATTGAGCGCTCAACCGGTCCCATTTTGCTCTCCACTGCCTGCAAATGCCACGGTGTGGTTCAATTTTTGACCAAAAGCTGATCAATGGTCCGGAACAACTGTCCTGACATGTGTTCAAGCAGGGCGATGAATCCCATATCTGTCAATTTCCTGACACATTCCTGCCTGAATTGCACAAATTTCTTATCTCCTGATCCAAACAGCAGTTATCTTTTCCCAACACAACAAACATTTCCCACTGGTAAGGCAGCGAAATTCTTTTCTGATCGTCTATCGCTCGTATGTGGCATACTTTTTGTATTAGCTTGAGTGAATGGCATCAAAATGTATCATATCGCACACCCTGTCAGCTTTTATAATTATTTCAGGTCTGTATTAGGAGGAAACCGATTCATGAAACGGAAAATAAATTCATTCAGCACCGCCATTTTGATTGTTTTAATGTGTCTGACGCTGGTTCCGGTCAGCATAGCCGGAGACAGTGGATATTTCATGGCCACCACTGGCACAACAGAACAACTCACCCTGACCTATTGCTATTATACCGGTACAGATCCGGGCCTGATCCAGTACACCAAGGCGCTTTTTGACAACTACTCTCCAGTCAAGGTTCAGTTTCCAAGCGATCTGTCAACCACATATCAAACCGGGTATCTTGTCGGAACAATCTATTATCCGGATCTGGAACCGGTGACCACGGAGTTTCTTCTTTTTGTGGCAGAAGTGGACGGTCTTACCGGTAAAAGCAATATCTATAATACCATCATCTGGCTCATTGAATGGCTGAAGCAATTCGTTCCCGAACCGGCACCGGATGAAGTGGCGCCCCAGTCGGGTGTCCCCGAAGATTTCGAAGGCGTGGTCTGGCTGCATGCCAATGTATCCGGATGGGCGCAAACCAGCAAACTGCCTTCGGTCAAGTTCACCAGCACCACCATCACGCTGGATTATGACAAAACAAATGTCTGGCCAGGTGTCTATATCGACGGGGTATTGCTGAACGCCAATCCCTGGATATTTGTCAGACTGGACGGTATCTGGTATGCGGGAACCTGGGAGTGGTTGAGACCCGGGCAGATTACCAAGGATATCAATTCCGTCAACGGGGATCATATCAAGGTGCCACCGCTCGATGAAGGTGCGCCGGTTTCCGGGGTGTCGTACGGATTTATGGTCAGTGGGTTGGCCCGAACCAGCGAACGGAATGTGCTGGAACGAACCAATGTGGTAATGGCGGTCTGGCCCTGATCGATTAAACAACGATGTATCACCCACTGCCGATTTTCCGGAGTGAATCCGGAAAATCGGCAGACAATTTCCCCTTTCTACTGTTTCGTTCCGACTGCATCCATCAACTCCCGAAGCTCTCTGCCTTCAATGGTCTCCTTTTCCAGAAGCAGATTGAATGCCTCTTTCAAAACGGTCTGCCGGGATTTCAGAATATCGAGAGCCTGATGGTATTGGCTGGAGATGATTTCCTGTATTTCCGTATCAATCAGTTGGGCGGTGGCTTCACTGTATTCATTCGGCTTCTCGGGCATCATATTCATGAACGGAGACCGTTGCCCACTGGCAAAATAGACCTGCCCCAGCCGGGGACTCATGCCATATTCCTTGACCATACTCCGGGCGATATCTGTTGCGCGTGACAGATCATTGTGTGCGCCGGTGGATATTTCATTGAACATGATCTGCTCAGCAGCCCGCCCGCCCAGAAGTGTCGATATTTTATTGAGCAGCTCGCTTTTTTTCATCAGATACCGGTCTTCAGTCGGTGTCTGCATGGTGTATCCCAGAGCCGCAATGCCTCTGGGAATGATTGTAACCTTTTGAACCGGATCGGTTCCAGGAAGGGTCATGGCAACAATGGCATGGCCCAGTTCATGATAGGCCACAATTTCCTTTTCTACCGGATTGATCAGGCGATTCTTTTTCTCAAGACCCGCGATGATCCGTTCGACCGCTTCGGTGAACTCGCTCATGCCCACCCGGTCTTTATTGCGGCGTGCGGTCAGCAACGTGGCCTCATTGATCAGGTTTTCAAGATCCGCACCGACCATGCCGGATGTCATGGCTGCAATTCTTTCAACATCCACATCCGGCTCCGTCGTCACTTTTTTCAGATGAACCTTTAAAATTTCCTCACGCCCCTTCTTGTCCGGGCGATCCACCAATATCTGGCGGTCAAACCGGCCTGGCCTCAACAGGGCCGGGTCGAGTATTTCCGGACGGTTGGTTGCCGCCATCAGAATAACCCCGGCCCGCTGATCAAACCCGTCCATTTCAACCAGCAACTGGTTCAGGGTCTGTTCCCTTTCATCATGCCCCCCCATCCCGCTGAACCCTCTGGCCTTTCCCAGGGCGTCCAGTTCATCGATAAAAATGATGCAGGGTGCTTTTTCTTTGGCCTGTACAAACAGGTCGCGTACTCTGGCTGCCCCCAGACCCACAAACATTTCCACAAATTCAGAGCCGCTCAGGCTGAAAAAAGGCACCTTGCTTTCTCCGGCCACCGCTTTTGCCAGCAGTGTTTTCCCGGTCCCGGGCGGACCGACCAGAAGAATTCCCTTTGGCATTTTCCCACCGATTCGTGTATATCGCTCAGGCTCTTTTAAAAATTCTACAATTTCAACCAGCTCGGCTTTTGCCTCATCCACCCCTGCCACATCGGAAAAACCGATGTTCAGCTCATTTTCCATATAGATTTTGGCCTTGTTTTTACCGATGGTCATAAATCCGGTCTGAGCCCCCTGCATTTTTTTCAGGGCAAAGTACCAGATGCCAAAAAAAATGAGAATCGGTGCAAACCAGGAAAACAGATCTCTCAGCAGCGTCGATTCAATTTCACCCTTGAAACTGACATGATACTGCTCCAGCATGCCGGAGATATCCGGATCTACACGAACTGTCCGAAACAACTCGGTTTCGCCTTCACCCGTAATCCGTTTTCCCTGTATCTGATTGGCGGTAATGGCGATTTCCGTAATTTTGTTCTGTTTTAACTGAGAAATAAACTCACTGTATGGAATAACCTTGATTGACATGGTGGATACCATCAAATTCTGCAGGATCAATACCCCCCATATGGCAAGCAACACATATCCAATTGAAAATTTTTGATGTTTTTCCATCCATATCTCCTTGCACCATTGACGGAATTATTATTCAGATCACGATAAAATCGCTTTGGCCTTTTCAACAGCACTGGTGGCATTGGCAGCATAGGCATCCGCCCCGATACTTTCGGCAAATTCCGGTGTGGCCGGCGCCCCTCCGACCATTATTTTAACCTGATTCCGAAGCCCGGCGGCCTCGATGGCCATAACGGTTTCCGCCATTTTGGGCATGGTGGTCGTCAGCAGGGCAGACATGCCCAGAATACAGGCCTGATGCCTGGAAACAGCCTCCACAAAGGCCTGAGGTTTGACATCCACGCCCAAATCCACGACCGAGAATCCAGCGCCTTCAAACATCATGCCCACCAGATTTTTTCCAATATCATGCAAATCGCCCTGAACCGTTCCAATTACAAGAGTTCCGGCGGTTTTTATACCCGTTGCGATCAACATGGGACGAAGTATTTCCATGGCTGAATGCATGGATTTTGCACTTCGCAAAACCTCCGGAATAAACATTTCGAAGGTTTTGAACCGTTTGCCAACAATATCCATACCCGCCAGAAGGCCTTTTTCCAAAATATCCCCAGGAGTTACACCTGAAGAAAGGGCTTTTTGGGTCAAATCACGAACAATATCCCTGTTTCCTGCAACCAGATTATCCGATAATTCTTTAAAATCAAATTCCATAATTTCTCCGTCAATCCTGTTAATATCAAAAAAGTGACGACCCAATCTTGTCCATATCGTGTTGATTGGTATTTTTTCAATAAATCCGGATGGCGAGCTGACAACTGCATTCTCATGATAAACGCACATGATCAAGGGTTTGCTCACCCCCAAGAATAAAAATGATATCTTCTTTAAAGGCCCAGTAGGGGCGCCCTGTTTGTAGAAATTGATGCTTTTATACCCCTCAAGCTCCATCGGAGCGGCCTGTAACCGGAATACACAGGCCGCCCCTACGGGGCTTGAGGGGAATTTATATGCGTCACGCTACAAACAGGTCGCTCCTACGGAGCTTGATGGAATATGTTTGTCAACCGCATTTTCACTGTAAACGATCATGAATCATTCCGGGATGTTAACCCCTATGTATGAAAATGACATATACCTTTTTATTCTGAATTCTTAGTTCTGGCTTCTGTTTTTCCATTTTCACGCCAAACCGGATGCCATACTGCGAACATAATCAAGGGCATGATCCACGGCGCACAGTACTTCCGGCCTCCGGGGAAGTACTGAAGCAATCTGTTCAATATACCCCCGTTCTCTCAACAGGGTAAATGATTTTTTAAAATTCAGGT
>JBFXFK010000290.1:0-4806 GCA_050179135.1 Desulfatirhabdiaceae bacterium | reverse complement strand
ACGGCAATGCCCACCATGATGCACCAGACGGCAAAATAGCCCCAGGTCCACTCCAGTTCCGGCATATATTTGAAATTCATTCCATAAACGCCGGCAATAAAGGTAAGCGGCATGAAAACAGTGGCGATGACGGTCAGTACTTTCATGACCTGATTCATCCGGTTGCTGAGCGTGGACAGGTAGATGTCAAGCATTCCGGAGAGCATATCCCGGTAGGTTTCGATCGTATCGATCACCTGGACAATGTGATCGTAAACATCCCGAAAATAGATGAGGGATGATTCGCGGATCAGGGCTGAATCGGACCGCCCAAGACTGCCGATCATCTCACGCAAGGGCCAAACCGATTTTCTGAGTAGAATCATCTCGCGTTTCACCCGCTGAATCGCATGCAGGCTTTCCGGTACAGGGTGGCTGATCAGTGTATTTTCCAGTTCTTCGATGCGCTCCCCCAGGTTGTCCAGAATGACAAAATAGCTGTCCACAATTCCATCGACAATCGCGTGGGCCAGATAATCGGGCCCGGACTTTCTGAGACGTCCCATGCCGGCCCGAAGTCTCTCCTGAACCGGAGCGAGAAGCGTCCCCCCTTTTTCCTGAAACGATATGATCCAGTTGGGTCCAAGCACCATGCTGACCTGTTCCAAAGAAAGGCCGCCATCCGATTTTATATTGAAAATTTTGAGCACGATATAAAGATAATCCCCGTAGTCCTCAATTTTGGGGCGCTGTTCCGTGTTCAAGATATCTTCCAGGGTCAGTGAATGAAGACCAAAAACCTGTCCCACCTTCTCCAGAAGCGGGATATCCTGAAGGCCATCGATGTTGATCCAGGTAACGCCGGTTTTGTCCGCAGGTATTCGCATCTCTTCCAGATCATGGATTTCCTTTTCGATGAATCGGGATTCGTCAAACTCAAACAGGGCAATTTTTGCATGTTCCACATGCCTTTCACCAATATGGATGAGGGCGCCGGGTGGTAGCCCGGTTTTAACGGATCGTTTTTTTATGGCTTTGGGCATAAGGTATCCGGCCTCCTCACCCCAAATCCCCATCCAGAACAGACCGTACCTTGCAGGCAATGTCTTTCATGGCAAATGGCTTCTGAATAAAATGAACCCCTTCTTCCAGCACACCATGTTGGTCGATGACATTTGCCGGATAGCCTGACATGAACAGGCGTTTGAGGTTGGGATCAAGGGTCAACAGCTGGTTGGCGAGATCTCCGCCATTCATACCGGGCATGATGACATCGGTAATGAACAGGTGAATTTCACCCGCATGTTTTTGGGCCATCAGAATGGCCTCTTCCGGAGTGGGTGTGGCCAGAACGCGATATCCCAGTTTTTCCAGCATGCTCTGACCCATGTGCAGGATGGTCGTCTCATCTTCCACCAGCAGGATGGTTTCACTGCCGCCTTCAAGCGGTTTTTCCGGACTATCCACATTGACGTCCGCATCCCCCAACACATGACGGGGAAGGTAAATTTTGAATGTTGTGCCATGATCCGGTTCACTGTAAACATTGATGAATCCATTGTTCTGCTTGACGATGCCATAGACCGTGGCGAGTCCCAGCCCAGTCCCTTTTCCCATTTCCTTGGTGGTAAAAAAGGGCTCAAAAATGTTTGCAACGGTCTGCTTGTCCATGCCAATGCCGTTGTCACTGACTTCCAGGAGAACGTAGTCTCCGGGAACAAATCCGATGTGCACCGCGCAGTAGGACTCATTGAAAGAAATATTTTTGGTTTCAATGGTGACATTGCCCACATTTTCGATGGCATCCCGGGCGTTGACACACAAATTGGCCATAATCTGGTTGATCTGTGATGGGTCTATCCGGATCGGCCACAGATTGGTTCCGGCTACCCAGGCAATATCAATATTCTCGCCGATCAACCGCCTCAGCATTTTGAGCATTCCCTCCACGGTTTCATTCAGGTCCAGCACCCTGGGGGCAATGGTCTGTTTACGGGCGAAAGCCAGCAGTTGTCGGGTCAGGTCGGCCGAGCGATTTGCCGCGTTCCGGATTTCCGTCAGGCTTTCCAAAAGGGGGCTGCCAGGGAGGGCATCTTCCATCGCCATTTCTGTATAACCCAGAATGGTTTGAAGTATGTTGTTGAAATCATGTGCAACGCCGCCAGCCAGTCTGCCTACGGATTCCATTTTCTGGGCCTGGTTCAACCTGGCCTGCAATTTTGACTTCTCTTCCTCTGTCCGTCTTCTTTCCAGTTCGCCTGCTGCACGGGGCGCCACCAGCCTCAACAATGATTCTGCCTGTCTGGAATTGGGGAGTGCCTGTTGTCCGATGACAGCGATAAGGCCGATCGGCTGTCCTTTTGAATCCAGGAGTGCCGTGCCGAAATAGCTTTCCGCCATCAGTTCCTGGAGCGCCGCATCGCGTGGAAACCATTGACGAACACCGTTTGGATAACAGCATACGTGCTTCTCCACAACTTCGCCGCAGGGCGTATCCTTGAGCGTATAGGTCACATTGGTCTCGAATTTGCCCCTGTTATAGATGGCCACGGTCTGTGCGGTCAGGCCATCTCCCTCCAGGCGGTCAATGCAGACATATTCCATCGATAGTGTGTCGGACAGATACTGCGCCAGAGATGCAAAGAAGTCCTCTCCAGAGGCCTGCAATCCGCATGTCAGCAGAAAGGACAGGGTTTCCTCGGTCTGTTTGTGTTCGGTGATATCCCGGAATTCGGTTACCTGTACCGATTTACCATGATACGGGATGTTTTTACCCTGTATTCTGAGATGATATGTTGCGCCATCCCGGCGAAGCCCTTCAACATCGTATGGCTGTTCAACGCCGTTCATAATGTTCCGGATAACCTGCTCACGCCATTTGGGTGCAATCAATTCAAGCCCATTCATGCCGACAAGTTCATCATGGGCAAATCCGGTCATGTCGGAAAGCCCCTGATTGCAGTCCTGGATAATTCCCCTGTCATGGATGGAAATGCCGCCAAAAGATGCGTTGTGAAGTGCCTGAAACCGCTCCTGGCTGTCTTCCAGGGCTTTTTGGGCGGCGCGTTCTTCGATCTGATCCCGAAAAACCAGGACCACGCCGGTCACATTTCCGGCATCATTTTTAATGGGAGCGCCACTGTCGGCAATGGGTATGTCCTTTCCCTCTTTGGAGATCAGCAGGGTATGATTGGCAAGCCCCACGATCGTCCCGGCCCGCAAGACTTTCTTGACAGGACTTTCAACTGTTTTTCGCGTATTTTCCTGGACGATTCGGAATACCGTTTCCAGGGGCTTGCCCATTGCGTCCGATGCATGCCAGCCGGTCAGTCTTTCGGCAACGGGATTCATGCGGACAATAAGGCCATTCCGGTCGGTTGCCATGACCGCATCGCCGATGGAATTCAATGTGATATTGAGGTTTTGTTCACTCTCCAGCAGGCTGTTGAGAAAACTGTCCCGTTCCATCAGGGTTCGGGTCAGTTTGATATTATTGAAGCTGATCTCTGAAATCAGATGCGCCAGTTTGGTGTAAAAGGCCATGACCGTGTTGACGGTTTCCCGGTCCCAGCGGGGCACCCGTTCAAGTGCCGCCAGATATTCTTTTTCATTGAAACCATATTTTTGGGCCTGTGACCGGAAAACATCCATATCCGGCGATTCGTCTGAAAATAAAAACTGCCCCAAAAAGAGGTTGCCCACGCGTTGACCGTCCACATTGATGGGCGTCGCGATATCCCACATATTGTTTTTGCACCGATAAAGCCGGAATGCACCGGGCTTGACACCATTGGACAAGTGCGTGTCGCTTTCCATGCAGTTTTGGCAGGTTTCGGGGTGGGCGCGATGGAATTGGGTGCAGATATCCTGCCAACCCGTTCCAACCAGTACTTTGCCATGAAGATCGACGATACCGACGCCGATGTTGGTCAGCTTGAAAAAATCATCCATCATGGACTGAATCGACTTTGCATCCATAATATCGGCAAGCTTCAGCATCCCCATATCACCTTCGGGAAAAGGGATGTTGATCGGTTTAATCTGATATTGCGTGTCACTTTCAATCAGGGACTGGATTTCATCTTTTAACAGGGATTCCGTTGTTTTCAATTTCTGAAGCCGATTTTCCAATGCTTCATCGTCAGGTCTTTCAGGTATCATCATGATCTCCATAAAATTAACGGCTGTTTTCGTCCTGCTGAATGTGAATTCATGCATTCGGAATCCTACCGTATCACTTCTTGAATTGTATTCTTTGGATTTTTGAATCGACGGGCTTTTCCATAGCTTTTAAGATAATGATTTTGGGAAGGCAGCAGGGAGGGGATAGGCCTTTTCTCGGCCATCCCCGACCGATAACGCACCCAAAATCTTTATCTTGAAAGCTATATGAAACACCCGGTTACATTTTCAGCCTGGATGTGCTGCTCCTCTTTTAACGCTAAAAACAGCATAAATAAAGACCTAAATCGCCGGTAGATCAAAATGAATTCCGATGCAGGCTGCATTTTGGTCATATTTGGCCGATATGGCTTTCAGGATAGAGATTTTGTATTGGCAGCAGGGAAGATATCGTGCTTTGACGAATTTTGCGGGTTGACTGCCCGCCATCAGCACCGGCGCAGGGCAATATTTTACATACCGCCGATTACCTGTTTCGGTTGGTTTATAGACTTTCAGAAAAATAATTTCGCTACATTATCGGTCGGGAATGGCCGAGAAAAGGCCTATTCCTTCCCTGCTGCCTTGCGAAATTAATTTTCTGAAAGTCTATAGTATATCCCGAACTTTGACAGCAAGTTCCTGTTTTGTAAATGGCTTCTGGAT
>JBFXFK010000289.1:0-4870 GCA_050179135.1 Desulfatirhabdiaceae bacterium | reverse complement strand
TTGACCACAACGTCCGTGTCCGGGGTTACGACGGTTTGCCCCTGGGAAAACGGCATGGGCTGGGACACATTTTCGTCTTCCTTGATCTGGATGCTCAGGTTGCCGTGGGCAATGGCTACGGTGGATACCCGTACATTTTCTCCAATGACGACAGTTCCGGTTCTTTCATTGACAACCACTTTGGATGTGACATCCGGCGTCACCCCCAGATTTTCAATCAGGGTCATCAATCCGGATACATTGTCACTGTATTTTCCCGGTACCCGGACCTGAACCATACCCGAATCTGAAACCCGGGCCAGACTTTCTGTCATGGATGAATTGATTGAATCGGCGATCCGGGTGGCGGTCGTAAAATCCGGATTGTGAAGAATCAGTGAAATATTGTCTTTCTGATTGAAATTGGATTGAATCTCTTTTTCGATGGTTGCGCCATCGGCAACCCGCCCGACAGTCGGGAAATTTTTCTGGACATTGGCACCTGCCCCCTTTGCAGAAAATCCGCCTGTACTGACTGGCCCTTGGGCTACTGCATAAATCTGACCATTTGCAGCTTTAAGCGGCGTGAACAACAGGGTTCCTCCCTGAAGATCCTCGGCGTCTCCTATGGAACTGACCGAAACATCGATTTGGGAACCGGTTCGTGCAAATGGCGGCATTTCGGCGGTGACCATGACTGCAGCAACATTTTCTACCTTGATGGCCTCCGGGTCAATGGTCAATCCCATTTTTTCAAGCATGCTGGCCAGGGACTGAACCGTAAATTTGGTTTTATTTCCGTCTCCGGTGCCATTCAGGCCAACAACCAGCCCATATCCCACCAACTGGTTTTGTCTGACACCCTGGATATCAACAATATCCTTGATTCGCGCGGCTTCGGCTGTTCCGGACACTGCCAGAACGGCAATCACCAAGGCTGTCTGAAATATCTTTTTTGATATATAATTGGTTATTGTCATGGCGATCCATCGCTTTCTTCCCTGCGCGGTTATCGGTGTCGGGATCGGGTTTTGAAAGCGCGCCCATATCAAATCTGACCCCGGGATTCCATTTTTCATTTAAAACGGTGAAATGATGTTCAGAAACCGGGCCAGCCATCCCTGACGCTGGGTATTGTTCACGTCTCCGGTACCGTTGTAGGAAATTTGCGCATCCGAAATATACGTGGATAGAATAATGTTTTCAGATGAGATATCGCGCTGGCGAATCGTTCCGGTCAAAAGGATCAACTGTTTTTCATTGTTGACCGTGATATCCCGTGATCCGGCAATGGCCAGATTGCCATTGGGCAGCACGTTGACCACTTTTGCCGTGATATAGGCAGTCAGGTCGCCGCTTCTTGATGTGGCGCCTTTTCCATCAAATTTGCTGTTCATGCTCCCCGCAATGCTGGAAAAGGGGTTGAATGCCGAATCCGGTTTGGGATAGCTGTTTTCAAGCCCCAGAAATTTGTCCAGACCCAATGAAAAGGCCGAACTTTTTCCCGTGTTTGTGGAGGCACTGTTGGATGCCTTTGATGACTCGACAATTTTGATGGTGACGATATCTCCCACGCTTCTGGCTTTGGGGTTGATAAACATGTCATTCATCGCCCCGGCTTCCACCCACAGGGATCCATCTGTCTGAGGCGGTCTCATCTCGGGTGCGGCCCATATTGCCGGAGCGGGCTCAACCAGATTCCGGGTCTGGTTCATGGGTGCCGAACATCCTGTCGACAGCCCGGCCATGATCATCGCGAAAATGGTCAACCTTGCGGAATACCGAAGCCTTTCAATATGATGTATCATAACGTACCTCCTTCTGTCAAAACTCTACCCGAACCGTTTTTGAATCCAGTATTCGGGCAAAAATTTCCTTGCTGGAATCCAGATTGACCACTTTTACCCGTTCACCGCGTCGGCCATTTTCTTTTGCCTCCCCCCTTGCAGTAATCCTGAGGGAGCCGGACTCTGCCACAATGGTTACCATGTCATTCCGTTTGATCAGAGGCGGCAGTTCGATCATGTCCGTTCGCAGAATTTCCTTTGGATTTATGGTGCGCAGGGCCCGTTTTCCGATCACTTCTTCCGGACTGGATATATGATTGGATGGCAATTCGGCCATATCCATCTCAATGATATCGATGTGCTCTTCCTGAATGAGCTGTTTCCGGTGAAGCGGTTTCTGAATCACGACCACATCGGTTTTTACCGTAATCCGGGCCGTCACCCATATTTTTTTCTCCAACTGGCCTGCGACAAAAAATTGGACCTGCATCAGAATCGAACCCATCAGCCTGGTACGGTCTGGCAGTGATATCTGACAGGAGTAATCGCTGTCAGAAAGGACCAGCGAATCCGGGCCGCCAGAAAATGAAATGCTCATCCGGTCCCTGTTCCAGGGAAGTCGCGGATTTAAAAACGCCATCACCATTTCCTCAATCTGACTCTTGGTAAGCTCGACATGTTTGCGAACCACTTCAACGGAATTGGCAGCCACCAGGAGAATATTATCTTCATCCACATTGCTTTGTTTCAGCCGCAATCGCAGATATCGCTCATCCAGGAATCGGGATTTACCGGGCATGGGCGAATTCCCGAGTGAAATTTCCCTGATGCGCTGAATGTCATCAGGTGCTCCGCCGCTGATTTCGGCAATATCGCCGAATGTCATTTTGGGTGAATCAATCTCAATGCTCGAATCAAGGGCAATTGTTATCGGACTGTGTTCCCTGTCCGCAGACAGAACCGTCGAAACAAAAACAAGGGACATAAGCAGAAAGCCGGCTGAAAAAAGGCTGATCATCCGATTCCGGCTCACCCCGTGAGAGGTTGTTCTGGATTTCATGGCTGATTTAATAGCGGTCATGACCGCCTCCCGATCTACCGTTTCAGATTGTTGGCCATCTGGAGCATCTCATCTGCGGCCTGAATGGATTTGCTGTTGATTTCATAGGCGCGTTGAGCCGTAATCATATTGACCATTTCATCCACCACACTGACATTGGACATTTCCAGGTAACCCTGAGAGATGGTCCCGATGCCATCTTCACCCGGGGTACCGGTGATCGCCTCACCCGATGCACCGGTCTGAAGATACAGATTTCTGCCGATACTGCTGAGGCCGGCGGGATTGGCAAATCGGGCCAGCTCGATGGTGCCGATTTCAACCGGCTCGAATTCATTGGCTTGAAGGATGGATACGGTGCCATCGGTTCCAATGGTAATGGATACCGCATCCTGTGGAACAGATATGGCCGGTTCCAGCTCAAATCCGTCGGATGTCACCACATTGCCATCGCTGTTCAGTTTGAAAGCACCGGATCGGGTATAGGCAATCTCGCCGTTGGGTTGGGTAATCTGAAAAAAACCATCGCCTTCAATGGCCATATCAAGCTGGTTTTCGGTCAACTGATAATCACCTTGGATAAACAGTTTTTGAGTGGCCACCGGCCGGGTGCCCTGTCCCAGTTGAATGCCGGTGGGAATCTGGCTGCCGGATGCAGACGTTGCACCGGCCGGCCGAAGATTCTGATACAGTAAATCCTGAAAATCGGCCCGGCTTCGTTTGAAGCCTGTCGTGCTGACATTGGCGATATTGTTGGATATTACATCGATATTTAATGCCTGAGCCTGCATTCCGGATGCGGCAATGGACAATGCGCGGGACATATGACCTCCTTAATATAGCTTCCAAGATAAAGATTTTGGGTGCGTTATCGGTCGGGGATGGCCGAGAAAAGGGCTATCCCCTCCCTGCCGCCTTCCCAAAATCATTATCTTAAAAGCTATGCGTCAATTCCTTCATGACAGTCTGCCAACTTCATTGGCGGTTTTGGTCGTAATTTCATTCATGGACAACAGCACTTTCTGATAGGATTCATATCCCCGAAGTGCATCCACCATTTCCGTCATAACCTTGATGGCGTCCACATTGGATGCCTCGATAAAGCCCTGTTTGACAACAACCTTCTCGGCAGACATTGCCTCGACATTTGAATTGGCCGGTTTCAGCAGGGAATCACCCGTTTTCAGCAACTGGTTTTTCTGGGGAAAATTCACAATGGCCAGGGTATCAACTGTCGCACCATCCACAATGATTGCGCCATCTTCCGCCACCGTGACATGATTGCCGTCTATTTGAATCTCGCCGCTTTTGCCCAGTACCGGCAATCCTTCAAGTGTCGTCAGAATGCCATCGGCATTCAACGTAAAATTGCCTTTTCGGGTATATTGGACCCCGTCTTCTGTCTGGATCGAAAAAAATCCTTCACCCTCCAGGCCCAGATCCAGTTCGTTTCCGGTTAGATTCAAGGATCCCTGATCAAAATTGGTATATGTGCCGATCGGTAATATGGAAATGGTATTCAGGGCCATGCCTTCGGATGTGGAACCATCCGGATTCTCCCAAATGTTTTGCTTCGATTCCGGAAGCCGGAAAATCCGATCTTCCTTGAATCCCACCGTATTGACGTTGGCGGCATTGTTGGCCAGGATATCCATGCGCATTTCCAGCATCATGGTGCCGGCAACCAAACCGGTAATTTCTCCGCTCATTCAGCCATCTCCCTGTAACCGCGTTATCAAATCATTTCTGCAATGATTCATGCAATACCGATACCATCAAATTCAATAATCGCGATCATACCGCATGCATCAGTTTTTGACCCGGCACATAAGATGCCCGAATGCGGTTGATGTCAATGATCAGCTCGATCTCGCACTGGGGAATATGGACACGCTCCGAAATTCCCTTGATGCTCATCCCCAGCTCGGCCAGACGTCTGGCTTCTGCATATGGATCGGCTTTTCGCCGTTTTGACTCCCGTCCAGGTCCACCAGCCGGATATTCCAGAACATTATCGAAGACGGTATCAAACGTCGGTGTACCA
>JBFXFK010000288.1:0-4885 GCA_050179135.1 Desulfatirhabdiaceae bacterium | reverse complement strand
ATAACCGTGTATTCCGGATCCATGCCGTTTGAAAAGAAAAAGGAGAGATTCGGGGCAAAGCTGTCCAGCGGCATGTTCCGGGACAGATAGTATTCCACATAGGTAAAGCCGTTTGAAAGGGTCAGGGCCAACTGGGTGATGGGGTTTGCCCCGGCTTCGGCGATGTGATAGCCCGATATGGAAACCGAATAAAAATTGCGGACATTGTTGTCGATAAAAAACTGCTGAATATCGCCCATCATCTTCAGGGCAAACTCGATGGAAAAGATGCAGGTGTTCTGACCCTGATCTTCTTTCAGAATGTCGGCCTGAACCGTACCCCGGACGTTTGACAAAACCATGCTGCGGATTTTTGCCGCTTCTTCCGCCGACGGTTCACGGGAATTCTTCTCGCGGAAAACATCCATCTGCTGATCGATGGCCGTATTCATGAACATGGCCAGCATCATGGGAGCCGGTCCGTTGATGGTCATGGATACCGAGGTATTGGGGGCGCACAGATCGAATCCGCCATAAAGAACCTTGACATCATCCAGCGTGCAGATGCTGACACCCGATGTCCCGATTTTTCCATAAATATCGGGCCGGATATCCGGATCGAAGCCATACAGGGTAACGGAATCAAAAGCCGTCGACAGCCGTTTGGCCTCATAGTCCCGGGACAGCAGCCTGAAACGGCGGTTGGTTCTGGCCGGATCACCCTCGCCGGCAAACATTCGGGTCGGATCCTCGCCCACGCGTTTTAATGGGAACACACCAGCGGTATAGGGAAATTTGCCCGGAAGATTTTCCTCCCGCATGAAGCGATAGATTTCTCCGGGATCCTTGAATCCCGGAATGGAAATTTTTGGTATGCGCGAATGGGAGAGGGATTCCGAATACAGGGGCAGCCGGATATCCTGGCCTCTGACACGATAGACCAGTTCATCCTGTGAATAGTCTTTTTTGATCTGTTCCCATTCCTGAAGCAGTGCCGCACTTTCCGGCTCAACCTGTTTGCGGGATTTTTCGACTTCCACTTTCAGTCTGGTAATGAGATCATCCAGATCTTCCGGGAGTTGACTGCTGATGGTTTGAATGGCCTCTTCCAGGTGCCAGGCGGTTCGAATGGCTTCGGCCTGCTGCCCGGTCTTTTGATGATAGGCCCGCACCGTATCGGAAATTTCAGCCAGATATCGGGTTTTTTCCGGGGGAATGATGATGGTTTTGGATGAGGAAACCTTGCCCGCCGGCCGGGGCAGCGTGGCCGGGAAGCGGATGCCGCATTTTTCATCGATCATGTCGATGATGGCATGGTACAGGGCCGTGATGCCGTCATCATTGAAGCGGGAGGCAATGGTTCCGAAAACCGGAAGCTCTTCGGTATTCTGATCCCAGGATTTCCGGTTCCGCTGAACCTGCTTGCGCACATCCCGTACCGCATCCTCGCCGCCCCGTTTTTCATATTTGTTGATGACCACGATATCGGCAAAATCCAGCATGTCAATTTTTTCCAACTGGGAGGCCGCACCAAATTCGCTGGTCATCACATAAATGGACAGGTCTGTCAGATCCACAATATGGGAGTCGCCCTGACCAATGCCGGCGGTTTCGGAGATGATCAGATCATAGCCGGCTGCCTTTAACACCTGAATGGCTTCGGGCAGGGAATCCGGAATTTCGGTATGGGACCGCCGGGTGGCCAGAGAGCGGAAATACACATTCGGGCTGCCAATGGCATTCATGCGAATCCGGTCTCCCAGCAAGGCACCGCCGGTTTTTCTTCTGGACGGATCGCAACTGACAATTGCCACATGAATATTGGGGAGATCATGTAGAATTCGAAGAATCAGCTCGTCGGTCAGGGAGGATTTTCCGGCGCCGCCGGTCCCGGTGATACCGATAACCGGAATTTTTTTACCGGCTGCTTTTTCATTCAACTGCTTCAGGATTTTCTCGAGTCTGCCATCATTGACGGTTTTGGCTTCCTCGACCGTTGAAATGGCATTGGCGACCCGGTTTTTATTCTGTGGTGTCAGATCCTTCAGAACCAGGCTGTCTGCTGAGACGGTTGAAAAATCAATTGAAGTCACCAGATGGTTGATAATGCCCTGAAGTCCCAAACGTGCGCCATCTTCCGGCGAATAGACCTTGGTTATCCCATATGCTTCCAGCTCCCGGATTTCATCCGGAACAATCACGCCGCCCCCGCCGCCAAAGATCTTGATATGGGGGGCATTCCGCTCTTTTAACAGATCGGCCATGTACTTGAAAAACTCGACATGTCCTCCCTGGTAGCTCGATATGGCGATACCCTGGGCATCTTCTTCAATGGCAGCATCGACAATTTCCTGCACCGACCGGTTGTGGCCCAGATGAATGACCTCAACGCCGGTATCCTGAAGAATTCGTCGCATGATATTGATCGAGGCATCATGGCCGTCAAACAGGGATGTGGCTGTGACGACCCGGATATGATGGTTGGGCCTGTATGGCTGAGGTTCGATACTCACATGTCCTCCTTTAAAAATTTCCCCGGCTGCCCGAGGTCAGTCCCAGTAACAGACTGGTCTGTATTTCGATATAATCCTCAATACTGTAATGGCGGGCCAGAAACCATCTGCGAAACGTCCACATGTGCCCCAGCACCGCAATATTGTGTGCCACCAGTTCAACGGTTTTGTCTGCCATTTCCGGCAGGTCTCCTGACGCGATCAGTCGGGCCAGGATATCCACAAACAGGCCGGTGATGCGCACTTCGTTTTCAAGAACTTTTTTTCGCCACTGGGATGGAAGGGATTGGGTTTCCTGATAAATCAAGAGAATGTGATCACTCATGCGGTGACAGACCAGAAAATATTCCCGAATGGCCTCTGCAAGAGCATTTCTGGCGCCGGTTGTCCGTTCGAGCGCTTCGGTGACACTTCGAATCATTTCATCATGGATCGCGTCACAAACCAGATATAAAATATCCTCTTTGGACTTGACATACTCATACAGGGAGCCTATTGAAAAGCCTGCTGCACTGGCAATCTGGCGGGTGGTTGACTTGTGAAACCCTTTTTCAATAAACAACTCCACCGCCGCATCCACAATCTGTCGTCGTCTGCGTTCGACAAGGTCCAAGTTTTTGACCAGTGTCGGAACTTCTTTGACATGACGATGTTTGGTATTCATAATTACCTGTAATTCAATGGAGTTATAAATGCGAGAAATTGCGGTGGCTGAGAATGCCTGAACGAGCGCTCAGTCATATCACCCTATCATGTGAAAATTTCTTTTGTCAAGTATTTTACCGTGAAAATCAGTGATCAGGGGTTAGTGATCAGTGGACAGCGCCATGCGCTCGGGCTGCCTTCCTGCTGCCCCCTTCATTATTTACCATTTTTCATTGATGGGGGTGAACCTCCCGAAATGATTCATGACCATATGACGACACCTGGAAAAACGATATGAACATCCCTGACATTGCGGCTGTTTTAAAGCGCACCGATCCGTTTGAGATACTGGAAGAACCCGTATTGAACCGAATCGCCGAAAAAATTCAAATCAAAACCTACAGTCCGGGCGACTATGTGTTTCGACAGGGAGAACAAAGTCTGGACAGTCTGTTTATCATCGCTTCCGGACTGGTCGAAATCACCGTTAAAAACGATCGGGGGATTGAAACTGTTGTGGGGCTGAGAAAAGCCCGTGATTTTTTTGGCGAAACCGTGGTGCTGTCCCAGCAGCGCTATCCCGGGTCCGCACGTGTCAAGGAATCTCTGACCTGCCTGCTCCTGGATCGGCGATCGTTTGAGAAACTGATTTACCGGCATACGGACCTGTCCAGCTTTTTCAATGCAATTCTGGCCGAGCGGATGCGCCTGCTCTATGAAGGGATTGTTGCGGAACATTCCTATGATTCCTACAGTTGCGCCGAATCGCCTCTTTTCCGAAAACGGGTCAGTGAAATCATGTCCTTTCCGGTGGTTTCATGCGATCTGAATGACGCCGTCACCCATGCCGCACAAATTATGGCGGAAAAGGATATCAGTGCGCTTGTTGTTCTGGATCGAACCCGTCAAACCCGCGGCATCCTGACCGAGAAAATTCTGGTCCAGTATATCATTGCCGATCAGCGTTTTGATATTTCAACCTGTCGGGTCGAGCAGATTGTCAACAGCAAGGTGATCGCCATCGATTCGGATGCCTATATCGGCCAGGCCCTGGTATCGATGATTCGAAATAAAACCAAACATCTTGTCGTACTTGAAAGAGGCGATCTGGTCGGCATCGTAACCATGGTCGATCTGATCAAATCCCGCAGCACCGGGCAGTTGCTGCTGACTCATAATATTGAAAATCAGCAGACCATTCAGGGGTTGTCCATGATCGGACGGGAGGTGGATAACATTCTGAATACCCTTGCCGCCGAACGCGCCAGTGTGACCGAGATTCTGGATGTCATGTCCGAGCTTCATGAACGAATGACGCAACGCATCATCGAACTTTCCGAAGAACACATGCGGCGTGACGGATGGGGCGGACCGCCGGTTGATTATTGCTGGATCAATATGGGCAGCGCAGCCCGTTACGAACAGACACTTCGAACCGATCAGGACAATGCCATCATTTATGCAGATCCACCGGCGGATCAGGAAACCCGGGTGGCGGCATATTTCGCCGGGCTGGCAGAACGCATTGTCGAAAGCCTGAGTGAATGCGGATTTTCCAAATGTCCGGGGGGGGTGATGGCCTCCAATCCGGACTGGCGAAAATCATTGAATACATGGCTGAAAACCGTTGATGAATGGGCCCATTCCATATATGCCGAAGACACCAGGCGCCTGACCATACTGCTGGATTATCGCCCGGTCTGGGGCAATTTTTCTCTGGCAACCCAATTGTGGAACCAGATTTTTCA
>JBFXFK010000287.1:0-4921 GCA_050179135.1 Desulfatirhabdiaceae bacterium | reverse complement strand
CATCCGGATCGGATTCCGGAACGCCATCGGCTCTTCGGCTGTCCAGATGCAGGATATAGAGCGTTGGATCCAGGGGCAATGTCCGTTCATAAAATCGCATGGCCGTATCCCGAAACCCTTCCCGAAGACACGGATCGGGGTCTCCGAAGAACAGGTCTCCCGGCAGGTGCACATTGTAGGTGATATCCAGATCTTTGGCGGCCCGGTTCATGTCCCGGATCTCCTGAAAAGCGGGGAGGTTGTTTTCGGCACCGGTTTCGAACAAAACCAGCTCCACCTCATCCAGATGGGGTCCCAACAACCGGAGATTGGCCAGTATCGATTCCGGAATGATACAGGATGTTGTGGATAACCGGAAGGGAAACCCGCGTTTCAGAAATGGCAACCGGGCGGCTTCACGGGATAAGGGGCGCAATCCGGCGCCCGTCATTTTTTTATATTTTTTGTGTAAAATGCATCCGGAATTTTCTGATCCGGGGTGACACCGTAGTAACGGGTTCTGGCCTTGCCCCAATAACACCCCTTTTTCCCCATGATCATCAATTCAAGGCGCTGCAAGGCGCCGCATATCGAATTTCCGGCCCGGGCGCCCTTGCAAACAACACAATATTTTTCACAAAATACAGGGGGTTTTGTCATTTCTGTCATGTCGGCTTTTCCTGTGTGGGGTAACTGTCTATTTGAATGGACATATCGAAAAATGGATTTTTCTGTCAATCTTATAGACTGTTTGACGGTTGTTGCCAAGAGGGTTATAAAGACACTGTGACCATTTTTATAAAACCGGGGGCCGTGTAGTGACGCAATGCATTGCGTCTCTACACGGAAAAAATAAAGCCGGAGTCATTCTGAAAAAACTAAATAATTTCGCTGCGTATCGGTCGGGAATGGCCGAGCAAAGGCCTATTCCCTCCTTGCTGCCTTGCGAAATTAATTTTCTGAAAGTCTATACATTTATGGAAGAAACGCAGCTTATGATACCATTTGACTGGAAACGGGAACTTGCACGACATGATCACCGGGTTGTCCTTTCCGGCCAACCGGTTGCCATTCACTGCCACCATTATAATATCAATCTTCACAAGACCCTGGAAGACACACTGGGTACTGAAGGCATCCAGTTGATTTACCGCTCGGCAGAGGAAGCCATCTATTACGGTATCCAGGAACTGTTATCCCAGTACAGCGAAATCCGGACAGTCAAATCCAAGCTGGAAATGGCTGCCATCATGTATCAGAATTGTGGATTGGGCGTTATTCATCCCCAGAAAATTGATTTTACGGGTGGTGTTATCGTCAGCCCGTCCAGTCATCATGTGACTGGCTGGCTGGCCAAACACGGCCGACGCAATACCCCGGGGTGTCATTTTTCTTGTGGCTGGATCGCAGGCATGATGGCGGCCATCCATGAGAAACCGATCGGATATTATCGGGTTACAGAGACAAAATGTAAAACAATGCGTGACCCGGAATGCGTATTTGACATAAAGGACAAATTGAATGAGCATTGACGGCACCAAAATCATTCATGCGGTCATGGAAGGCAGCCGAATCCGGGATTCCAAGGGGATTATTCCGCTTTTCGGGGTGTATCTCTCCATATTTTCGGTGCGGTATTACAACCGCCTCTGTTTTGAGTTTGAAAAAAAAATCGGTTTGTCCCGGGGTCAGGAAGCCGAGAATCTGTTGATTCGGGCTGCCCAAGAGTGCGGGTACGCCACATTTCAGGGAATTCGCAATTCCTGGGAATGGGATGAAATTGTCAAACCCATGATCGAGAGCAAAGAAGATCAGATTCTGGGATTTGCTGCGGTCGCCGTAGCCTTTGGCTGGGGAGATTTACAGGTGCAGACACTTGTTCCGGATCATGAACTGGTCATTCGGGTGAACGATTCATATGAGGCCAAAGGATATCTGGATGAATATGGACTGTCCCAATCCGGAAAGTGTTATATGCTTCGGGGGGTGACAGGGGCCTTTATGGATTTGATCTATGGCGAGGACTATCCTGCGGGATGTTTTACATTTCTGGTCAAAGAGCCCGCATGCCGGGCCAAAGGGGATTCTTTCTGTGAGTTTGTTGCTCGAAAATCATCTTGTCAGTCTTGATGAAAGACTCATCCCGGTGACCCGGAAATCATTGTGCTGGGAGATTCTCCACTGCACCAATGTGCTCTGTCCGGCTCATGAAAAAGAGTTTGTGGACTGTTGGCTGATTCCCAAAACCCACTGTACCAACTTTATCGGCGATGATTTTTTTCACAAACTGGGTGCGTGCCTGACCTGTTCCTATTTTATTGTCCGAAGCAAAAGCCATCCCGGCGGATGGAATGATTTTGTCTCTGAACAACTCCATCGATACCATAGCCGGGCTCTGGAACGGATCTATCAGAAAGAGGAAAGCTTTGTAGAAATACTCAATCGTCTGCCCGACGGCCTGTTTACAACAGATCATGAACTTCGGATCACCTATTTCAATCCGGCGGCAGAAAAGATAACCGGATTTTCTGCAGAGGATGCTGTGGGCATGTACTGCAAGGATGTTCTCAAAAATTCCATTTGTGAGTATGACTGTGTGTTAAAACGGACTTCATTGGAAGGTCGCGACATTCACAATTGCGAATATGAAATCACCAACGTCGACGGAAAAAAAATTCCGATCATCTGCTCCACCTCGACATTCCGGAATGAGGCGGGGCAGATCACAGGCGGGCTGGAAATTTTCAAGGACATCACCGAAATCAAGCATTTGCAGCAGGATATTCTTCAGCGCGAAAGAAAGTATCGCCGGATTTTTGAAGGCAGCCATGATATGATTTACGCATCCAACCTGGAAGGCCGGGTTCTGGATGTCAATCAGGCCGGCATCGAACTGATGGGCTACAAGTCACGGGAAGGCATCCTGGACGGTCTGAATGCCCGTGATTTTTATGTTGATCCCGCCGGCCGGGACCGGTTTATCAACGCCATCAAGCGCCAGGGATTTGTAAAGGATTACGAGGTCGAATTTAAGAAACAGGACAGGACCCGGATGCATGTGCTCATTTCCAGCCGGATGTATGAAAACGAGGAATCCGGTGAAGTCGAGTTCGTGGGAATCATCAAGGATATCACCGAGCGGAAACAGAATGAGGAAACCATCCGGCAGCGTAACCGGGAGCTGTCGCTGGTCAATGGTCTTGCCGTGGCGCTGAACCATTCCATGGATGTCAACCATATCATGGATGTGACCCTGGAAAAGGTGGTTCATGTTCTGCATCTGGAACGGGGCGGCATTTTTATCATCAATCATGAAGCGAAAAAAATGTTGCTGAAGTCCAGATATAACATTCCGGGCGGGGTTTCTGATGATTCGGATGAAATTGTTTTCCGGGACACCATGCTCATGAAGCATATCATTGAAGATGGCCGTGACCTGTCGCCGGAGGCGTCGTTTCCACCGTTTCAGGTCCGGTACCGGGCCACAGGCAGTCAGACCCACCTCTGGCTGACCGGTTTTCTGATTACGTTCAAAGGTCGATCGATCGGTTTTTTCGGGCTCAGTGTGCCGCCTGACCGGGTATTCAGCTATCATGAAATCCACTTGATGGTGTCCCTGTGCAATTTTCTGGGGGGCACCATCGAAAACAACAAGATGATGGGAATGATTCGACAGCATCGCGGGGAACTTCGCAGACTGACTGAAAAACTGTTTCAGAGCCAGGAGGAAGAACGTCGGCGCATCGCCCGGGAGCTGCATGACGAGGCCGGTCAGTCGTTGACAGCCGTGAAATTGGGTCTGGACCGCCTGGAAGAAAAATATGGCGATTTATGCCACTTGGGAGATGAAATCGGTGAGATCCGGAAGATGATCCAGCGCACCGCGACGGAAATCCGGCAGATGTCCTTTCACCTCCATCCCACCCTGTTGAGTGATCTGGGTCTTGAACCCGCTTTAAATCTATATTTTAATGAAATCAAAAAACATTCCGATCTTGAAATCGATTTTCAGATCATCGGATTTGATTGCCGTATCAAACCGGATATCGAAACCGTACTGTACCGGTTCAGTCAGGAAACGCTGACCAACGCACTCAAGTATTCCGGGGCTGAAAATTTTAATCTTTCCATCATCAAAAGCTTTCCCAAGATCATTTTTCTGGCGGAAGATGATGGTGTGGGATTTGATGCAGAGATCATCGGGAAAGACAAACGCAGCCTGGGCCTGTTGGGCATGCGGGAGCGCACATCTTTGCTGAATGGGTCGTTTCTGCTGCGCAGCACCCCGGGAAATGGCACCCGTATCCGGATTGAAATTCCGCTGGATGAGGAATCCGACCATGACTGAATCGGTACGCATTCTGATCGCCGATGATCACACCATTGTCAGGCAGGGGCTTGCACGGCTTCTGGAGGAACAACCGGGTTTCCGGGTTGTCGGGGAAGCCACAAATGGACAAACGGCTGTCGATCAGTCCCTTGAGCTGAAACCGGACATTGTGATACTGGACATTGCCATGCCTCGGATGAATGGCATCGAGGCCGCAAAAAAGATCCGGAAGCAGTTGCCCAAAACCAAGATATTGATTCTGTCCATGTATTCGCATGAGCACTATATCCATGAATTGATCGAAACCGGTGTTTCCGGTTATCTTTTGAAAGACGCCAGCGGCCGGGATATCATCAATGCCATTCACTCGGCCATGAAAAATGAAACCTTTCTCAGTCCGGTCATTTCCAAGGTGCTGATGGAAAACTACCGGTCGCCTGGCCGCATCGGCTCGTCCGTAGCAGAGAAATACAAGGAGCTGTCCAATCGTGAGCGGGAGGTGTTCCAACTGATTGCAGAAGGACACCCCACTCGGGAGATAGCCGATCTGTTATGCGTCAGCATCAGCACCATCAAATCCCACCGCGCCAAGATCATGGAAAAGCTGAGCAT
>JBFXFK010000286.1:0-4937 GCA_050179135.1 Desulfatirhabdiaceae bacterium | reverse complement strand
CCTCACTTTCCAACCGGTCACGCGCCTATGTTACCTCCCTCATACGGGACGGCCGGATAACGGTACAGGGAGAAACCAAAAAGCCCGGCTATCGGGTAAAACCCGGCGATATCATCACCGGACAATTTCCCCCTCCCGAATCCATCGAAGCGCTTCCCGAATCCATCCAGATTCAGCCGATTTATGAAGATTCCCACATTCTGGTCATCAATAAACAACCCGGTCTGGTCGTGCATCCTGCCCCGGGGCATCTGTCCGGGACCCTGGTGAATGCGATTTTGTTTCACTGCCCGGACATGGAAGGCATTGGTGGAAAAATCCGGCCAGGAATCGTTCATCGTTTGGACAAGGATACATCCGGATGCCTGGTCATTGCAAAAACCGAATTGGCCCATCACCATCTCGCCAGACAATTCAAGGATCGATCCATCCAGAAATATTACCTGGCCATTGTTCATGGAAACCTGAAAACCGACTCCGGTGTGATTGACCTGCCAATCGGCAGGCATGCGTCAGACCGTAAAAAAATGTCGGTACACAGCCATATCTCCCGTCAGGCAATGACCCTGTGGCGAAAGCAGGAGGTTTTTCGTGATGCGACATTGATCGAGGTTCGGATCAAAACCGGTCGGACCCACCAGATTCGGGTTCACTGTGCTGCCATACACCATCCGGTGGTGGGGGATCGGGTTTACGGTCCCAAACAATTGTGTCAGTCCCTGGCGCATGCCCTGACAGATTCCCCCCGACAGATGCTTCATGCCTGGAAACTGGGGCTCATTCATCCCGTTACCGAAACCGTCATGGTGTTTGAATCTCCATTACCCGAGGATATGGCCTTCTGCCTCCAATCCCTGAGACAATCCAACAATGGACCCGACGGAGATGAATGACCGGATATTCCGTTACAAGCATGCGCCCATTCAGGCGGTTCTGATTCTTGTCATGGCAATGATGATGCTGGCCTGTGATGCAAAAAACAATCCGTCTGCGCAGAAATCAGCATCTCCCGGGAAACCGGCCCCTCGGGCCGTACCCGTTATGACGGCAGGAGCCGTTACCAAAACCATACCGGTGGAAATCCGGGCCATCGGGAATGTCGAGTCCGCTTCAACCGTTGCCATCAAATCCCGTGTTACGGGAGAACTGCGCGACATTCATTTTCGGGAAGGCCAGGATGTCAAAAAAGGCGATCTTCTGTTCACCATCGATCCCCGAACCTTTCAGGCCGGCCTTAGGGAAGCCCGGGCAAGACTGGAAAAGGATCGTGCACTGACTGCCAAGGCCGTGGAGGATCTCAGACGATATGAGGTGCTGATTCAGAAACAGTTCATCAGTCAGGAGGCATATGAGCAGGTCAAGGCCAGCCTGGATGCACTGGAGGCCACGGTTGCGGCAGATGAGGCGGTTGTTGAAAACGCGGCGCTCCAACTGGGATTTACATCGATTGTTTCACCCATTTCCGGGCGAACCGGCGCCATTCTGATTACCGCCGGAAACATGATCAAGGCCAACGACGACAATAATGCATTGGTGGTCATTCAGCAGGTTCAGCCCATTTATGTGTCATTTTCTGTTCCGGAAAATCATCTTTCAGAAATCAACCGTCGCATCCGGAAAGAGGCGCCTGCGGTTCAGGTCGCTATCAACGGCAGCAGCACATTCTCTGAGACCGGTCGCCTGACGTTTGTGGATAACGCGGTGGATTCCAGAACCGGAACCATTCGGTTGAAAGCTGTTTTTGACAATTCATCCAGACAGTTATGGCCCGGCCAGTTTGTTGATGTCATATTGATTCTGGGCAACCTGCAGGATGCGGTTCTGGTGCCATCCCAAGCCGTTCAGACAGGCGCCAGCGGGCCGTTTGCCTATGTGATTTCAGCCAGTCAGACTGCGGAATTTCGTGAAATCCGGGTCGGCCCGGCCTTCAATGGTGAAACCGTCATCAAAAATGGCATTCAGTCGGGTGAGACCGTGGTGGTTGACGGGCATCTTCGCCTGACACCCGGCGTGTCTGTCGATATAAAAAACATCCCGGCGTCAACGCCGCCCCTGACCGTCAAACCATCAGGATGATTGGTCGCCATGAACATTTCCAGAATATTTATCGAACGTCCGGTCATGACGACACTGGTCATGGCCGGTCTTCTGATTTTTGGTATTATGGCCTACCGGGTGCTGCCGGTCAGTGATCTGCCCAATGTGGATTTTCCCACGATCCTTGTAACGGCCAGCCTGCCCGGAGCCGATCCGGAAACCATGGCCGCCAGCGTGGCCACGCCTCTCGAACGGCAGTTTACCACCATTGCCGGTATCGACTCCATGACGTCAACCAGCACGCTGGGCCAGACCCGCATTACCCTTCAGTTCAGTCTGGAGCGGAATATTGATGGCGCGGCCCAGGATGTTCAGTCTGCCATTTCCCAGTCCGTGGGCAAGCTGCCGCCGGATATGCCCAACCCCCCTGTTTTTCGAAAAGTCAATCCAGCCGATCAGCCCATCTTTTATCTGTCCCTGGCGTCTCCCACGTTGCCCCTGTCAACCGTCAACGAGTATGCGGAAACCACCATTGCCCAGCGGATTTCAATGATCAGCGGCGTGGCCCAGGTAATGGTTTACGGCGCAAAAAAATATGCGGTCCGGATTTATCTGGATCCCAGGGCGCTGGCGTCACGGGAAATCGGATTTGATGAAGTGGTTGCCGCAATTGACAGGGGAAATGTCAATCTGCCCACCGGAACCCTGTATGGCGACCATGAATCCCTGAACATTCAGACCACCGGTCAGTTGATGAACGCCGAGGCCTTCAAGCCCCTTGTGGTGGCCTACCGGAACGGATCACCGGTTCGGCTGGATGAAATCGGCGAGATCAGGGACAGTGTCGAAAATGACAAGATATATACCTGGCGGGATGACACCCGGGCCATTGTTCTGGCGGTTCAAAGACAGCCCGGCACCAACACCGTTGCCGTTGTGGACAACATCAAAAAGCTTCTGCCCATTTTTGAAAAACAGATCCCGGCATCTGTGGAACTGCGCACCCTGTATGACCGGTCCGTATCCATCCGGGAGTCTGTCGAAGATGTCAAGCTGACACTGGCACTGACGATCGGCCTGGTCATTCTGGTCATCTTTCTGTTTTTAAGAAGCGCAACCGCCACATTCATTCCCGCCATGGCCCTGCCCATGTCCATCATTGTCACCTTCGGGGCCATGTATTTTTTTGGATTCAGTGTCGACAACCTGTCCCTGATGGCCCTGACGCTGGCGGTCGGTTTTGTGGTGGATGACGCGATTGTCATGCTGGAAAACATCTTTCGTCATCTGGAAATGGGTAAGCCGGTTCGGCAGGCGGTTCTGGACGGATCGGCTGAAATCAGTTTCACGATCATCTCCATGACCGTATCACTGGCCGCCGTGTTCATTCCGGTCCTGTTCATGGGTGGCATTGTGGGCCGTCTCTTCCAGGAATTTGCCGTCGTGATCACCATTGCCATTCTGCTCTCGGGCTTTGTTTCGCTCAGCCTGACACCGATGCTTTCCAATCTGATTCTGCGTCCGCATCATCAGGCCAGGCATGGCCGGTTCTATATGATGATGGAATCCTTTTTCAATGCATGGCTGAATCTGTACCGGAAAACCCTGATGATTGCGATCCGGTTTCACGGAATCACGTTTCTTGTTTCCATTCTGGTTCTGGGGGGCACCGGATATCTCTTTGTCAAGATTCCAAAAGGATTTTTGCCCAGTGAGGATACCGGTTTGATTGCCGGGTTTACCGAAGCCTCCCAGTCCATATCCTTCGAGGCCATGGCCCGGCATCAGAAGGCCCTGCACGAGATTTTTCTGGCCGAGCCGGCCATCGATTCGTTCATGTCAACCGTTGGCGCCGGTGGTCCGAATCTGGCCGGAAATTCCGGCCGCCTGTCCCTGCGCCTGAAGCCCCGGAAGGAACGCATCGAAAGTGCGGATGAGCTGATTCTGAAGCTGCGCCCCAAACTCGCCGCTTTTCCCGGAATTCAGGCATTTTTAATTAATCCGCCTGCCATCAGCATCGGCGGCAGAACCACAAAAAGCCTGTATCAATATACCCTTCAGGGACCGGATACGGATGAACTGTATCACTATGCTGCGGCCATCGAGGATCGGATGAAAACCATTCCGGGCCTGACGGATGTGACCAGTGATCTGCAGTTGAAAAATCCCGAAATTCAGGTTCAGATCAACCGGGACAGGGCATCCGCTTTGGGGCTGACCGCATTCCAGATCGAGGATGTCCTGCGCAGCGCTTACGGCTCCCGGGAGGTTTCAACCATTTATACCTCGACCAACAGTTACAGGGTCATTATCGAGGTACTGCCCGAATACCAGAAAGACCGGGCTGCGCTGGACATGCTGTATATCCGCACGCCATCCGGCCAACTGACGCCGCTGAATGCGGTTGCCGATCTCAAATCCGGAATCGGCCCGCTGTCGGTTAATCACTCCGGACAGCTTCCATCGGCCACCATTTCATTCAATATCCGGTCCGGATCATCCCTCGGGGAAGCGGTTGCCGAGGTTGAAAAACTGGGACAGTCCCTATTGCCGGCCACACTGATCGGCACATTCCAGGGAACGGCCCAGGCATTTCAGTCATCCTTTGAGGGGTTGCTCATGCTGCTCTTGATTTCGATACTGGTCATTTACATCGTTTTGGGCATTCTGTACGAAAGCTTCATCCATCCCCTGACCATTCTCTCAGGCCTGCCATCCGCCGGGTTCGGCGCACTGATCACCCTGTTGATTTTTAACGTCGACCTGAATCTGTATTCGTTTGTGGGCATCATCATGCTGATTGGAATTGTCAAGAAAAACGCCATCATGATGATCGATTTCGCCCTGGAGTCTGAAAAAAAACAGGGAAAGAGTCCCAGGGATGCGATTGTTGAAGGATG
>JBFXFK010000285.1:0-4960 GCA_050179135.1 Desulfatirhabdiaceae bacterium | reverse complement strand
CGCATTTTCCTGCGGCTGATTGTAATACCCGGTAAAGATGGACGGGCCTTTGACAACCAGATTGCCAATGCGGCATGGCGGCAAATCATGACCGGCGTCATCGATGACCTTGTAATGATCATAGGGGCAGGTCGGTTTGCCGATGGTCCGACAGCAGGTTGTCAGATTATCATGGGGGCGGGTCGTCACCAGCATGCCTTCGGTGCCCCCATAGCCGCAGATGTAGGTGCATTTCAGTTTCTCATGGGCGGCGCCGATCAACTCCGGTGAACTGGCCCCGCCGCCGCAGTATATCGTGTGCAGGCTGCTCAGGTCAAAATCATGCAACCGCTGGCTGTTCAGCACCCGATACGCCAGGGTGGGCACCCAGATGACGGTATTGATCGTTTCATCCTGAATGATTTGGCAGATACTGTCCGGATCGGTCCGGTTCCGGAGTACCAGGCGGCCGCAGGCGAACAGGGTGGCACAAATGCCATTGGCAAAGGGCAGATCATGGGCGGCAGGCAGAACAATCAGGCAGGCCGTGGTCTGGTTGAATTCACTGGCCCGGGCCGAATATTCCACCTTGCAGAGAAAATTGTTGTGGGTATGCGGCGCCAGTTTGGGAAGTCCGGTTGTGCCACCGGTCGGTCCCATGTGGGCCACCTGCATGGGGTCGGGTCTCAGATCGTCCAGAAGCTGCCGGGAACGTTCATCCAGCACGGTCTGTTCCATCACGTCATTCAGGTCCGGAAAATTATCCCGTTGCTCCCGCCGGCACAAAAGGGTCCGGGTGATCTGCGGATGGTTTTTCAATACATCTTCGATGATCGGGGCATAATCGGTTTTTCCGAAACGTTGTGCGACAATCCAGGCGGTGGCACCGGACAACCGGGCCAGATGGCCAATTTCATATTGGCGATATCGGGCAATCAGTATTACCGGGATTGCCCCGATTTTCTGAAGGGCGAAATAGGCCACAACAAATTCGTGCCAGTTGGGAAGCTGCACCAGCACCCGATCCAGGGGCCGGATGCCCAGACCGTACAAACCCATTGCCAGCCGGTCTGTTTTTTCACGAATTTGGGCATAGGTGTAGCGGCCGCGGTCATCCACGATGGCTTCTTTTTCAGGGTAAACATCCGCAGCCCTGTCCAGCATATCGCCAAAGGTCAGTCCGGCCCACCATCTGTGACGGATATACGTTTCGGCATCAATTGAATCATACGGTGTAAAACCATCCAGCAGCATGGGTCTTTTTTCCGTGAAAATACATTCAGTATTGAGATATGAGTAGTGAGTAGTGAGAAGCCGCCTGAACGCCTGGCCGCCGATCTGCCTGTATGCCGGATGCCCTTCAGTCTTCAGCCTTCAGTCTTCTGCCTCCAACCTTATCCACATACAATCAGCGCATCCAGAACCAGGACACCGTTTTCATACACGCGGACTGGATTCAGGTCCATCTCCCGGATCTCCGGATGCTGCACCATCAAATTCCCCAGTGTCACCAGGGTTTGGGCAACCGCAGCCTTGTCATACACCGGGCCTCCGCGCCAGGCGTCAAACAATGCCCGGGTTTTCAATTCCTGGATCATATCCATTGCATCCGCTGTGTTTAACGGCGCCAGGCGCATGCTGACATCCCCCAATGCCTCTGCCGCGGTTCCGCCCAGACCGATCATGACCGTGGGGCCGAAAGACGGATCATTTTTGGCGCCAAGGATGATCTCCAGTCCGCTATCTGCCATTTCCTCCAGGAGATATCCTTTTTCGCCCGGCGCATCGATGGCGTCGATCTTTTTCAGGGCGGCCTGCAGGGCTTCGGTTGTCCCGATATTCAGGTGAACGCCGCCCACCTCGGTTTTGTGGGTGACTGCGGCAGACAGAATTTTTAGTGCACAGGGTTTGTTCAGGTGTAAAAACGCATCCAGAACATCCGGATGTGTGTGGCAAACCGCATTTTTTGGAACCGGAATACCCAGTTGTGACAGCATGGCCTTGGCTTGGGCTTCGTCTGGCGATTGGGTCAATGGCGCAATGATCGGCACATTGTCGGTTGTGTCACATGTCCGGGTTTTGCGATATGCGGCTTTGGCGTCTTCAACCAGTGCCCATGTGGCCACCGCCGTGCGATCCGGAGAAACAAATGCCGGGATATCCATGGACTCCAGATCCCGGAGAATGGGAGCCAGATCTTCGGGCAATCCCGATGTCGCAAACAGCATGGGCTTTTTGGTGCGGGACTTCATGGCCCGATACAGCATGACCGGTTCCACACACATGGGCTCATGCATGGCGTAGGTGGTCAGGATATCGATATTCGGGTCTTCGGCGATGATCTGTAAAACATCCATGAAGATATGGTGAAGGGGACGGGCCGTATCGACCGGATTTTTGATGTATGTCTTGATCGGCAGGACCTTTTCAATCCGCTCGACGGTTTCGGGCGCCAGTTCGGGAATGCTGACCGAACGTAACCGCAGATAATCGGTCATGATCATGGCCGGCCCGGCCTGACCGGTCAATATGCCGACCCCCGGATTTTCTGTTGGAGCGAGTCTCACTTTGGAAAGGGCATGGGCCGCATCGATCAGATCGTTGCTGGAGGAAACCACGACAGCCCCGGCCTGGGTCATTGCGGATTTTTTCAGTGCAAATGATCCGATCAGTTTTCCGGTGTGGGATGCCGCAAAGGCGCCGATATCCGCCTGGCCCACCGTGAAAATCACAACCGGTTTTTTTTGGGTGGTTTTATATAACGCGTCGTACAGGCGCCGACCATCTGTCACCCCTTCCAGATAAACCGCAATGGCTTTGGTGGGTTCATGATCCGCCAGATATTCCAGAACCTCCGGAACCGCCAGATCCGGGGCATTTCCCAGTCCGACACCCACACTGACACCCAGCCGGTTGGACTGAATCACGGTGCCAATCACCACACTGACCGCACCACTTTGGGACACAACCGCCACGTTTCCGGGCTTGAAATTGCTGACCAGGGGATTGAAATTGGCGGTTACCCCCATGGCCGGATTTACGAAACCGGAGGTGTTGGGCCCCAGAAGACGAACCCCGTATTGACGACAGGCATCCACAATCTGGTTCTGGAGGCTTTTTCCCTGTTCATCCGCTTCGCCAAAACCGCCGCCGGCAATAAACACAACCCCGACACCCGCTTCCCCGCATTCCTTTATGGCATTCAGACATGCCTTGGCCGGAATGCACAATGCCGCAATATCCACCGGATGCCCGATGGACCCCAGATTCGGGTAGGCTTTCAACCCCTGAACCTCGGATTCCTTCGGATTGATCGGATAGAGTTTTCCGGGAAAATTGCGCAATGCATAAACCAGATGATAACCGACCTTGTCTTCGTTATTCGACGCCCCAACCACCGCAATGGATTTGGGTTGAAACAGTCTGTCAAGGGTATTCATGGTTGTTTTCCTTTCCTGAAAATATCGGGATATGTGACATATCAAACAAAACTGGCATTGGGGTGGACGGAATGACCTTGTCGAAATCATCATGGCCGTGATGATGGTAAGCGGATAAATTTAATTAAAAATAGAATTTAATAATTGTTGTCGTAAATTATTTGATAATTTTTCAGTTGTCAAGCGATTTTAAAAAAAATTTCAGACACAAATTTTATATTATAAATTGTATGATAAATAATCGGGAATTCGAAAATATTATCTTGACTCCAAAAATTTATTTAATTAAATATAATATTAAATTTTGAAAATTAATCAACAACAGCTATCACGTATCGAGCCCGATCGAATCCATTGACGTTTTAATGAATACCATTCAAAAAAAGGAGGTGATAATTGAAAATAATCAGAATTTGTATCAATGCCGAAATTGGTCAATAATCAATCCAACTGAGAGGAGACAGGATAATGAAAAAAAGCCGTGCCGTAACCTATGTGGGTATGTTGATGTTGATTTGCCTGAGCGTTCTGATTTCCAGCCAGACTTCCGAAGCAAAGGATGCTGTCATCAATCTGAAATTTTCCAATTATTATCCGCCTGTCGCACCCCAATCAAAAATCTGTGAAGAATTTATCCGGGATCTGGAAGACCGGACAGGTGGCAAAGTCAAGGTTCAATATTATCCAGGCGGCTCGCTGATCAATGGCCCGGGCATGCTGAAAGGGGTTGAAAGCGGCATTACCGACATCGGTCTGGCGCATATCCAGTACAATCCCGGCCGGATGTCGGTTACAGAAGCCTGTGATCTGCCCCATGGTTTTCCCAGCGGATGGGTGGCCAGTCATGTAGTCAATGATTTTTACTACAAATATCAGCCCAAGGAATGGGATAAATTCAAACCCCTGTTTTTCTTTACCAATACGCCAAGTGTTCTGGTTCTGACCAAACCGGTCAAAACCATGGATGATTTGAAGGGATTGACCATCCGGGCCCCTGGACCGATCGGTGAAGTCATCAAGGCGCTGGGCGGTTCACCCGCGCCAACACCCATTGTCGAGACCTATGATGCCATGTCCAAGGGTGTGGTGCAGGGGGCGTTTGTGGCCGTGGAAACCTTGAAAACCTTCCGGTTTGCGGAAGCCGCCAAGTATGTCACCCAGGCCTGGCATGTCGGTTCCACCTATACCTATTATGTGGCCATGAACAAGAACAGCTACAGCAAGCTGCCCCCGGATGTCAAGGAAGTCATGGACAAGCTGGTCGGGGAATATGCCGAAAAGATGCCGCTGTTGTGGAACGCGATCGATTTTGACGGTGTTGCGGTCGGAAAGGAAATGAAGGTTGAATTCACGGAACTGTCAAAAGAGGAATTTGACAAGTGGCAGAAAAGCGCCGGGGTTGTGTTTACGGATTATGCCAACCGGATGAAAACCGCCGGCTTCAAGGACGAGGAAGTCCAGGGCTGGTTGAAGTTCATTGCTGAAAGAAACGATTTCTGGACCAAAAAGCAAATCGAATTAAAAATCAAATCCGTAACCGG
>JBFXFK010000284.1:3102-4962 GCA_050179135.1 Desulfatirhabdiaceae bacterium | reverse complement strand
ATCCTTAGAACATATTTGATGACCTGGTTATGCGGATTGTCACAGCTCAACTCGTCATACCGGCAGTACAGTTTTTCCTTGTGGGAAAGGTTATATTTAAACTGCTGTTCTATTCTCAGGCGGCCCCGCAGTACGCTTATATTTTCATTTCGTTCTGTGTAACTGCGAATCATGCCCTGCATAAGTTCGGCATGCAGCTGATCACAGAAGTTAAGGATAAAAACATCTAACAGGGCGTGTTTCTGTAAAGCTATATTTGCCGTTCCACCGCGTTGCGCTTTGAGCTGCCGGGCTCGGATCAGCATTTTAATTAACGCTTTCCGACACGTTCCCGGATCGGTTTCTCTCCCGTAGATTTTCGGCAAAATTTCTACAGACAACGGGCCTAAAGAGATCACCCCACAGTATTGGGCGAATTTTATTGAACGGTGCCCCCAGGAATAGGCCTGTGGCGGAAGCTGGCGTTCAATCTTCTCTAAGGCTTTTGCCTGCTCTCCTGTTATTGCTTTCTGGCCATACGACCTTTGTGCAACGATGGGCAGGCTTTCATGTTCGATAAGAGTTATAACTTCCACTTGTCAAACAGTCTCACCATAGACTTTGCGCACAGCATCCGGCGTGATTTCCTCTCTTTGGGCTACCCGGTATTCTGTGAGATCCTCATAATCTTCATGGTCAAAGCCCAGGACTTCCAGTTCATTCAGAGTCTCATGGCAGATAATCTGGGGTTCAAGTTTATCCCCAAAAGGCCCCACGTCGCCGAACACCAGTTGAATCCGGTGCCAGTCCTCATAAAAGTATTCCTGCAGCAGGGGGATTATCTGGTTTAACAGGACATCCTGGAGTCCGGAAAAGTCACGGATATTGATGAAATAAGCATGTCCCAGGGTCATATCCCGGTTCAAGAGAAATCGGATACGGCGGTTCATTGTTTCGAGCAGGGCTCTCAGATTAATCACACCGCCCTCACCATCTTCAATGTGACCATCCCCCCGGGAACCGCTGATTACCCCGGCATCAGGCATCAGTTCCCGAAATTTAAACCTGCGCCGCAAGGCGGTATCCAGCAAGGCGATGGAGCGGTCGGCCGTGTTCATTGTGCCGTAGATGTCCAGATTTTTAGGAACACCAAATACGTTTCCGGAATATGGCAGGGTCAACTCCATTCCGAAAAGTTTGTCCCCGTCTTCTGTGTACACGGCCCGTTTGTCCGCTTCGATCAGGGTGATAAGTTCCCCCAAAATTTTGGCAATGTTGCCCCGATTGATTTCATCGATAAAAATGGCGTAGCGTTGACCTGGGTCTACTTTTGCCTTTTGGGCGATGCGTTTAAATACCCCGGGCATCACCTGGTAGGCAAGCTCCCCAGTTCCCTCGTCCTGAACCGGACGGATGCCCTCAACAAAATCCTCGTAGCTGTATGCCTGGTGGAAGGTGACAAACTCGTACCTTGACTGTCCTGACTCTTCCTGGGGGCCTGTCTTCAGCGTTTTGCCAAGTAAAACCTGCTCCGGGCACTCCTCCTGCCAGTCTCCGACAAAAGACCAAACACTATCTGAGCTCTTGTCAAAAACGAAAGGCGCATTTTTGTTTTTATACTGTACAGTTGCAGACGCCTCTCTGGTATGGGCCTGGAGAGTTGCCCATACGGTCTGGGCTACATTTCTGTTACCTCCAAGGGCACGTGCCTTCAATACAATGAATTCATGGCCGGTAATCTCTGCTACTCTGGCTTTTCCGCCGAGATCATAAAGGGCGGCAAAAACTGTATCAAACCATCGGACTTCAAGCAGTTGCTGGATCAGCCAGGCTTCGCGGCTTATTGTCTGTTTTTTTGAACTGTAGCGCTCAATCAGCCTG
>JBFXFK010000284.1:0-3002 GCA_050179135.1 Desulfatirhabdiaceae bacterium | reverse complement strand
CAGGTTCTCCCAGGGCCAGTTGTCCGGATTCCAGACAAGCAACCACGCCATGTTTCTGGCAGTTCCCCAAATATCCCTGAGCGGCGGCACGTAGAAATCAATGTCCGTCATGCCGTATATTTCTTCCTGCTGTTTTCTGACCTCTGCCAGGGCCCTGTCAATCTCCAGGGCAGACAGGTTATTGATCTGCGCATCGGATTTACCGGTAAACGATGAAACAATCCTGCGCCGGTCCCTCCCCCCGAAAATCCGTTCAAACGTATCGGGGAAAAGCAGAAAAAGCATCATGTGGCGAAACTGCCGGGAATCACACTCAGGGATCTGCTCCAACCATTTTGCCAGAGCCCAGCCATCGTTCAGCAGTTGTGTCCGTTCCGGTCCCGGGAGCTGCTTAATGGCCGAAACGACCCTGATAACAAATACAAGTTCCCGCCACCTGTTGGTATTGTATCCTGTTCCGGCGCTGCCTGTTCCGGAAAGCACTTCATCCTGAAGCCATGGAGAATCTTCAGGAAAGGGCTCTTCAGACCAGGCCCAGATCGTTTCAATCCCCTCCCGTTTTTTTGCCTCTCTGATATTGCTGGGGCACAAAAGCATTACCCAGAAGATCTCTGCTGCAAGCTGTTTCACTTCAGGGGCCGTGGGGGCAAGCTGTTTGGAAAGTTTTTCAAAAAAATTTCCTTCGCCGCCATCCGGCTGGTTGATAAAGTACCGGGTTAAATCCTCCAAGTATGCCGGTTTCCAGATGGCTTTGTCTGTCAAAATGGAACCATCATCCAGCAAACCATGCTGCCGCCAGTGTTCTGCCGCGTTTATCATCGGCTTTATGTTACGATCCGGACAATATCTGCTCATCTTTTCATCTCTTTGTTATGCTATTAAATGAATCTGATAGCGGTGTTTGATGGAAACTTGTTAATTTTCAGCATATTATAAAAAAACCCTTGTTTTCTATCACACAACACTTCTGTATTCGGCTGTTTTTGTCTGATAGAATCATTCACTGCCAAGAGCGTAACGACGCCAGCGCTTCTCTCCGTGGTAATGAACGTCACCCTCCTCATAAAGCGCCTCCAGGGCACGCTTAATCCGATGGCGGTCCAGTTCCGGGGCGATGCGGGAATGGATATCGCTGATGGCGGATTCAGGGTAGCGCTGGAGATCTTCCAGAATGAGCGCCTTTAGCCTGTGGGGCTCAATCAGGCTCAGTGTTGTTGACTTAGGGAATTCCAATTTTTGCAGCAGGACCGGGTCCACAAAATACCGGGTTGCCTGGGTTTTTCCCTGCTGTTTCACCAGGGATAATTTTTGAAGTCTTCCCATCCAGCCGGCCAGGCTGCCGATATCGACCAGTTCAAGTTTTCCGGCCAGTTCCCGGGCCGTCAGGCTGTCTTGTTGGGCAAGCAGACCAAGGGTGATACGCTCACGCTGGGTAAGCTCCCATGTCCTGTCCGCCTTTGAAATAAAATCGATAATTTCAGGTTTCAGAACCCTTTTATGGACAATGACCTCAACGCGGTCCGGGCCTTCGCGCAACTGTGGAAGAGGCCTTGCCTGGGAAAGGAGCACCTCGTACATCCGGTCATAACCGCTGCCCTCACGCTCCATGAGTTTAAGATCATGGAAAACCCTGGCCATCTGTTCATTACGGCGTACCGTTGTGTGCAGGATATTGCGGGGGGTCACCCCCAAAGGAAGCAGTCCCGGGTTGACCATCTCCAGACTTTCCATGCGCAGATTGATGAAAATATCGCCCCGTTGGGTATAGGGCCGGTGAACCAGGGCATTGACCAGCAGTTCCCGGACCACGACCTCGTCATACACAGGCAGCGATGTACGAAAAAGCCCTGACGGCAGTTCATAATGTTCCCGGAAATCCGGAATTTCCTGCCAGACGGCATCGATCAACTCCATGGGCGTAAGGCTGTGGTCGTCCCAGACCAGTTTATTGACCTTTTGATTGCGTTCATCATATTTGAGAAATTGGATAACAGGACCCGTACCGAGCATGGCCCGATCCTGCTGCCCGCCCACACAAAGGATACCAAGATTTGTCAAAAGGCCATTCACCGCCAGCATGTAATGGGTCAAAAGCTCCCTGTCATCCTTCTCCTTGACAGAGGGTTTAACCCGGTCGGATGCACGGATGCCCGAAGAAAAGGCTGCCAGCTTGGCAGGGTCCACCCGCTCCACCGGAACCCCCAGGGTGGTCAGGGTTTCCCAGGGCTGGGCACTGCGTTCATCCAGAAGGCGCTGGATATCGCTTCCCAGAAGGGGCTTGCAGTCATCGGAAATCCGCATGTAATAGCGGCCGTCGGTTGTGGATGCCGGGGCATGGGATCTTGGGACATGCACCTCCAGATATTGACCGCCGTTCTCGCTGGTACACACCGTCAGGGAAATAATCACGTTGACGGTCAGTTCGCTGATACGTTTTCTTACATTCTCCGGCAGGGTCGGGGGGATAACCTGGCCCGGTGGCGGAAAGGATTTCCCATCTTCAATACCGATCAGGATTCTGCCGCCCCGGGCATTGGCAAAGCAGACGCAGTCCTTGGCAAGCTCGAAAAAGTCAGCGGTTTTCCCTGTTACGGTCCGCAATGACTTTTGATCCATATTCTGGTTTTCTATTGTCATTGTAGCAACACCTCCCCTCTTGTTTCATCCTGACGATCACTGCAGCCGGTCCCAGGCTTTCAGAACAAGGCCGGGTGCGGTATTCCCCAAATTCGTTCATTACCTTATTTTTTAAGCCCCTGAAGGTCTCTGACGGACATTCCGCGCCCATAACTCGGACGGATCAAAGATATAGCGCAATTCACCCCTGGTTAAACCATAGCGTCTGGCAAAATAGGCGTCAAGCTCACATTTGAGTTGATGGCGGCGTTCCGGATCGAAGGGGAAGGGGGCTCCTTCATAGCCGAGATCTTGGGCAAATGGTTTTGCCATCGTTTTCACTGAGGACTACATCAATATCGAAATGTCCCGAATATGAAATTTAA
>JBFXFK010000283.1:0-4963 GCA_050179135.1 Desulfatirhabdiaceae bacterium | reverse complement strand
AACCGCAGAGGTCATGCTCTTCCTGAGAAGTACGTTGCTTTGCGGCAGATGGAACAATATGGTAAAGAACCTGTTCAGACTAAATCGGAACGGCATATTACTTTGCCACTAAATGGGATTGCACCCACCGGTTCATCCCCGCGTGTGCGGGGAACATACTAATTCCATCTCTTAGAAATTATTGGATTTTCAAAGAGCTTGAAAATCTACCAAATTATTCGGTAGGTAAATCAATCGGTTCATCTGCTTTTTCCAGGGGTAAAAAAGACACCAGCTTTACCCCGTCCATTTCCAGGGGTATCCTTCTGTTCGGTCCAAGTGTCAGAAAATCAAAACCGGATTCGGTATTGGTACTCCATACCATAACCGCATTTCCGTGTTCAATGCCGATCTGAACCTGTTGCCAGATCATGTCGCGTATGCGGCTCGATACCTTTCCCACATAAACACCTGCACGGACTTCAAGCAGCCAAACGGCCAGTCTTCCCCGCAGTCTCGGGGGCACATTTTCAACCACGATGGCCAGCATCCCCCATCTCCTCCTTGTTGGGTATGGCGATTTCAACCGCCTCTTCATGGGCCGCAGGTATGGGAATTTCACCAGCGGCCAGCACTTCCTCTATGGTCGGAATGATCCGCCGCAGCATTTTGGTCTGGCGGAATGCATCCCGGCAGGCGATTCTGACATCCCTTTCCGGATTGGCGGGCTTTCTGGATGCGATCTTGAATGCAACCGGCACCACGGTATCAAATTTGAAAATATCGGCAATGTCATACACAAACGATTGGGGTTTTCCGGTGTGGATAAACCCCACAGCCGGGGCATAGCCGGCCGCCAGAATCGCTGCTTCGGTAATGCCATACAGGCAGGCCGTGGCCGAGCTGAGACACCGGTTGGGGACATCCCCGCTTCCCCACGCCGTGTGGTCATAGTTGCGTTGTTTCCACTCCACACGATACTGCCGTGCGATCAGTTCATACATCTTGCGGACCCTGGCGCCCTCGATCCCCCGAAGCTGCTCCACGCTGCGCCGTTCCGGCGGCTTTTCTTTGAATCGGAGTTCATACATTTTCCGGACAACTTTCAGTCTGGCAACGTCATCCAGGGCCAGTTTGGCCTGATACAGCAGACGATCGGCCCGTGCACCTCCGGGTTGGCCTGCAGAATACAGGCGGACCCCGGCTTCCCCCACCCAGACCAGCAAACACCCCACACGGGATGCCAGAACCGCAGCGGCATGAGACACCCGGATGCCCGGCTCCAGCATCAGGCATGCAACCCCGCCAACGGGTATATGGGTTCTGACGCCACCTTTATCGACCAGAACAAAGGCGCCGTCCAGTACATCCAGATTGCCCTTTTCCACAAACATGACCGATACGCGATCCTTGATGGGAATGGGCTTTAGTGGTGGTAAAATGGGCTCGTTCATGGGAGTTCCCCGTGTTTGGATTGTCTTTTCAGGCGTTTTCTGTTTTCCGGTTCATCCAGATAATTATCGGAAGAAACAACCGGGGTGCCGGTTTCAACCTCCAGTTTTTCACGCGCGTCTCCAGCAATACGGCCTCCCTTGCGGGCCGCCGTCCTGTTTTCGGAAAAGCCCCGGGCATCCTGTTTTCGGGCAATTTCTGTTGTGGCGGCTTCACCCAGCATGGAAAAGATGAGTTCAAGATCGGTCATATGGTCCCGGAGATTCTCCCGATCCAGACCTTTATGCTTTTTGTATTCTCCGGGTGTCATGCCAAAGGCCGCCTTGCTGATTTCAGATGTCAGGATGGCATATTCCGGCTCTTCTTTTATGCCCCGATTCTTCCATTCTTCTGTCAGCTCTGCCCGGACCGCAATGCCCCGCATCCGTTTTTCAATCCAGTCGTCGGAATAGCCTTTGGCCTTATAAATGGCCCGGGTGCGCTGGGAGGCCAGCTCCGGATCTTCAATTTCCTGAACCCGTTCGTATCCCACTTTGGCCAGCCAGCGTTTGAATGGCTCGGCCTTTGGTGACGGGATGGACTGGATGATCCGGAAAATGCCTTCGGTGTTGGCACAGTTTGTTTCCCGCATTTTTCCATCTGGCGCCAAAATTTCAAGTGGGGTACAAATTGTACCCCAGTAAGAATTCAGCTCTGAATCGCGCTGCCTCATTTTTTTTATGTATTGTTTGGGATCAGAGCTGTCAGTCAAAGCTTCAACAACATCTGCAACTGAAAACCACCATTCATTGTTATTCAGAGTTCTTCGAATCTGCTTATTTTTAAAAACAACCAGTCTGGTTTCCATTTTGACACCTCACAGTCATATCCGTTTCACCAGCATGAGGCCGCAGCCGAAGGCTTTGCCAGGACCCACACCGTCTTCAAGCACCTTCACCAGTGTACCTGGATGAATCACTTGGAGAATACCCTCAAAAAGGATTGGCATTAGCTTTCCGCTACATTTTTCCTTTTGTTTGTAAAAAAATATCGGTGCAAGTTTATGTACCTTGGTGGCGTCAAGTCTCGCAATACCGTTCAGTTTCCCATTCAACCATTCAATCTGCTGATCATCTTTGATCAAAGGCACTCTGCATTTTTTTATGTCACCCTTTTTGTTAAGCCGCTCAGCCTGATCCAGGATCGTTTTAACCGGATTGGCTACAAGAACAAATGACAGATATTGTTTGTGTGCGGGTTGTGGATTAAATACTTTGGTGGCGATTACCCGGGCATGTTCAGATACCAAAATGGGCTCATTTCGGGATTGCACCAATACGGTTGACGGATACCCCAATTTGTTTTTTTCAATCTGGAACAGGAAGCCATTTCGAGATTCTTCGGCTGTTTTTCTCAACTCGCATTTGCCGCCTGGAAACAGATCCCAGATGGCACGATGCAGGTTATAAGGATTTTTGCTACTCCCCCATGAAACCTCAACCCGGCTGAGATGCATCATCACCTCCATTTTTTCCGGAATGGATGTACACCATCCTTGTACCGAACATTCGATTCCTGCCATGTATCGGCACATCCCTCATCATGAGTGCTTGTTTGTCTTCCGATGGTTTTACCTCGTCATAGACAATGCCTTTTTCACCGAACACCGTGTTCAGCGCATCCCGGGCAGTTGCAGCTTCCTGCTTCTTGTAAAACAGGGGTGCAGATATGGGACATGAACGCCGCCCCAGTGTTGGTGTATAAATGGGTCTTTGAATGGCTTTTGCGATTTCATCCAGACTGATCGTAGATCCTGGACGCTGCCCGACAGCGATATAGAACGATGCACCAAACAGGTATTCCCGTCGTGTTTGCACGGTTTCGCCTTCTCTGGGTTTCCTGTTGGCGCGACGGGCCTCGATAACTGTGTGGTAATCGGATAGCTTGATGCCATTCTTGTGTATTTTAACCGTAAAATAAATATGTTCTGCCAGTCTGCCCAAAGCAGGAAGATCATTTCGCTCGATTCCCAAACATGCACCAATAAGACCCAGCAGTCCGCTTCTGGTTGGAAACAGGTTGCTTGGCCGAAAGTCCTCATAGGTGTGTGTACCCCACGCCTGCATGGGACCTGTCAACTGGAGGATAAGAAATTCCGGCATGATTTTCTCCTTAAAGTTTTACTGTTCCATCATTCTCAATCCAGTTTTCAACAACAGCCAGCGTTTTCAGTTTTGTCAGACCATCAGGACAATCGAAAGGAAGAGAGGATGCCACAACCGCATTTTCTTTAAGGCTATGAAATTCGGTAATATTTTTCCAGTAAGACGTTATTTTGTTTATCGATGGATCAAGAAATCCCCCCTTTGACACCACAGGATTTTCGAATGCGTTTGCCAGAGATATGGGAAGATCGGCAAAACTGACGATCGCAAAGTCAGCCGGGTTATCGGCAGCAAAAGAATTTCGCTTGGCACTTGGAACAACCGTTGTAAACAAATGAAAAAAATGTTTGGCCGCTTCAAGGGCCTTCTTCCTGCTTTCACTGGTTTCCATTGATTTCATAGAAGGAATAAGCCCAAAATTTACCTGCAACTGCTTTAAATTCAGGCTTGCATAGCGGTAAAAGACGCCGGAAGAGAACTGTTGTGTATTCAGATGTCCGGCCCCGGTTTCGCCGGCATCCTGGGTGAGATCATCAACCGCAGTGAACCAGTCAACATCCTGAGGTGTCACGGCATGGGTGGTAATTGCGTGTGCCACTGCAAGTGCGCCATCAACGGGCAACATCAGCCCGCTTGTCGCCATTCGGCCGGAGAGCGCCACATCCATTGCCGATCCAATGGCGGAACGAAGCTCGGAAATCTTTTCTTCAATTCGTTTCGAAATTTTTGCATCCATTGCGTTGTTGATGCAATCTGTTTCAGAAAGCGTTTTCTTATCCTTTCCTTTTCCAGTCGATTTGCCCACTTTCTTGAGAGCCTTTTCAGTTTCTTCGGTTGTCAGGCCTTCTTTTTTCACATCAGCAATAATCCGGCAAATCACCCGAATTTCCTCTGTCACCCAGGGCGCAACCGCAAAATTATTGGGATTTCCAGCCGCGTCATTTTCTCGTTCGGTTTCGCTTTCATTGCCCCCGTCATCGGATTCTGTTGTAGCCGCCTTGACAAAACGGTTTGCGGCTTCTTCGACAATTTCTTCTTCAAATTCGTCCTGCAAGGCATCTATCAACAGCGCCTTCATCTTTTCAAGGCTGCGTGTCCGAATAGATGGTTTTCCAAAATTGCGTGTGTAATAATCATTGATACGCATGGCCCGTTTCAGCGACTGGCTGGATATCCGTACGCGGGAAACATCCCCAAACACTGCCGTTTTCTGCATGTTCATATCATCGCGGTTCAAACAGGAGGGACTGTGGGAAAACAATACATGAAAATTGATAAAGTTATGTGTATTCATACAGACTCCTGTTTTGTTTTCTTTGATGATGAATAGAAAAAATCTTCGACAATTCTTCGTTTGTTTTCGTAATTCCAATAATACAGTCTCGGGC
>JBFXFK010000282.1:0-4971 GCA_050179135.1 Desulfatirhabdiaceae bacterium | reverse complement strand
AAATTCCCATGCCGTTCTTCCAGAATGCGGCCATAATCCCGGGCCTGCTCAACCGCCTCTGTCATTGCCTGCTGCATGCATGGCAGCGCCTGCAATTCCGCTACACGCAATTCCCGGGCCTGTTTGCCGCTCAACCCGGCATCCGCCAATGTCACATATTTGAACTCGATCAACACATCCAGAATCGTAAACCGCCGCATGTCCGGCCGGATGATCATGGTCAGATCCACCCGCTGCCGTCCGACTTCCGCCTCCGAATCCATGATGTACAAAATATCGTTGTACAACAGGGTCAGAAACGCGGTCTTGACTGTCAGTTCATTGGCCCACCGGTAATCCGGATTGTGAAAGACTTTGAAATATTTCTTTTCCACAAAGGTGCAGAGGGGACCGATATCCCCGTACTGATACACCTTTTCGGCCGCCAGTTTGCCTTCATCCCGAACCAAAGGATTGGGAAGCAGAAGTTCGGCAAGCCGTTCCACATACAGTTTGCGCATCACCAGATTGGGAACTTTCAAAACCAGTTTGCCTTGCGGGGTTATCGTATCCTGAGACAGTACACCAAAATAATACAGCAATGACACCAGAAACGCGTTGTCCTTGCCGGTGGCATTCATCAGATCGCGTATTCCGAATCGTTTGGCCAGGGCCGTGACAACAACTTCTGCATTTTCATGAACCAGATCCAGCAGCAGTTGGCCCCCTCCGGGAATCTGGGCGATGTAATCCAGTTTGGCTCCATCGGCTGACAGGTTGTCATCCAGCATCTCGCGCGGATATTTGCATGTCTGGTAAAATGCCTTGAGAAAATACAGCGCCAGGGTTGGATTGTAGATGGTCTCCGCTGCTTCCGGAGCAAATTTGAACCCATCGTAATAGGTCTGCATCATGTCGCAGGCTTCCGTCACGTCATTCGGATTCAACCCGCAGGCTTTGACCACATCCCTTATGGCCAGCTCCATTTCGGCATGGGTAAACCCGCACACGTCATTCAACACCGGGTCCGGATAAATATTTTCGGCAATATTATACCCGCTGGTAATGTCACTCATGACGACCGGGGATACACCGGTGATGAATATCCGGTCGAAGAGCGACTCGCTGGTCGAGGCCTTGACCGCCTTGAACAGGGTTCTTAGCGGCCCTTCTTCAAATACCAGGGCTTCATAGCGTTTCTGTTTGTCCTGCTGCACACCCATCATGACCTGATTGGCAAAATTGTCGTATTCGTCGATCAGCAGATAAACCTTGTGTCCGCTTTTACGCGTAACGGCCATGAGCGATTGAATGGAAGAAATGGCATTGACACGATCGATCCGGACATCTTCGGTCAGATAGTCCCGGTAGTACATGATGAAAGCGTCGATGCAGACATTGATATGATCGTGCAACGATCTTCGAATATCTTCCACATCCCCGAATGGCTCCACACAGGAAAAATCCCACCGCAGCATAAGATGTCGATTGTGCAGCGAAGTGGGATTTTTGCCGATCTCAAGGTGTCCGAACAGTCTGTCAAATTCATCCGCCCGGGCCACATCATAATAGTTGAACAGGGTGGAAAGCAGCAGGCTTTTTCCAAAGCGCCGGGGTCGGATGAACAGCAGATATTCCCCCTTTTCCAGCAACGGGATACAGCCGGTCCGGTCACAGTAAAAATAGCCCTGAGTGACAATTTTTTTAAAATCACAGATACCATAAGGGAATTTCATGTCAAAATCCTCCATGACCGATTCACAGCCCGGGGTTCATAACCCGGAATGGAATCGTTTCATAAGATGCCTTTTAAAAAATGATGATTGGCAAAATCCGGTTTTCATGAGACTAACGGAAAATTGGCCATTACAATCTCATTATCGGAAAAGCCAAATAATCATGAGATCGTTCTCATCTTTACCTGTATCGTGATCGGGTGTCAAATGCTTGAAAAATTGGATACCCGGTATCGGCAAAACCGCCTCCGGTTTGATAAAATATAACGAACGTTCTAATTGAATTGACAGGCGGGAATGACTGGGTTAATGTCCTTGAACAGAAAAATCAGGCTGTCGGAGCACCACTCAACTCTCAATTCAGGAGATATTTATGGATTTTGGCATATCGGAAAAAATGCAGATTATCACCCGGATGATCGATGAATTTGTCCGGAAAGAACTCATCCCCCTGGAGCCGGTCGTATTGACCCGGGGATTCCGGGCATGCATTCCGGAACTTGAAAAAAAACGTCAACTGGTCCGGCAGATGGAACTCTGGGCCCCCAATCATCCGGTGGAATATGGCGGCATGGGGCTGAATCTGAAAGAGCACGCCCTGGTTTCCGAATGTCTGGGCAGATCGATCCTGGGACATTATGTCTTTGGCTGCCAGGCGCCGGATGCGGGAAACATTGAAATTCTGCATCTTTTCGGCACCCCGGAGCAAAAGGAAAAATGGCTTCGTCCCCTGGTTGAGGGCAAGTTCAGAAGCTGTTTTTCCATGACCGAGGTGGAAATGCCCGGTTCCAACCCGGTCATGATGGACGCGACGGCGGTAAAAGATGGCAGCGACTATGTCATCAACGGGCAGAAATGGTACACCTCCTCATCTGATGGCGCCAGGGTTGCCATTGTCATGGCTATTACCAACCCCGATGCGCCAGTCCATCAGCGGGCCAGCATGATTATTGTTCCAACAGACACCCCCGGATTCAATCCGGTCCGCAATATTCCGGTCATGGGTGAAGCCGGAGAAGACTATTTCGGACATGGCGAAATTCTGTATCAGAACTGCCGGGTGCCGCAGTCCAACCTGCTGGGGCCCGAAGGCGGGGCCTTTGCCATTGCCCAGGAGCGTCTGGGGCCCGGCCGCATTCATCACTGCATGAGATGGATCGGTATCTGCAACCGCTGTTTCGATCTGATGTGTCAGCGGGCATTGACCCGGCCCATTGCCCCGGGAAAAACCCTGTCCCACAAACAGATCATTCAGGCCTGGATCGCCGAATGCGCCGCGGATATACTGGCAGCCCGGCTGATGGTCCTGTATGCGGCGGACCGGATCGATGCGGTGGGCGCCAAATCAGCCCGAACCGAAATTTCCATGATCAAATATGTAGCGGCCAATACCATGATGAAGGTGATCGACCGGGCCCTGCAGGTTCATGGCGGACTGGGCATGACCGATGACACCATTATTGCCTGGTTGTACCGGCACGAACGCGCCAGCCGGATTTACGATGGCGCGGATGAAGTCCATAAAATGGCCGTGGCGAAACAGATTCTTCAGAAATACGCCAGGAATCCCGTCAAATGATTCAAAATCACCCCCCCAACCCATCTGAAGCGTTTTTCAACTTTGAAAGCTTCATGCAGACCCTGAATTTGTCAAAGCAGGATATCTATCAATCCTCATTTGACGAAAAGCAGCAGGTCCGCCGGATTCGGAAAAAGAAGACCATCATCAAAAATCTGGATAAAATATTCGGGTCGGTTCTGAAAATCAGCAACAAAAAAGGTTTCAAGGCCATGAGCATGCGGGATCTCAGCCTGGAAAGCGGTTTGAGCATGGGGGCGCTCTATAATTATTTTTCCGGAAAGGACGATTTGCTGGAAATGCTTCAGCATCAGCAGCGATCCATTACGGGAAAACTTCTGGAGGAAAGAATTGCGGCTGTATCCAGCCCCCGAAACAAGCTGAAAGCGGCCATCTACACCCACCTGTATCTGAGTGAGGCCCTTCAGCCATGGTTTTATTTTTCATTTATGGAAGCCAAAAACCTGACCGGGGCCGAAAAGGAAAAAACCGTGGCCAGTGAGCGGGCTACGGAAAAACTGTTTTTTGACATCCTGACGGACGGGCAGGCACAGAATGCCTTTCACCCCCATGATCCCCGGCTGGGCGCCAGCCTCATCAAGGCCATGCTTCAGGACTGGTACCTGAAACGGGGAAAGTATGCCACCCGTTCGATTTCCGTGGATCAGTATGCGGATTATGTGTATCGTTTTGTCGAGACGTTTTATGTTAAGGTGGAAGACAGCAGGCTGGAGGCTGAAGGTGGAAGACTGAAGGCTGAAGGATGAAGGGGCCGCATTACCGCTTTCAGGCAGATCCGCCGGCGTAAAAATAAACAGCGAACAACAGAATATCCAACAAGGAACCGCAGAAGGATGAATACGGCTTTCAGCGGTCCGGCCAAGCAGTCAGGTAGGCCAAACTACCGGCCAACCTGACCTACCGGCTACCAGCAATTCCAGCGGGACGTGGGTAGGTCAGGGTGCCGCGGTTTTTTGCGGCTCACTGACACCATGCTTCTGTTTTTCTATTTTCACGGAAAACGATCATGAATCATTCTGGACGGTTCACCCTCATCTGTGAAAATGACATACACCTTATTTATTCTGGATTCTGACTTCTGGCTTCTGAATCCTGTTTTTCCATTTTCACGGTAAATTTAGGAGAAAAAATATATGGAATGTGTCGATCAGGCCGTTGATGTTCGAACCGGCGAGGAGTTGGACGCAGGAAAAATTGAATCCTATCTCAGGGATACCATTTCCGGTCTGGATGGTCCGATGGCGATACGGCAGTTTCCCGGCGGTCATTCCAACCTGACCTACCTGATTTCGTTCAAAAACCGGGAAATGGTTCTCCGACGACCCCCTTTTGGGGCCAAGGCCATATCCGCCCATGACATGAGCCGGGAATACCGGATTCTGAAAGCCCTGAAACCGGTTTATCCCTGTTGTCCGGAACCCTTTGCCTATTCCGAGGATCCGTCCATCATGGGATGCCCCTTTTATGTCATGGAACGGATTGGGGGCATCATCCTGCGCAAAAGTCTTCCCGATGGCATGAGCCTGACGCCTTCCCAAATCCGGCGGCTGTTTGAAACCGTTGTCGAAACCCATCATGGGCTTCATTGTCTGGATTATCAACAGATTGGACTGGAGAATTTTGGCAAACCCGACGGCTATGTCAGACGGCAGGTAA
>JBFXFK010000281.1:0-4986 GCA_050179135.1 Desulfatirhabdiaceae bacterium | reverse complement strand
GGGAACATCTCTTTGCCCGAGCCAAACGTCTGGGGATTCGCACCTGGGAATTTTATCAGAAAATGGAAGAGATCATGTCCGCAGCCGACCTTGTGGTCAGCATGGGGGGGTATAACACCATCTGTGAAATTCTGTCCCAAGGCACGCTGTCTTTGGTCATTCCCAGAGAAACGCCCCGAATGGAGCAGTTGATTCGCGCTCAGGCCCTGCACGAACGTCAACTGGTTGATTATATTCCCTGGCATGACATGTCGCCGGCCCTGTTAAAAACCAAGATCATGAACCTGTTGAACCATCACCAATCATTTCAGAATGCCATCTCCCAGTTTCAATTGACCGGACTCAAATTCATGCGTCAGAGACTCTCGGCTTTCCGGGCGAAAGAAGATTGACCCTCCCATGACCCAACCCACTCTGGGGATGATCCTCAAGGGATATCCCCGAATATCTGAAACCTTTATTTCAAATGAAATTCTGCTGCTGGAGAATCTCGGATTTTCCATTCGCATATTTTCCATGCGACAGCCGCGGGAATCCTTTACGCATACCAGCATCAAACAGATTCGGGCCCGGGCGGTCTACCTTCCCGAAACCTTGCTTCGGTCAATTTTGCCCCTGTTATATTATAACATTCGTCAATGCATCAAATCCCCGGCCGCGTATGGGTCAGCCCTCAAAATTGCATTCAAACGGTTTTCCCGGACCCGCAAGTCCGCCTCCATCAAACATGTGCTTCAGGCCGGATATCTGGTCAACCGGTTTTTACCCAAGAATCCGATTGATCATTTCCATGCCCATTTTGCACATTCTCCGGGATCGGTGGCCATGTACGCGAGCCTGATCAGTGGCATTCCCTTCAGTTTCACCGCGCATGCCAAGGATATTTATACATCAAATCCCCTTCAACTGGCCGAAAAGATGGACAGGGCCCGCTTTGTGGCCACCTGCACCGAATACAACCGTTCTTATCTGCGCCAATTGCCCCTGAAACACCCGGTACCGGTTTTTCGGGTATATCATGGCATCGACATCCGGCTCTTTACACCGGAGCAGGGTCTGCGCCATCCCGTGCCACCCTATCGACTGCTGACTGTGGCGCGAATTACGGCAAAAAAAGGCCTTTCTTCGGTGTATCAGGCCCTGAAAATTCTCAAGGATCAGGGAATTGCGTTTGAACACACCCTGATCGGCGAAGGCGATGACCGGGAACAGATTGTCCGTCAAATTCAGATGCTGGGCCTTCAGTCTGTCACACGACTGATGGGCGTCCAACCCCACGAGGCGGTTCTGGATGCATTCCGAAACACCGATCTGTTTGTCATTGGCTGTAAAATTGCGCCCAATGGCGATCGGGACGGCATTCCCAATGTACTGGTGGAAAGCATGGCCATGCACGTACCCGTGGTTGCAACAGGGATTTCAGCCATCCCGGAGCTGGTGACACATGAAAAAACCGGCTTATTGGTCGCGCCGGGAAATCCGGATCAACTGGCATCGGCCATGATACGGCTGCTGACCGACATCGGGTTGAGACAGCGCATCATTCCGGCTGCCCGTGAAAGGGTTGTTCATAATTTTGACAACCGGAAACTGATCGAAGAACTGGCAGATATCTATCAATCCGGGGGGTGAAAATGCACATTCTGTTTTATGCGCCCCTAAAACCCCTGAACCATCCCCATCCATCCGGGGATCTGGTCACGGCAACCGGCCTGACCGATTTTTTGTCCTGTCGGGGTCATGTGGTTTCTGAAGCCAGCCGCCTTCGGGCCAGATGGATTTACACCAGGCCTTGGCTGTGGCCCGGACTCATTTGCGATATCCAACGGATAATCCGCCGTGCCCCCCAACAAAAACCGGACATCTTTCTGACCTATCACACCTATTATAAGTCGCCGGATCTGATTGGACCAACCATCACGCAAAAACTGAATATCCCCTATGTGATATTTCAGGGCATCTATTCCACCAAAAAAAGACGGAACCTGAAGACCTGGCCCGGTTTCGTGTTAAACCGGTATGCCCTGTCAACGGCCGATCATGTATTTTCCAACCGCAGCGTCGATATGATCAATCTGAAACGGCTGATCCCGGAAAGCCGCCTGAGCTATATCCGCCCCGGAATTCACCCCGACCATTTTCAGTTCGATCCGGAAGCGAGATCGGAACTTCGGCAGAAATGGAAAATCGGGGATATTCCGGTCTTGGTAAGTGCGGCCATGTTTCGTCCCGGTGTCAAGGCGGACGGTCTGGAATGGGTGATTCGATGCAGCGCCCGACTGCATCAGGATGGCCTTCGGCATCAACTGGTCATTGTGGGGGATGGTCTGGAACGAAATCGGCTTCAGTGTCTGGCAGGTGAGCTGATCCCGAATCCGGTCATTTTTGCCGGGCAAACCGATCGCAAGCACATGTACCGATGGTACAGCGCCGGGGATGTATTTGTTTTTCCCGGTATTCGGGAAACGTTGGGGATGGTATATCTGGAGGCCCAAAGTTGCGGACTTCCGGTTGTGGCTTTTGATAACGGCGGTATTCCGGAAGTGGTTCAACATGAGAAAACCGGATTTCTGACAGAGGCCTTTGATATTCCGGCGTTTGACCGGGCTGTCAAAACCCTCTTGACAAATTCAAAGCTACGCATGAATATGAGTTATGAGGCGATAAAATATATTCAATTATACCATGATATCAATCGTAACTATCTGCATTTTGAAGACAAATTAATCAATATTAAAAAAACCGACAATATGCAGAGCAAAGTCGAAAAAGCAGATAATGCAGACTACGGTAATATCTTACAAAGCACTGTAATGCATTTTTTCAGGAATTCATATGAATAGCGATTATCAAAGACATCTGGATAAAGGTCAAATTATTGCATTTCTGTCTTCTCACAAGGATGTGATGCGTGAGCGTTTTGGCGTCGTAAAAATTGGGCTTTTTGGCAGCTTTGCCAGAGGAGAACAGAAACCAGTCTCTGATATTGATATTGCGGTCGAAATGGAAACAGACCATATTTTTCGGAAATTCTTTGCGTTGGAACAATATCTGCGTGAACATTTGAATCGTGATATTGATCTCGGAATAGAATCCACTTTGAAGCCGGCTGCAAAACAACGAATCATGCAGGAAATTGTCTATGCCTGAAAGATTCCAATATCTATATCTATCCGATATCCTGGAATCCATAGAAGCTATTGAATCATTTGTCGATAATGTCGATTTTGATTTTTTCAGGCAGGACAGAAAAACTTTTTCTGCGTCTATCCGTGAACTTGAAATTATTGGTGAAGCAGTCAAAAACATCCCGGATGACCTGAAGGATCAATATCCTCATGTACTCTGGCAGCAGATAAGGGCCTTTCGAAATAAAATAACACATGAATATTTCGGAATTGATGTCCGGATTGTATGGGATGTTGTCATAAATGAGCTTCCGCTTCTGAAGCAGCATGTTCAACATATGATGCAATCGCTCAACTTCTTATCATCTCGGAATGAGAACAACATCCATCATGAAATCCTCTAAATCTCCCAGACTGACAGAATCGGTCAAAGGCGCCGGCTGAGCATCCAAACTGGGTCCAGCGGATCTGGACCGGGCACTTTGTGGAATGGTGTTCCCCACCAATTCCAATGTATTGGTGGGGCTGGAGCGGGCGGATGACGCCGGTGTGTACCGGGTCTCTGACGATCTGGCACTGATCCAGACCGTGGATTTCTTTACCCCGGTGGTGGATGATCCCTTCTGGTTTGGCCAGATTGCAGCGGCCAATGCCCTGAGCGATATCTATGCCATGGGTGGTGTTCCCAAAACCGCAATGAATCTGGTGGCGTTTCCCCTTCAGACAATGGATATATCCATTTTGAGGCAGATCATTGAAGGCGGGCTTGCCAAAATTTCAGAAGCCGGCGCGGTTTTGATTGGCGGGCACAGCATCGAGGACAGCGAATTGAAATACGGGCTTTCTGTCACCGGCTTTATTCATCCCGAACGGATTCTGACCAAAACCGGTATTCAAAATGGCGATTTACTGATTCTGACCAAGCCGCTTGGCACCGGCATCATCAATACCGCCGTCAAAGGGGGGCTGGCATCCGGAGAAGCCGCAGAAATGGTTACCCGGTTGATGGCGGAACTGAACCGCAAGCCAGCCGAAATCATGAACCGCTATCCGGTTCATGCCTGTACAGATGTGACGGGTTTTGGCCTTCTGGGACACTTGGCGGAAATGGTTGTAAAATCCGGACACCGGGTTCACCTGACCGCCTCACAGATTCCCATGATGGCAGCCGCAAGAGAATATGCCGGTTTTGGCTTGATTCCGGCCGGTGCATACCGGAACCGGGAGTTTCGACAGCATATGATCGATGTTGATTCTGGTGTGGACCAGACCACACTGGATATTCTGTTTGATCCCCAGACATCCGGAGGGCTTCTCATCAGTCTGCCCGGCCATCTGGCGCCCGATCTGCTGAATGAACTGCAGCAGGAAGGCATCATTCACGCGCAAATCATTGGCAAAGTGACATCCGGACCCGATGAGCGGATTCACGTCTCATGAATCAGGTCCGGCAATTTTTCCCATCCTGTCATGGTCATGGTCTCAACCGTCCAGGGTATTCGGGTCTGAAATTTGTCCGACCGGTCGTGACAGGTATGGCTGCTGCATATGGGACAGTCATTGTTTATACAGGGGTCCATATGAATAAGAATGGATGCGGATCTCTGATAATGATCCATCAGGATTGTTTCCAGATCCTTTGCCTCCCGGTGAGCCGCCTCCAGAGATAAATCGCGGGGCAGAATCAGATGAAAATCCATATGAACCAGATTACCGGAAGTCCAGGCCCGAAGTTGGTGAATATCGATCCAGCAGGGCCTGCGATGGAAACTGATTAACCGGGAGATTTCTTCCAGCAGACGGGGATCAGCCCTATTCATCAGACCCGAGAATGCCTGAACCACCAGAACCCCTCCGG
>JBFXFK010000280.1:0-5019 GCA_050179135.1 Desulfatirhabdiaceae bacterium | reverse complement strand
CGGCAATATGCACCTTTGTTCCGCCCATCAGATAGGTGATGCCGGCGGTGGCCCCGGCCCCGGCAGCCACCGAGCAGCCACATATGGCCGACAGACGTCCGGTATGGGCTTTTACATAAGCGGTGATAATATGGCTCAGGCCGATGGCCTCCAGCACGATGCGATGGTCCACCGTGATATATTTTTCCACAGCCACAATCGGCAATATGGCGGTCAGGCCGTGATTTCCGGAACCCGCGCTGCTCATGGCCGGCAGTTTGACCCCGGACATGCGGGCATCGGCCGCAGATGATGTCAGAATCCGCGCCGCCGTCATCATGTCCCGCTTGATCAGCCCCTGACGGACCAGACGTTCCAGCGTTCGCCCGACACCCAGGCCCGGGCCGTACTTGAGGCCATAGTCTGCCAGGCGCATGTTGATATCCACGCCGGATTCCAGAAATTTCAAATCCTCATCATCCAGATCATCCAGCAGGGCGATAAGCTGTTCCAGAGTCAGTTCCTTGAGCCAGTCTTCCAGTTCCATCAACCGGCTTTTGCCATTGGCGGATGTGTTTTGGGGAAGCAGATGGCTTTCGCTGATTGTCTGTCCGTCGTGTACCAGGGAGACAATGTTGTCGTGCAGACCGGTGATAAGAGACTCCGCCGTGTGCCCGTTGCCCGTGACAAGGGTTCTGATAAACAGGCCAATCTGATCCCGGAGCAGATTTACCTTGACCCGACCCGATTCAACCATGTCCCGGGCAGCCGATACCGCTCTGTCATCCACGGATTCAAGCACCTCAAGCCGCAATGCCGGATTGCCCCCGAAGGCCCCCAGCGCCGAAGCCATATCCAGTCCGCTGAGCCCACCGGTACCGGGAATGGATACGGCCAGGCCATTTTTATAAATATTGGGATCCACCCATATTTCGATCGTGTCGATCTCTTTGACAGTCAGCAGGGACATGGCCGCCGCTGCTCCCAGGGCAATGGCAACCGGTTCGGTGCAGCCCAATGCCGGAGCGACCTGAATTTTGAAAATATCCTTTACCGTAAACATCGCGTTGCCTTTCATGGTGCGTATCGTTCAGTATTGAGATATGCGTATTGCGTATTGAGAAGCCGCCAACCCGTCCGATGGCTGCCATGCTTGAAGACCGTTTGCCGCACCTTCAGTCTTCAGCCTCTCACCATACGCAATTTACCATATATCCGTCAACCCGACATGAAAAAACAGTCAATCCGAATAATGAATCTTCATTCATAATTGTTGATAATCCGGCTGCTTTCATCTAAGATGACGGATTCAAGCTGAATGACGCAGGATGTTTGTTTTGAATCCGTTTTTAAATGAAAGTCTTTTCATCATGAAATCAACCACTGCCAGAAACAGACAATTGTCTCTGGATATTGATGCGATTTCCGGGCTGATTGCAGAAACCCAGCTTCCCGGAGGAGAAATACCCTGGACCCCAACCGATAAAACAGATCCATGGGATCATGTCGAGGCGGCAATGGGTCTGACGGTCGGCGGCCGGTACATTCAGGCTGTTCGGGCGTTTGAATGGATGGCCGACCATCAACTGGAAGATGGAAGCTGGTTTGCCGCCTATCGAAACGGGCAGCCCGAGGACAAAACCCGGGATGCCAATCAGACCGCCTATGTTGCGGTGGGTGTATTTCATTATTATCTGGTGTCAGGCGACAGGCTTTTTTTGGCCCGAATGTGGCCGGTTATCCGTTCAGCCATTGATTTTACCATTGGGCTTCAGGCCCCGGGCGGTGAAATATACTGGGCGATCAGTCCGGACGATCAGGTGGATCAAATGGCGCTTTTGACCGGCTCCAGCTCGATTTATATGAGTATCAAGTGCGCCCTGGCCGTTGCGCATCACCTGGGGCATTCAATGCCGATGTGGGAAACCGCCATTGAACGACTGGGAAATGCCATTCGCAACAAGCCCCAGCATTTCAATATGACCAAGTCCCGGTTCTCCATGGACTGGTTTTATCCGATTTTGTCCGGTGCGGTTACCGGATATGGGGCCCAGCAGCGTATTCACAAGTACTGGAAGAAATTTATGGTGGATGGACAGGGGGTTCGATGCGTGTCCGACCAGCCCTGGGTGACCATTGCCGAAACATCCGAGCTCTGCCTGGCCCTGGATGCCATGGGAAATTCCCATCTGGCGGAGATTGTATTCAACTGGATATTTGACAAACGCTTTGACGATGGGTCGTACTGGTGCGGGTTTACCTGTCCGGATATGACCATATGGCCGGAAGACAAAATCACCTGGACCAATGCCGTGGCCCTGATGGCCTTTGACTCCCTATACCGTCTGACGCCCGCATCCGGACTTTTTCGCCATGAATGGTGGCGGCAGAATGGATATCAACCCTGAGTGGATATGAGACAGGATCATCGACCCTATATCATTAAAAAATGGTTTTTGAATTTTGAGCAGTTCTATGTGCGCCATTTTTTGATTCCGCATTTTGATGGGTTTGAAGGCGGGTTTTCTGTCATGGGGCCCTGGCATGTGGAGGTGTTTGGTGCGCCGGTAACAATCGGCCGCTGTGTCACTATTATCGCCACCAGTGACCGGAAGGTCCGTTTTTCGGTCTGGGCCGATGCCCCGGGAACCGGTAAAATTGCTGTGGGAAATTTTTGTCTCATCAGCCCCGGGGTTCGAATCAGTTCCGCCCAGGAAATTCTGATTGGCGATAACTGCATGATCGCCAGCAATGCCTATATCACGGATTCCGACTGGCACGACATTCACGACCGGGTAGGGACCGGAGCATCGGCGCCGGTGCGGCTGGGAAACAATGTCTGGATTGGAGACAGCGCCATTGTCTGCAAGGGCGTTTCGATTGGCGACAACAGCATCATTGGTGCGGGTGCCGTCGTAACCCGGTCGATTGTGGCCAATGTGATTGCTGCCGGAAATCCGGCCCAAACCATTCGCGGGCTTGATGCCGACAAACCGGTCACAACCCGTGGCAACTGGTTTGCCGCCCATCCCAATCTGAAACACGAACTGGATCAGTGGGATCGGGCCGTCATGAAGAACAATACGATGTTGAAATGGCTCAGGTATCTTGTTTCTCCCAAAAGAGGGGATTGACGGTTTGGAATTTGGGAAGAAGGGTCACCATGTCAGAAAATATTCCGCCAAAAACGTGTCCGGGCTGTGGCGAACCTGTCGAGCCCGGCTGGAAAATGTGCCCGGTCTGTGAAATCAGTCTGATGGCGTTATGCTGCCCGCAATGTGGCAGACCTGTAAAAGAAAACTGGAAACGCTGTCCGGAGTGCACTGCCAGTCTGATATGCAAATCCTGCGCTGCACGAATTCCGGCAGGTTATCCGGACTGCCCGGTCTGCAACCCCGCAGCAACGCCACCTGTTGTTGACGGGGATGTGTTACGCGAGCCGTTGACTGAAATGGGGTTGGTAAAAATACCGGGGGGCACATTCCAGATGGGTGACATTTTTGATGAGGGCATCGACAATGAAAAACCGGTTCATCCGGTCAGCCTCGATGATTTTTATATGGGCCAACATGTGGTCACCCAACATGTCTGGAATCGGATCATGCCGGAAAATCCATCCCGGTTTACGGGCGATCTGCTTCCGGTTGAACAGATATCCTGGCATCAGGCCATGGCGTTTATTGAAAAGCTGAATCAGGCCAATCGACTGAAAGGCAGATACAGCCTGCCGACGGAAGCCCAGTGGGAATATGCGGCCCGAAGCTGCGGCCGGGATGAACGGTATGCCGGATGCGATTCTCTGGATCGGGTGGGATGGTATGCCGATAACAGCGGCGAGCGCACCCATCCGGTCGGTGAAAAAGAACCCAACGGGCCGGATCTGTATGACATGAGCGGCAATGTATGGGAATGGTGTCTGGATGCGTTTCATCCACAGGCGTATGCGCATCATGCGCCCCAAAATCCACTTGAAAAAGGGGAGGGGGCGGATCGTGTGATTCGGGGCGGAAGCTACAATCTGGATGACTGGAGCGCCCGATGCACCCGGCGGTTTTGTCTTTCTGAAGACTTTTTTGGCCCGGGTGTCGGATTCCGGGTTGTTTTTCTGCCGGATCCCGGGTGAAGGGTGAAGGATGAAGGATGAAGGATGAAGGATGAAGGATGAAGACCTGTCACCGGTCATTTGTCACCCGTCACTGAACAATTACCACCGGTTGATCGAACGGGTGGACCGGCATTGCCAGGGGATTCAAAACCAGTATGGCGAACTGATGGACTGCCGAAAAGGGTGCAGCGCGTGCTGTCGACATATTTCCGTGTTTCCGGTGGAAGCCGTTGCCATGATGGATTCTATTGCGAAATTGCCAAAAGCGATATTGGCGTGTCTGGATAAATATGATGGCATCCGGTTGACAGAATGTCCCCTGCTGAAAGATGCAGAATGCCTGATTTATCCGGCCCGTCCATTGATCTGCAGAACACATGGGTTCCCGCTTTTGACAGTTGAATCCGATATGCCGGTCATCAGTTGCTGCCCACAGAATTTTCAGAACCTTTCCCCCATACCATCTCAGGCCGTCATCGATCTGGAACCCCTCAACCGCATGCTGGTCGCCATCAACGCCCTGTTTCTGAAAGAGTGGGACAAAAATCCATGGCCGACACCGCGCGTCAGACTCTCGGATGTGATTCAGGCTTGCAGGATTGATCTGACAATAATGTAATGCATTGGTTTTTAAGAATGTCCCACACAGGAGGTGATTATTCAGAGCAGTTTTATCGCAGAGGCTCCCAAGCCGGAACCGAATATTGGTGGCGGTTCTTCGGATCAGCTTCCAGCTCCCAAGAAGCCACGCAAAGTTAAGCTGACGGTTGAAACCCAAGAAATGACAGATGGCCAGTATCGCAAGATCCTGAGTGCCCAATTGCAGGCCCTAGTTGGATTGAACGAAGCGGATGAAATCGAGTTGGAGATCGATCTCCAATGAAAGCAATCATTAATGCCCGTGGTAAAGAAATTACTCTTCCTTCCATCGTGGT
>JBFXFK010000279.1:0-5019 GCA_050179135.1 Desulfatirhabdiaceae bacterium | reverse complement strand
CGGGATGGGCCGTTGCATACCACATCGAGGATACCGGTGCCGGGATGGACATGGAAACCCGCCAGAAAATATTTCAGGGCTTTTTTTCCACCAAGGGGACCCGGGGGACCGGAATCGGTCTGATGACCACCCGTAAAACCGTTGAAAAGCACGGCGGGGATATTCAGGTGGACACTGAGGCAGGAAAAGGCTCACGATTCAGGATATTTCTGCCGTGACTGATCATTTCCGATGCCGCCCCAGCCAGGCCAGCATCACCGCGCCCAAAAGGGCAAGACTCAGTCCAATGACCTGGGAAATGGAGAAGACATTCATGACGGTCTGCCCCCGGAAATCGCCTCTGAAGAACTCCACGGCGCTTCGCATCAGACCATACAGAAAAACATACTGCCAGAACAGTTCTCCGTCAAACCGTTTCTTTTTCCGGTGCAGCCACAAATACACAAAAATCGATGTTTTTGCCAGAACCGCATACAGTTGGGTGGGATGAAGCGGAATGTCGAGGGGGGCCAGACTTTCGGGATGATGAAAGGTGATGGCCCAGGGCAGATCGCAGACCTTGCCATAACAGCATCCGGCAAACAGACATCCGATCCTGCCGATTGCCTGACCGATCACAAGGCCCGGCGCCATGATGTCCGCGGTTTTCAAAAGCGGCATGCTGTGTTTTTTCATAAAGATCACAGCGGCAATGACTGCGCCGATGAACCCGCCATAAAACACCAGTCCGCCGTTCCATATCCGGATGATCTCCACCGGATCATGGATAAACCGTTTGATATCTGTCAGAATATAAAAAATCCGGGCGCCAAGAAGGGCCGAAATCAGAATATAAAACGACAGATCCATGATCTGGTCCGGATCCATGCCGGTTCTGACCGCCTCTTTTTTGGCCAGCATGATACCGGTCAAAAACGCAATGGCCAGCATCAGCCCATAGGTAAACAGCGAAATGTTTCCAAATCGAAACAGGATGGGATACATGATAGTCTGAGTCTATTCCGGCATTTTTTTAAACAGTACATGATAGATCATGATGGTCATGCCAATCGTAATGGCACTGTCTGCGACATTGAAGGCCGGCCAGTGCAGATCATTGATATACACATCCAGAAAATCCACCACCTCGCCAAACCGGATCCGGTCGATAATATTTCCGATGGCGCCACCAAAAATCAGCGTCAACGCAAACCGCAGCACCCGAAATGATGCCGGGGTCCGGCGGTACAGCCAGATGATGACCCCGGCAGCCAGCCCGGATATAACCAGAAACAGAATGCTGCGAACCATCGGTCCCTGTCCGGCCATAAACCCGAATGCCCCCCCGGGATTCCGGACATGGACAATGTTGAAAAAGCCCGGAATCACGGAAATGGAATCCAGAATCGGAAGCGTTGCCAGAATAATGGCCTTGGTGATTTGATCCAGCACGATCACCGGCCCGGACACCAGAAGGAACAATTTGTCACGCACGGATCAGGAATGTCCTTCAATGGCCGCTACGGTCTGCTGACATCGCGGGCAGAGTTCGGGATGCCGGGCATCCGTTCCGACTCCGGTATCATACACCCAGCAGCGTTCACATTTTCCGCCATCGGCCCGGTTGACCTGAATCTTCAATCCCGGAATTTCAAGGCTCTCGACCGCGCCATCCAGTTCTGTTGCATGCACCATCCGGACCTGTGAAACAATGAAAATCGATCGCAGATCGGATTCATATTCCTGAAGCAGCGGCAGGATCGAATCCGGCGCAGACAACACCAGGCTGGCATCCAGTGGATGTCCGATGCGTTTTTCCGCCCGCGCTGTTTCCAGCGCACGGGTCACATCGCTTCGGATAGTCAACAGGGTTTGCCACCTGGATTCGAGACCGTCATCGCGCAGGCGGTTTGATACTTCCGGAAGCAGCGCCAGATGAACGCTGATTTCCTTGCCGGTCCATGCCGGCATGTATCGCCAGATTTCCTCCGCGGTAAATGGCAGAATCGGGGCCATGAGCCGGACCATGGCATCCAGCAGATGAAACATGACGGTCTGGGCGCTTCTTCTGTCGGTTGAGGTTGCCAGCGCCGTATACAGACGGTCTTTGAGCACATCCAGATAAAATGCGGACAGATCGACGGTGCAAAACCGGTACAGGGCGTGATGGACGACATGAAAATCGTACTGATCATATGCCATGCGGTTTTTTTCAATCAGACTCTGCAGGCGACTCAGGGCATACCGGTCCAGGCTGAGCATGTTTTGAACCGGAATCTGGTCCGTGTCGGGATTGAAATCATGGAGATTTCCCAGCATGAAGCGGCAGGTGTTCCGAATCCGGCGGTAGGCATCGCTCAACTGGGTCAAAATGGTGTCGGAAATGCGGATATCATCCCGATAATCCGAGGCAGATACCCAAAGTCTGAGAACTTCTGCGCCATATTTGTCAATGACCTGTTTGGGCGCGATGACATTTCCCAGGGATTTGGACATCTTTTTGCCTTCGGCATCCACCACGAATCCATGTGTCAACACCGCCTTGTACGGGGCCCGTCCCCGGGTGCCGACTGCCGTCAGCAGCGCACTGTGAAACCATCCCCGGTGCTGATCACTGCCTTCCAGATACAGATCCGCCGGCCAGTTCAGATAGGGCCGGTCTTCCAGCACGGCGGCATGGGAAACACCAGAGTCAAACCAGACATCCAGAATATCGGTTTCCTTGATAAACCCGGTGCCGCCACATTGGGTACAGACAGCCCCTTTGGGCAACAGCTCTTCCACGGTCCGTTCAAACCACACATCCGCACCATGCTTTTCAAACAGATCGAATACATGCTGAACGATTTCCGGATTGATCAGCAGGGTATCACAGTCTTTGCAATAGAAAACCGCAATGGGCACCCCCCAGGTTCGCTGGCGGGAAACACACCAGTCCGGACGATTTTCGATCATGCCGTAAATCCGGTCCCGGCCCCAGTGCGGAATCCAGGTGACCCGGTCGATTTCGGCCAGGGTCTGCTGCCGCAGGCCGGTCTTGTCCATGGAAATGAACCATTGCGGCGTGGCCCGGAAAATGACCGGTTTTTTGCATCGCCAGCAATGGGGATAGGAATGCTGGATGGCGCCATCGGCCACCAGCTTGCCGGCCGCTTTCAGTTGGGTAATGATTCCGGGATTGGCCTTGAAAACGAATTCATTGGCGAAGTCGCACACATCGGATGTAAACCGTCCCTGGTCATCGACCGGCGAATAGGTTTCCAGGCCATAGCGGAGGCCGACTTCATAGTCTTCCCGGCCATGCCCAGGTGCGGTATGGACACAACCGGTTCCGGAATCCAGTGTAACATGATTGCCCAGAATGATCCGGGATTCCCGGTCGATGGTGGGATGATAACACGTCAGATTTTCCAGCCGGGAGGATTCCATTTCCGCAACAACGGAATAATCGGAAATTCCAAAGGTTTTCATGCAGGATTCCACCAGGTCGGCGGCCAGAATATACACCTCGGTATCAGAGACCTGAACCGCGGCATATCGGAAATCCGGATGCAGGGCTACGGCCAGATTGGCCGGCAGGGTCCAGGGGGTGGTTGTCCAGATGATGATATGAACGGTTTTTCCGGCCAATACCGGAAACAGGGCGCTCACATCATCTTTTAAGGTAAATTTGACAAAAATCGACGGTGACGGCTCATCCTGGTATTCAATCTCGGCTTCTGCCAGCGCGGTATGGCACTGGCAACACCAGTGAATGGGCTTTTTGCTTCGGAACAGATTGTCCTTTAATGCAAATTTGAGGCATTCGGTTGCGATGATGGCCTCGTAGCGATAATTCATGGTCAAATAAGGATTGTCCCACTCACCCATGACGCCCAACCGTTTGAACTCGTTTCGCTGGATATCGATAAACTTTTCGGCATAGCTCCGGCACAACCGGCGAACATCCGCCTGGGACAGATCCTTTTTTTTGGAACCCAGTTCCTTGTCCACGTTATGCTCGATGGGAAGGCCATGGCAATCCCATCCCGGGACATAAACCGCATCAAATCCGGCCATCTGACGGGACCGGACAATGATATCCTTGAGGATTTTATTCAGCGCGGTTCCGATATGGATATGGCCATTGGCATATGGCGGACCGTCATGCAGAATGAACCGGGTTTTTCCGGCTGATGCACTGCGGACGGTTTCATAAAGATGTTCGTGATCCCATTTCACCAGTTGTTCCGGCTCTTTTTGAGCCAGATTGGCCTTCATGGGAAAATTGGTAACAGGCAGGTTGAGCGTTTTTTTGTAATCCATGAACAACATCCTCCAGAATTTCACAGGGATGGGGATCGAATCATTTGCGATAGATGAATCGTTTAGTCAGAAAATATCAGGGTGTCAATGAAAAACCCATGCGGTCAAGTCAATTTAAGCGGATTTGGAGAAGATGTTTCAGGAAATGTGAAAACAACGTGTCTATTCCAGTATCTTTCGCAGATTGATGAAATTGCTGCGGTCAAATCCCAGGGTCTTGAAAAAAGACAGGAGATCCGTGGAGTCCCATCGAACCGATGTATAAATATCCTTGATGCCCTGTTCTTTGCAGAACCGAAAGCCTTCCTCTGCCAGACGTTCCCCGATTCGCCGCCCCATGTACCGGGGATGAACCCCGATCAGGGAAAGCCAGGCGCTTCGTTTGATGCCGAACAGACCTGAAAATATCGAGGTGATGATATAGCCGACCACCTTGCCCTCGATCTCTGCAACAAAACTGGCATCTTCCGAACGGAGGGCCTGCTCTTCGATCATCCGATTGAAATCATAATCCGTCGGCAAGCTCGTAATTGCGGCGCTGATTCCCTTGATATCATCGGCATCCTCTGGTTTGAGCCTTCTGATAATAAAGCTTTCCACTAAACAGATCCCCTTTTTGATGTTAATCGATCCGGACAATTTTGACATGATGCCCTACCCAATCGGGAGGCAGATACACTCTACCACTGTTTCCACTGGATTTCACCTCTTTTTCAAGCATTTCCTCGCCAAATA
>JBFXFK010000278.1:0-5056 GCA_050179135.1 Desulfatirhabdiaceae bacterium | reverse complement strand
AAGGAACGAATAATGAGAGGGGTTGCGGAAATCAACTCAAACCCGGTTGTTCACCGTTGGAATAAATTTTCTGAAACCCCGGTGGCTTGATCAACCCTATTTGTAAATATTTTTCTGAAACGTTATACTATATACCATAGGAGGAGCTAACCGACTACCCCCTTTCCGCAATTTGTCGAAGTCCCAGTTGCATAATGGCCGAACAATCCCGAGAACCAGGATTTTCCAAAGATCAATTCCGGGTCTTCCTTTTTTGAGATTTGTCTGTTTTCCAAAGGTATCGGTCAGGATTTTAAAGATGGCATCTCTGATGTCGCTATTCACATGGATAGCCTGGAGCCCGATCAAAAGCTGGGGCAGTTCATCGCGATCGTTGAGATCGATCTGGATGTCGTTGATGTTTACCTGGCCCAATTTCAGTTGCGGGTCGTGTGTTTTTCGCATGAAAGATTTCCCCAAGATTTGAGATTAGGGTAAGCCATAAGAAAACTTACCAGATATCTGAAATTGATATTTCATATCAATTTCAGATAGATGTATTTCATATTATGACTTATAAGTCAAGTATAAAATAATTTATTGTAAGATAAGTCTCAATATCTTTGGCCACCTAAAACGCCATAACATGTTGATTAAATAATGGTAATTACTTTTCGTTCAGGCACTACGTAGCGGGTCTGAAAATCCCCAAAGTAGAGAAAAAGTGCATCGGGAAGATCAACAGCAAGGGGGAGTTCGAGCCCAACCAGACGTCCCTTGCACTATCTCTCGAGCAGCAGATGGAGATCGGTGGAAGGTACAGAAGTTGTTCTACATCTTCGGTGTGTTCAAGCAGGAGCAAGTGCGGGAGGACATCCCGAGGATGGTGCAAGCTATCTACTCAAGAGGAAAATCAAGCACGATTTGCCAGTCGACTATGCATGTTTTGGTCTATGTACAAAAATAGGGAAATTCAGGACCTTTGTGGAGCAGAAATATTTCAAGGTATTCCACAATCCGGATTACCGCTGGGCGAACGAACTGACGGTCAAGACCGCATTTCTGACACTGTCGTACAACGATATCCTGTACATCATGGATTCGGAGTCGGAAGTCGGACGGCAGCGGGTGGATCTGACCATGATCATCCGACCGGACATGCGGCGATTCACCATTCTGGATGTATTGATCGAGTTCAAATATGTGACATTGGCGGATGCCGGTTTGAGCCGGCAAAGCGGCCCGGGAATTGACGGTGGAAGCGCTTCAGTCTTTGCCATCCATGCAGAACATGATGACAGAGGCGGTTGAGCAGGTCCGGAAATATGGCCAAATTCTGGAGGCCCGGCATGGGAATCTGCGCCTGCGGCGGTTTGCTGTGGTGGAGTTGGGGTTTGAGCGGATTTGGGCGCAGGAAGTGGTGGATGGATGAAGGATAAAGGATGAAATATTAGGATGTTAGCGGCATTGGGGATATCCATCCAAACCGCTTTCCGGCAGCAACACTGCCATCCGGCGTAGCATAGGGCCTTGTGCCCGTTCGGGTTTGAATACAATACCCCTGAATGAATGTGATTCCTTCATAATCACGAGTTTGATTACCCCCAGACATGAAAATGAATGGCCTATAGTAGCCCGGTTTTTCATACCCGGGGATAGGAATTTTCAGCTTTATTCCCGGGTATAGAAACCCGGGCTACGATGGATCGATACGCGCGACTTGTGTCTCAACACCAAGTGCATTTTCACGGTAAACGCTCATGAATCACTCCGGGTTGTTCAACCGCCGGATATGAAAATGAATGGTCGATCATAGCCCGGGTTTCCATACCCGGGGATAGGAATTTACCGCTTTATTCCCGGGTATAGAAACCCGGGCTACGATGGATTGATACGCACGACTTGTGTCTCAAAACCAAGTGCATTTTCACGGTAAACGCTCATGAACATTCCGGGATGTTCATCCACCGGATGAAACATGCGTAGTCCCGGATTGCAGTATGCAACCCTGTAGCATAGGGCCTTGTGCCCGTTCGGGTTCAAAATCCGGTAATTGTTAAAATGACTGAAACGCCCACAAGGGGCTATGCTACGGGGGCCCGGCGCACAAACTTGCGTAGTCCTGGATTGTGGCTGGCGCCTTGAAGAACCGCAATTCCCGCTTGTAATATGGCTGATATCTGATTCCTGGCTGGAAAACCAGGGTTATCTGGAAAAAATTGCACCCCAATTGGATTGGAAACGATTGTTGTTGGTCAAATACAAAAAAACGCAATCAGAAGAAAGGATAAGGGAAATGAAGAAAACGGTCGTGCTCGTGTTGATGGTGATAGCCGTTTTGGTAGGGGCATCTTTGAACCTTGCAGCAGCGCCGGTTCCGGATACCGGCCAGACCAAATGTTACAATGATACCGGAGAAATCCCCTGTCCATCCGAAGGCGAGCCCTGGTACGGCCAGGACGGCAACTACACCATCAATGCGCCATCCTATACCAAGCTGGGTTACAATGACGTCGTGCTGTTGGATGATGCCACATATCCCGAATGGATCATGACCCGGGACAATGTGACCGGGCTGATCTGGGAAATGAAGACCGATGACAACTTCAACTCCATCCATTACGCGTGGCATCCATTTACCTGGTATGACAGCAATCCGGAGACCAATGGCGGGTATGCGGGTACGCCGGGCAATGGCACAGATACGGAAGATTTTATCAAAAACCTGAATGATAACAGCTTTGGCGGAAAAACCGGTTGGCGTCTGCCTACAATTCAGGAACTGGCATCCATCGTCAAATACAGCATACCCTATCCAGGGCCAACCATTGAAACCGGTTTTTTTCCGCATACGCTCACACCGGATTATGCTTATTGGTCGCGTTCTACCTGCGCGCCCTATATCTCTGAAGCGTGGAAAGTGAATTTCGCCAGCGGTGACGTCAGCCACATCTATAAGAGCAGCAACTTCTGGGCCAGATACGTCCGGGCGGTTCGCGGTGGACAGTATGGATCATTTGGCTCTTCGATCCTTCCCACCGGTCTAAACCGATACACAACTATCGGGGATGATGTGGTGACAGACGCGGTTACCGGTCTGATGTGGGAAAAAAACACACCGGATAACACAATGACTTGGACAAATGCATTGGCATATTGTCATAATAACGATCTTGGCGGCTTTACCGACTGGAGACTGCCAACTATCAACGAGTTACATAGCCTTGTGGATTATGGCCGTTATAACAAATCGATTAATCCGGAATTTTTTCCGGATACGTCATTTTTCTCCTATTGGTCATCTACTACCCTCGCGGGCGATACCAGCCGCGCGAGAGACGTGAGTTTTGACTACGGCCTCGACCTTAACAGTATTAAGAGCTACAGCAACTACGTCCGGGCGATTCGCGGTGGACAGAATCGGTTATTTGATCATTTGTTCATTTCGGCACCAGTCCAAGCAGAATTTCTGCCAATTGGCGCCGGCATGGATATCCAGTGGGAAAAACAACAAATTGAAGGCAATGTCGCCATCAGGCTTTCCCGGGATGGGGGCAAAAGCTGGGAAGACATCACTTTATCAACGCCCAACAGCGGCAGCCACCCCTGGACTGTCACCGGACCAGAGTCGGTGCATTGCATGCTGAAAATCGAGCCAATTAACGACCCGTCAAAAGGTACGGTTCAGGGGTTTACGATTTATGAAAGTGAATCCCCGGTTTGCACTTACGGCATCGATCCGCCCAGCAAAACATTTGCAGGTGCAGGTGGTAGTCAAGAAGTAATGGTGACCGCCAGTTCCGCTACCTGTTCCTGGAGTGTTACAGAGAATTTGGACTGGATAACAGTATCCAGGATCGGGGATACCGGAAGCGGATCGGTGACAGTGACCGCATCCCAGAATACCGGAGCGGCCAGAAGTGGAACCGTGAACATAGCGGGTCGGTGCTTTTCGGTCAATCAGGGGGTTGACATTCCCGGTGACGTGAACGGAGATGGAAATGTCACTATGACAGATGCCATGCTTACTACACAGTATGTCAATGGCCTGCTGAACAGCACAACGATAGACTCTTTGATTCTCGATAACGCTGACGTGGATGGCAATGGGGACGTTGATCTGAATGACGCCTATGCCATTGCCTCCTATGTCGGAGAGTTCGGGGGCACCCTGCTGGCGCCGGAAAGCGCCGCCCTTGCCATAACATCTGTATCTCAGGCATCCGCCCAGCCCGGTGAAATTATCACCATCACGACCGATGCCAGCCTGGAAACGCAGCAAGGTATTGCCGTCATGTTTGGGACAATGGAAATCCCTCCTGTTAGTTTGGTTGGCAAAAAGCTGACGGTCATCGTTCCCATCCTGCCGGCAGGAACCTATGACATCCGGATTCGTACCCATTCGGCCGTTGGACCAACGCGCAGTTTCACTATTACTGAATTGGGTCCGGCTCAGTTGAGCTTGGCCGAATTGCAGGCATGCCTGGATGACGGTGTGAGCAAGATGGTCACAAGCACTCACCAGATGATCATGGATGCGGGCCTTTTCAATAGTACACAGCAGGCGGAACTGAATACTGTTCTGAACGGCTATTTGAACCTGTTGGATACGGTGCGGACGGATCTTTCAAGCTTAAGCGAAGAGGAACGCCGGGTGCTGGAGAGAATTCTGGATAATGCTGGCTTGTTGGCCATCTTTCAGGATTTGGGGGTTGCCACAAGTGCCAGTAGTCATGTTTCGGATACGTCCTCGATTTGGACAAACAATTTATGTCTCCAATTAGACACTGCGAGTTTTTTTCTGGGCAACATAGAGGCTGTGATCGGCCCCATCAGTTTTTTAGCGACTGTAACTGGTCACGTGGCAGTCGGAGTGCTTCTCCATGAAATAAAAACGGTGCTGTTCTTTATTAAAGGTTTCATAGATGCAGTGCTCCCTACAGATATGAATGACAATTCCCTGAAGGCAACACTTGATAATACAACTATCACCAGCGAACAAAAGACAAATTTCAGGAGTACGGGCGATTTTTCTCAACAGTCAAACTTAGCTTCATACACATGGGAGGCTCTAGTA
>JBFXFK010000277.1:0-5069 GCA_050179135.1 Desulfatirhabdiaceae bacterium | reverse complement strand
ATGACGGCGTTTGCGCGGGCGGAACAGGTATCGGATGTATGTTCTGCGGTTTGTGAAATCAGATCCTGGAACAGTCGGAATCTGGATCTGGTTCTGCGGATTCCCCCCGGGTTTTTGAATATGGAAGAAAAGCTCAAAGCAATGATTTCAGCCCGATTGGGTCGGGGGCGGGTGGAGGTTCATCTGCAGATCACTGAACCCACAGGCCGGACATCCGGCTTTGTCGTGGATGAATCGGTTGCGGATGCCTGGTTCCAGGCTCTCAATCAACTGAAAGACCGCTTTCATCTGAATGATCCGGTGACACTGGATCTGCTGGCCGGCTATACAGGTGTGATTCGATCTGCCGATCCGGTTCTGGATCGGGACAGTTTTTGGCCAACCATAGAAATTTGTGTAGCGGCCGCATTGGACAACCTGATCGCCATGCGGCAGCGGGAAGGGGACCATCTGTATGCGGATCTGTCCAGCCGTCTGATGATGATCCATGCAGAAATTGAATGGATCGAAAAGGAATCGGATGGTCTTCTGGAATTGATTCAGAACCGTCTGCTGGAACGGATTCGGGTCCTCACCGAGGGCCGTGTGGATATCGACCCGGGCAGACTGGCACAGGAGGCGGCCTATCTGGCGGATCGAAGCGATATTTCCGAAGAACTGGTCAGAATGAAAGGCCATGTGGCGCAGTTTCAGGAAATCATGGATGGCATGGAACCGGGTGGCAGAAAACTGAATTTTCTGCTTCAGGAAATGCTTCGGGAAATCAATACGATCGGATCAAAAACCGAAAAAATGAATGTTTCCCATCGGGTGGTGGCCGTCAAGGCCGAGCTGGAGAAACTGCGGGAGCAGGTTCAGAATATTGAGTAGATGCTTTTGGTTTTCGAAGTGATATGGTTATGCATCATTTCGGGAGGTTGATCCCATTGATCAAAAAGGCTGAAGACTGAAGGGCATACGGCATTCAGCCAGAGCAGCCGTCAGAATGTTATTTTCAGTAAAAGCCCCGTAGGGGCGACCTGTTTGTAGAGATTGATGCAGTTATTCCCATCAAGCTCCATCGGAGCGGCCTGTAACCGGAATACACAGGCCGCCCCTACGGGGCTTTATGGAAATTTTAAGCGTCATCCTACAAACAGAACGCTCCTACGGAGCTTGATGGTATAAGTTAATTTATAACCGCATTTTTACGATAAACGATCATGAATCATTCCGGGAGGTTCATCCCCACATATGAAAATGACATGTACTGCTTTTAACCCAAAACTCAACACTCAAAACCCAAAACATTTTTTGCCTTTTCACGGTCAAGATTCATCATTCCGAATTCGTATTTCATAATTTTCAGAGCAAGTGTTGGAAGGAGTTATTTTGGAACAAAAGATGCTGAATGTCGGGTTTGGCAATCTGGTGGTTGCCAGCCGGATTGTCGCCATTGTCTCACCGGCCTCGACGCCGTCAAAACGCCTGAAGACCGAGGCAAAGGAAGATAAACGGCTGATAGACGCCACTCAGGGGCGAAAAACCCGTGCCATTGTAATCTTGGACAGCAACCATGTGGTACTGTCGGCCATCCACAACGAAACCATTGCGCAGCGGATGCTTGTTTCCAAAGAACAGGACAGGGTAGAAGATGATGAATGATGACCCATCCTGTAAGCCTGTAGCCGGTAATCCACACCAATCCGCCGGACGGCTTTTTATAGTTTCTGCGCCGTCCGGGGCGGGTAAAACCACGCTCTGCCGTGAAGTACTCAAACGCATCCCCGACCTGCTGTATTCCGTGTCCCATACGACCCGGGCGCCGCGTTTGGGAGAAGTTGACGGCGTGGATTATCATTTTATCAGTAACGACCAGTTTTTACAGAAAATTTCTGAAGACAGATGGGCGGAATGGGCCGAGGTGCATGGCAATTATTATGGGACGTCGGCAGACTTTATTGAGGAGAACCTGTCCCATGGAAAATCCATTCTGCTGGATATCGACGTTCAGGGCGCCCGTCAGATTCGTCAACGCTTTTCAGGCAGTATTGCCATTTTTATTCTTCCCCCGTCATTGACTGTACTGAAAGATCGCCTGACTTCCCGACAAACCGATCCGCCATCGGTTATCGAAAAACGGCTGGCCCATGCCAATGCCGAAATTTCGGAAAGCTCGAGCTATGACCATGTTCTGGTCAATGATGGTTTGTCAGATTCTGTCGAACAACTGACTGCATGGATTCAATTCTATACAGGGCGGGCAGACCGGTGAAACCTGAAATACTTTATGGCATAAATCCGGTTCACGAGGCGCTGAAAGCCGGTCGCAGGCAGGTCGAAACGGTTTTTGTCACACCCGGACGACCGGCTTCCCGGATTCAGGAGGTTGTGCGTCTGGCGCAGGGAAAATCCATTGAAATCCGTCAGGTCCAGCCCGGCATCCTCAGTCAGCTTGCAGAAAACACAAACCATCAGGGCATTGCGGCCCGGGTCAGCCCCTTTCCGGTTTTATCGCTCGATGAAATGCTGGCATCACCATCGGATACCCGGGGACGGCATTTTCTTCTCCTGCTTGACAGTTTGACCGATCCCCAGAATCTGGGCGCATTGATCCGAACCGCATTCTGCGCCGGTGTGGATGGCGTTGTCCTGCCAAAAGACCGGTCGGTTTCACCGACACCCACCGTTTCCCGGGCGTCTGCCGGCGCATTGGAGCACATCCGCATCGCCCGGGTCGTGAACATGGTCCAAACAATCGAAACGCTTAAAAAAAAATCCGGTATCTGGGTTGCCGGACTGGATAAAGACGCCAATCAGACAATTTATGACATTGACTGGACGGTTCCAATTGCAATTGTGGTGGGGTCGGAGGGCAGGGGGATCCGGGAACTGGTCCGGTCCCACTGTGACATGATGGCGACCATTCCGCAGGCTGTTCCGTTCAATTCTTTAAATGCATCCGTTGCCGGTGCGCTGGTCATGTATGAGGTGTTCCGGCAGAGATCAAGGAGAAATCATGAATGAATTAACCACCCGACAGATCGAAGACCTGTCGTCCATGCTGCCATCCGATCGTTTTTCAACCGGACAATCCAACCGGGAACTGCACATTCGGGATATATCATGCCATATCGGAAAGCTGCCGTCCGCCATTGTCTGGCCGGTTTCCACAGAGGAAGTCTCCGCTGTCATGAAATGGGCCTGGCAGAATGACATCCCGGTAACACCCTGGGGAGCCGGCACCAGCACAGAGGGAAATCCGGTTCCGACTCTCGGTGGCATTGTGATGGACCTGACTCTCATGAACCGGATACTGGAGATCCGGCCGCTGGATTTGCAGGCCGATGTCGAACCCGGTGTGTTGCGCAAGGAGCTGAACCGGCAAACCGGGGTACACGGCCTGTTTTTTCCGCCGGACCCGGGGGCGGATGCCACAATCGGCGGCATGATTGCCAACAACGCCTCGGGTGTTCAGACCGTCAAATATGGCGCCACAAAGGATTATGTGATGCGACTGACCGTTGTCCTGCCAAATGGCCAGGTCATTCACACCGGATGCCGGGCGCCCAAATCCTCATCCGGATATGATCTCACCCGGCTGTTTGTGGGCTCCGAGGGAACCCTGGGCATTGTCACCGGGGCAACCCTTCGCCTGACCGGCATTCCCAGCCATCATCTGGCGGCGATCGTGCGGTTTTCGGATCTGGAAAGCGCATCCCGGGCCGTTGCCGTACTGATTGCAGCGGGTGTTGGGCCGGCTGCGCTGGAACTGCTTCCGCCAGGACTGATCCGGTTGATGAACCGGGAAAAGGATCTGGGGCTTTCCGAGCTGCCATCCCTTTTCTGTGAATTTCATGCCATCAGCAGCAACGCCCTGCTGGAAACGGCTGATCTGGCCCGTGAACTGTGTGAAGACTGTGGGGCAACCGAATTTGTTTCCGCGACCGAGGAGCGTGAACGAAAAGAGCTGTGGCGCGCCAGACATGAGGCATGGGAAACCATTCATCGGGCCCATCCCAAAATGGATACCCTGATTGTGGATGCGGCGGTTCCCATTTCCAAATATCCCGATATGGTCGTGTTTTCCCAGAAGACGGTCGATGAAGCCGGGGTGATTGGATATGTGTTTGGCCATGCCGGGGACGGCAACCTGCATGTGGTTCTGGCAGGTGATCCGGCAAACCCATCGGAATGGTCAAAACTGGAAGCGGTCAACCACACCATCGTGGAAAAAGCGGTTAATATGGGGGGGACCTGCACCGGAGAACATGGGGTGGGTATCGGCAAACGCAAATTCATGCAGCTCGAACATGGCGACAGCCTGGAACTCATGCGGCAGATCAAGAATCTGATCGATCCCAAGGGGCTGATGAATCCGGGCAAGATATTCATGTAATTTGGCGGGGTTGTTAATTTTTTATCATGAAAATACACCCGGTAACGAAATATGAATCGCGTGCATCGATCCTTCGTAGCCCGGGTTTCTTTACCCGGGAATAAAGCGGTAAATTCCGATCCCCGGGTTTGCGGCTGGCGCCTTGAAGAACCGCTTTACCCAAGAATAAACAACAAATTCCAATCAACTTCCCATTTAAAAGCCTACCACCCGTGTCCCCCAAAACGTGCAAACGTTATCAAATCGCAATCTGATTTCCCCAAAAATTACGTAATAAATCGCAATTCAAAAAAACAAACAATCATGTCATATTTCAGTCTGTTGATGCGGTACTTCAGGTGATTTTATGGTGATTGATCTAAGTATTTTTTTGACATAATTTCAATTGGTTGATCAATAAATTTCCTTGACAGAGAACCCTCCAGGATATACGAAAAACAATCCTCAAACTCATATTATCGGGAGGGTCCGCTTTTAATGCCTCAAGCTCATGTTTGGTCTAACATCTTCAAATTAAAGATTGATGCTATGCCTCCAGCAGAAGGGTTTCCCGATGAAATATAACCGGATCATAATCGCATTCTTCTTCATCCTTATTTTTCAATGTTTTTACAGGGAAGCTCAGGCAGTGAGACCACCACTCAAACCGTTGAACATGCTGCAGTTTCAAAAAATGATCGCAGATGCCGAT
>JBFXFK010000276.1:0-5071 GCA_050179135.1 Desulfatirhabdiaceae bacterium | reverse complement strand
GAGATTGAAAATCATATCCTCGCCGACCCCCGAATTGACAACTGCGCCTGTGTCTCCATGCCGGATCCGGTACTGGGGGAAAGAGTATGCGCCTTTGTGGTGCTCAAACCCGGCCGGGAATTGACATTACCCGAACTGAATCATTTTCTTCTGGAAGAACGGCGTATCGCCAAGTTCAAACTGCCTGAACGCCTGGAATTGTTGGGCGCCATGCCGCTGACCAATGTCGGTAAACTGAACAAGGTGGCACTCAGGCAGATGGTTGCGGAAAAACTTCAAAACTGACGGATCGTTGGGCACAGTCAATGACGAACCCCAACCGGAAAATCAGCATCCATATTAATGGATGATAGGAGATGATTGAAACATGAATGAGAACAAAAGATCCCTCAAAAAATTATTTTTTCTGATCGCTTTTTTGATTTTAACCATTCTGTGCTGGTGTCCTGTCGGTTACGGCCAATACGGGGAGGTGGGCAGAATTCTGGGTATGCCTTCATGGGCCGCGATGGCTTTGTTTTTTGGATTGATCCTGGCTGTTCTGGAAGCCGTTTTTCTGTTCAGCAAAGATCTGGCGTTAACCGAGGAAAAATTGGCTGAAATGGTTTCGCAGCTGAAAACCGTCAGCATCGAGGACAACGCCTCAAAATAGGAGGGCGATACATGACCGCGACACTCATTATCACGTTTATCTGTTTCATTTCCGTCATCGTCAGCTATATCGCATTCCGACAGGGAGCGGCGCGTTCGGCGGACGATTATTTTGTGGCCGGCTCCAGCCTGGGGTACTTCGTGCTGATTTTCAGCATGCTGGCATCCTTTTTGAGCGCTTTTTCGATGTTCGGCATGTCCAGTTTAGGCTACAGAACCGGATACGGTGCGCTATATGTGCTTACCGTCAATCTGGTCCCCCTGGGATTCCTGTGGTACTTCCTGCACCGCAAAACCTTTATTCTCGGCCGAACGAGAAAATGGATGTCGATGGGCGCGCCCTTTGGCGACCGTTACGGCAAGGGTATGCGCATCATCATACCGATCGTTGTCCTCATGTCCTCGATTCCCTTTCTCGTGGCCCAGATTCAAGCCATCGGGGCCATGCTCGAGGCCATGAGCCAGGGACTGGTTTCATATCATGTCGGGATTTTTTTCGTGCCCGTCTTTATCGCGCTCTATCTCATGATGGGCGGTATGAAGGGCGCGGCCTGGGTCAACACACTTCAGGGGGTATTCTTCACGGCAATGGTGTTCGTGATCTTCTTCGGTGTGATGTCGACAAACGGGGGTTTCACTCAAACCATGGACCTGGTCCACCAGAAACACCCGGAGCTTTTCCAGCTGGGCTGGAATGACGGAAAAGTATGGAGTTATTCCATGGTCTTTGGTTTTTCAACAGCCATGTGCCTGGGGTGTATCTGCATGCCCCAACCGTATATGCATGCCTACGCGAGCCGATCCGCCAATGGCTTCAAGGCCATGGTGCTGAGTTTCGGCGCCATTTGCCTGGTCATCATCACGATGCCCACCCTGATCGGCATCGCCGCCAGGTTGATCGTTCCGGGTCTCGAGGGGGTCGAAGCCGACAAGGTGTATGGCCTCGCGGCATCCAGAACCTTTCCCCAGGTCATCGCGGCGATTATCGTTTCAGGCGGGTTTACGGCGGCAATGTCCACGGTCAACGGCATGGTATTCGGCAATGCCATGAATATCACCAACGATCTCTGCAAGATGATTTTTCCGGATCTGTCTTCCCACAGATTGATCAGAATCGCCCAACTCTGTGTCCTTGTCATCATGGCGGCGTGTGTGGCGATCGGCTGGAATCCGAACACGCCGGTGGCCGAGCTGTCCGTCATTGCATTCGGTATGATTGCGGTGACGATTTTCCCGTTATGGGGCGCCTATTTCTGGCGGCGTGCCACAGCCCAGGGCGCGATTTGGGCTACCATCATCGGTGTGGGTAGCAACGTGGCGCTGTTTTTCATCGGTGGAAAGCAGATGGTGTTGTTTCCGAGTCCATTGCTTTTGAACCTGAACGGCTTTTTGTTTTCTTTGATTATTTCGGGCATTGTTTTCTTCGGCGTTTGCATGCTCACCCAGCCGGGAGCGGTTGAAAAACGGAGCCTGGCCCTGTTTTTTCATCCCGCATTGGAAGAAGCGCCGATTTTCAGGCCGATCGCCCTGGTGAATGTTCCGGAGGAACTCGAACAAAAGGAAGGTCATGTTGCCTAGATGATCTGATGCTCTCTGGAATCGGGAGGTCATCTCAATGAAAATGCCGTGCATCGGCCAATCCTTCGGACCGATGCACGGCACTGTTTCAATGATTCAAAAGACAGAATGCTTTTAAAGCGGGTTTCAATTATTCTTTAATCATGATCAGCTTGTTGGCGTCCTTGATGACCAGGTCGGAAAAATCTCTTTCCTTGACAATTTTAAATCCGTCCCACTCATAAAACCCTTTCCCGGTTTTAACGCCGAGTTCGTTTCTGGCAATCATCCGCATCACGATCAGCGGGGGATACAGACGGGGATCCTGCGTGGCCAGATACATGGACATACCCACCCGGTACATGGTGTCCATACCAATGAAATCGGAAAGCTTGAACACCCCTTGCGGGTGGCCCAGGCTGCCTTTGAGTCCCCAATCTCCATCGGCGACGGTCACTTCACCGCGTTCAAGGGCACGGTAGGCCTCGAACATGAAGGGCATCAGGTGTTTGTTGACCCAGAAGCCGCTGACATCGGTGGCGACAAAAGGCTTTTTGCCCATGAGTGTCAAAACATCAACGGTAAATTGAAGCGCCTCGTTGGAAACTTTTTTGTGCCGGACCACTTCCACCGCCGGCATCTGATGTACCGGGTTCATCCCGTGGGTGCCGACAAACATTTCGGGTTTGCCGCAGGCTTCGGCCATGGTGAGCACGCTCAGGGAACTCGTGTTGCTCCAAAGGACAATCCCGGCCGGCATTTTGGGGGTTAAGTTCTGGAGCATGTCGCATTTGAGTGTGATGTCTTCAAAAATCGCCTCGAGAAAAATCTGGCACGATTGCAGCTCGGCAACAAACGCGTCTTCGGTTTCGACGATTTTGTATTTCGCCAGACAGGCATCCACATCAAAATCCGCATCATCGGCGTGTTTCTTCTTCTTCAACCAATTCAAGTCGCCGGCCACCTGTTTTCTGGATCTTTCGAACATCTCGGTATTGGCATCATAACCGATAACTTCAAAACCGGTCTCCAGAAAATTCGCAACCCAATCCGCTCCCATTTTTCCGAGACCGATAACGCCGACCTTCTTTACGCTTTTAGGATCCATTCACCGCTCCTTTTTTGTTTAACAGATTGAACATATATGGAAAAATAAACACCATCGATTTAACCGGATCTGGAACTGTTTCCCTGACAAAAAATACAAAACAACTACATTACAGCTATTAAAGTGCTTCTGAGCATTTGTCAAGGATAAACTGCCGCCGGCGTGTCTGCGTTCGTTAGTTCTCGCAGCAGTTCCTTGACGACAACCCGACTTTTCTATCAAGCAGTCTTTCCCGCGGTGAAGCGGGTTCAGCGGTGGGAAAAAGGATTTGTGCCGATCAGCGACAACCCGGATTTTTCGCCAAAGGTGACAGGCCTTGACTGGCTCGATCTGTGCGTCGGCAGGATAATATGGATGTGGAGGAATACGGAGAAGCTGTAGGGCGTCAATGACAATAATAACTTTTTTTATTGCCATAGCAACAAAACGGGTTTATAACGCTTAACGAAGAAGAGAAGGAGTGCTAAAGCCCCCCAAGGGAAGGACAAGGCGTGGGGAATTCTATTACTGTTTTTTAAATAAGTCTCCCATCGGTGGTGATGGTGGGGCTTTTTTTGTTTTCGGGGTGGAGCATGGGTGGACTGTGGCTGATATCAAAGGGAGAAGAAATGGCATGAATACCCTTCAATATCGGATGGTTATGTTGAATCTACATGATAACAAATAGTTAGGCCTAAAACAAGCGCGTTTACAATACGACTAACTCAAATGAGAAAAATTGGGTTCGTCTCTATTTCCTGTGAAATTTCTAACTTCTGAAAGTCGAACCGGGCCGTCATCAGGGCGCGGATCACCCTGTATTTCATGTTCAGGCCGGATTGTCGTGTTGCTGCATAGCGCTCTCCTTTCCATGGTTTGAAAGCGGGCTCACAATTGCGTTATGCAATTCCTGCCCCAAGGAAATACCGCTATGGAAAGTTGAACTGTTTCAAGGCGTGGAAACAATTCAGAGCGTGTTTCAGGGAATGATTATATCCCACGAGCCGATAGACAATTTTCCTGCCGGTTCTGATGATCAGGCACGGGATCCGGATAAAGGTATGGATGAACCTTTTGAATTCCATGCGTACGATCCGTTTTCCCAAGTGCCGATACGGCATCAGCAATCCGTACCATGCCTTCAAATCCCATGCCGTCGAAGCAATGGCCATGTAGGCCCAGTTGGAAAGCAGCGTGTTTGACGGCGCCTTGAGGGCGCAGGCCCCGTTTTTCAGCTGCTCGATGTCGTTTTCGTGATCAGCCCGCTTTCGATAGAATTCAAGAATCTGCTCTTTTGAGTTTTTGGCATCATTGGTGATATAGAAAAAATAGCGTACATCATCGAATAGTTTCAGCTCACCTTTTGTTACCTTTAGGATCTTTTTCAACACGATCATCCGATAGGGTTTTTTGCATTTTCCCGGCTTGTAGGAAAACTCGCTCAGATATTCGGATACGGTTTGAATCGTCTTGAACTTTCTCTTTTTTACCACCGCCTTTTTGATGTTTTCCGGTTGCCGACGCTTTCGGGTTTTTACCGTGTGCCTGGGTTTCCGCTCAAGCAGATCCCATTCCGTCAGGCTTTTTGCAAGCTTCACCAGATTCGGCCTTGCGTCCATGCCTAAAACGAAGGTACACAGTTCATCCCATTTATCAAAATGGGCGGTCAGACCGAAATCGGTGTCTCCCCGGAGCTTGACGGTGTCAAAGATCCCTTTCACGAGATCCAGACTCCTGTCGATCCAGACGGCCGAATCCAGATGAGACGGTGCATTG
>JBFXFK010000275.1:0-5084 GCA_050179135.1 Desulfatirhabdiaceae bacterium | reverse complement strand
GATCAAGCATGGACATTCCATATCATAAATAATTTGGCGTGTCCCGTAAAAAATGATGCTTGCTCGATTTTTTTCTGAATATGAAAAGGATGAGTAAAAAGAAACCAGTTTACCGAATATTTACTTTCAAAGTAAACGATCATAAATTATTCCGGTTTGTTAACCTTCATTTATGAAAATAATTAAGGGAAAATGGGCGGCAGTAGGGCAGCCTGACCGCCTGGCACTGATTTTCACAGTAAAGCATAACGGCCTCTTCCAAAGATGGTTCTTAAAGAGGCAATGCCGCGTCTGGAGGGTTCAAGTCTCGTTCCGGAAAGGCCGCACGCGTGTGGGCCGATCTATGGGCAGGAAATCAACCCATGGTCAGTTTGCACCATGCTCAGCTTTGTCGTATTTTATGAGGCGGGTATTCTGGCTGCCCGGACGCAACCAAGTTGTTAAACAAGGATGCTCGAAAAATGGAGAATGGGGAGAATTCGGAAAAAAATTGCGTTGAGCGAGGGAAGTCCACACGATTTCTCCCGCGCGGCGGATTCTATATATCTTTCGAACAGAAGAATCGTCACCGGTATCTAAATAACGTGTAAGCCTTCAATAAAACAGGGGAAACAGGGCGCATAGCGTCTCCTGCCTCCCCTGTTTTTATAGCTAACCAACGACCCTGGAAGGATCGTGGTTTGGAGTTTGGCTCCCCAGCACGGACTCGAACCGCGGACCCAGTGGTTAACAGCCACTTGCTCTACCTACTGAGCTACTGGGGAATAAAATAGAAATTGCTTTTTAGATTGATTTACAGATTAAGTCAAGCGTTTTTTTCAACAGCAACGACGGCTTTGACCCGGATATTCAACTCATCCAGTTGGGCAGATGAGGCTTCCGAAGGCGCATTGGTCAATAAACAGGACGCTTTCTGGGTTTTGGGAAATGCAATGACATCCCGAATTGAGGACTGATTGCACAGCATCATGACCAGTCGATCGAATCCGAATGCAATGCCGCCATGAGGCGGCGCACCGGATTCGAGAGCTGAAAGCAGAAAACCGAATTTCTCCTCATAGCTTTCCGGTTGCATGCCCAGTGCCTGAAGCACCCGTTCCTGAAGTGCCTTTTGATGAATCCGTATGCTGCCGCCGCCGATTTCAACCCCGTTCAACACCATATCATAGGCACGGGATTTGACATTGACAGGGTCTGTTTCCAGTTTGTCATAATCCGGTTCAATCGGCGAGGTAAATGGATGGTGTACGGCCTGATACCGCTTTTCAGTCTCATCGTATTCCAGAAGCGGAAAACGGGTTACCCAGACAAATGCAAAGGTGTCTTCCTGGATCAGCCCCAGCCGTTTTCCAAGATGGTTTCGCAGATGGCCAAGTGCTTCATTGACCACAGCCGGTTTGTCTGCAACAAAAAAAACCAGATCGCCAACCTGCATGTTCAGCCGTTCCGCAATGGCCAGTTTTTCCGAATCCGTAAAAAACTTGGCAATGGGTGACTGCCATCCTTCGGGCCGAACCTTGACCCATGCCAGTCCCCTGGCCTGATAAATGGCAGCGAATGCGGTCAGATCATCCAGTTCTTTTCGTGTAAATTCGGCACATCCCGTGGCATTCATCGCCTTGACGATTCCGCCGGATGCCACAGCGCCGGCAAAGACCTTGAATCCGGATTTTTCAACAAGATCAGACACATTCTTCAACTCAAGTCCAAACCGGACATCCGGTTTATCCAGACCATAGCGGCTGATAGCCTCATCATAGCCAAGCCTGGGAAACGGCAGATCCAGCTTGCGGCCCAACGTTTCCCGGAACAGCCGTTCCATAAGCCCCTCGGCTATGGACATGACATCTTCTTCGCCCACAAAGGACATTTCCATATCGATCTGAGTGAATTCGGGCTGCCGGTCCGCCCGAAGATCCTCATCCCGAAAACATCGGACAATCTGATAATACCGGTCAAATCCGGACACCATCAAAAGTTGTTTGAAAAGCTGGGGCGACTGGGGAAGTGCATAAAACTGGCCGGGATTGACGCGGCTGGGGACCAGATAATCCCTGGCGCCTTCGGGCGTACTCCGGGTCAGAACCGGCGTTTCAATTTCCAGAAAGCCATTGTCGGCCAGATAGTTGCGAATCGCAACAGATGCGCGGTTTCGAAGAATGATGTTTTTTTGCAGTTGCGGCCGTCTGAGATCCAGATGGCGAAATTTGAGCCGAAGCTGCTCCGAAACATCCACATTGTCTTCAATGAGAAATGGTGGTGTTTTTGCGGCGTTCAACAGCTTCAGTTCCGAAACAAGCACCTCGATATCTCCGGTGACCAGATTGGGATTGGTCATGCCTTCGGGTCGTTTTTCTACGCGGCCCCTGATACCAATGACAAATTCGCTTCGAATTTCATGTGCCTTTACATGAACGGCCTGGCTGATTTCAGGATTGAACACCACCTGTGTGATGCCTTCACGATCCCGCAAATCCACAAATATCACGCCACCATGATCCCGACGACGCTGCACCCAGCCCATCAAAACCACATCTTTTCCCACATGATCCATGTTCAGCGCATTGCAGTGGTGGGTGCGCCGCATTTCTCCCATAACATCCAGCTCAAACGTATCAACCAACGGAAACGCTCCTTTTCTTGTCAACCCAATGAATTCAGTATGGAATGCAGCTTTTCAACCAGCCCTTCAAAGGGGAGGCTGATCTGTGTTTTATCCGTCATGTCCCGAAGAATGGCACTCTGATTTTCCAACTCCTGCTCACCGACAATCAGAACCCGTGATGCTCCCAACCGGTCTGCCTGCCGCATCTGGCTTTTCAGGCTTCGGTTGGACATATCCATTTCCGCCTGAATACCGGAAACCGCCAGTTGAGACACCCATTCAAAGGCTTTTAACTGTGCGGCATTTCCCAACGCAGCGATAAACAGATTCGGTTTTTTGGAAATGGCGGCCATGCTGTGAGAAGCCAGTTCAGCCAGCCGGTCAAAGCCGATGGCAAAGCCGATGCCCGGAATATCCGGTCCACCCAATGCCTTGACCAAACCGTCATAGCGGCCGCCGCCCACGACAGCGCTCTGAGCGCCAAGAAGTCCGGTCTGGATTTCAAATGCGGTCCGGGTATAATAATCCAGACCCCTCACCAGGTGTCTGTCGATCTCATGTTTCACATGAAGCGTATCCAGTTGGGACCGGACTGTTTCAAAATGGGCCTTACAGTCCGGGCACAGATAATCCAGAATGGAGGGGATATCGGTCAGGGCCTCCCGACAGGATGGAACCTTGCAGTCCATGACCCGAAGCGGGTTTTTGACGCTTCTTCTTTGACAGTCTTCACACAGCCGATCCATTCGGTCCGTCAGCTTTTGCATCAGGGCCGCTTTGAATTCAGGCCGACATGCCGGGCATCCCAGTGAATTGATATGTGCGGTGCAGTCCGTAATATTCAGCCGGGAAAAAAGCGTTGTCAGCATATGGATCATCTGTGCATCGATCAGGGGGGATTCAACCCCGAAGACTTCTGCATCGATCTGATAAAATTGACGGTATCGTCCTTTCTGAGGGCGCTCCCGGCGAAACATGGGACCGATGGTATACAGTTTTTGAACCTGATCAGGATTGTACATCCGGTGCTGAATGTATGCCCGCACAATAGAGGCGGTTGCTTCCGGACGCAGGGTGATAAGCTCACCCTTGCGATCCGGAAATGTGTACATTTCTTTTTCTACAATATCGGTGTCTTCGCCAATGCTTCTGGCAAACAGCTCGGTTCGCTCCATGACGGGAATTCGTATTTCACGAAATCCAAAATTCTCCAGCAGCACAGATGCCTGTGTTTCAATGTGCTGCCAAAGCATGATTTCTTCCGGAAGAATATCCTTGAAACCTCGAATCAGTTGTATCATATATATAATTGTTTCGTTGCAGTTGAAAATATGGCCCACGGCCTTTTTTCGGCAAATGCTATGGTACTCGGGGTAAGCTGTCAAGAAAAGATTGATATCGATCCGTCTTTTTCATGGTCATTTTTCTTGACAGGTTTTTATCGGAGTGATATCTAAGCAGGCATATAAAGGCACGTAGCTCAGCGGGAGAGCACTACCCTGACACGGTAGGGGTCGTTGGTTCAAACCCAATCGTGCCTACCAAAAAAATCAGGCGCTTATGAAATTTCATGAGTGCCTTTTTTTTATTCTGATAATCGTTTGGTAAACTTTATCCATTTTTCGTGACCGCTGTTTGATCACTTGGGTAGCCATGCACCGGGATTCAGTACCATATTCGGCATGGGGGATATGGATGGATCGATTTTCGGAAAGACCGCTTCAATAAGCTGCCGCGCCTGGTCAGTCGGAACACCCTTTTCTGTCACATACAAAAGACGGAAAAAATGATCATGGGTTTTGGCGGGTCTTTGAAGGTCGCTTTCCCATCGGGATATGGTGGCATTGTCAACCCCCATGATTTCGGACAACCGCTTTCCGGTCAATCCCATGTTTTTCCGCAGAAACCGGATTTCACGACCCGTCAGCGGGGATTTTTTCTGAACCAGTATCCGGCCGATCATCGCATTCAGTTCAGGCATTGCCGGAATGCTGACAACCCGTTCTCCGCAATCACAACGGAATATGTCAATCTCCTGCAGCAGAATGTTCTCCAGACCGGATTCCCGGTATGAATGATCATCTGTTGTTTTCGTCATCTGTTCCTTGCATTTTCGACATTTCATCAAGCACCCCATCAAAAAACCGTGACACAGAACACGGAATTTGCTTTGACATCGATCGCCGCGATAAATGTCAGGACATCATCATCCAGGCTTTTTCCGGTAATCCGGCATTTCCAGGAATCAAATTCCGTGTCATATTCGACATCTTGAACATAGCCCCACATCAGAACCATAAGCAGATCATCAACCTGAACATTTCGTTCAAACATCCGCTTCAGACAATGGTCTGAACCCAACTTCATGGTTCATGAAAATTTTTGTGGCAATATCGGTTGGTTAAGATAGCATGGAACTGGTTTTAGGCACTACAGATATTTTTTTGGGGGGAGGATGTGTGGCTGGGGCGAAAACACC
>JBFXFK010000274.1:0-5186 GCA_050179135.1 Desulfatirhabdiaceae bacterium | reverse complement strand
CAAAATCAGAAACTGAAAACGCGGGAGGCCATCGATGCCTTTATTGACAGGCTGCCGTTTCCGCTTCAGGGAACCTATGGAACCAATACGTCCTGTGTGGAAATTCAGGGTGGATGTGAGACCGTCATCTGTGATGCCGGAACCGGAATCCGGGATTTTGGCCAGTCCGTCATGAAAGAATTGGGGGGACTGTCCGGGCGGGTGTTCCATCTTTTTTTATCCCATCTGCATTGGGACCACATTCAGGGGTTTCCGTTTTTTACCCCGGCATATGTTCCCGGTAACCGGATCATTATTTATGGCGGTCACGAGGCGTTGAAGACGGTTTTTGAGACCCAGCAGTCCAGCATGGTTTTTCCGATCCCTCTGGAATCCATGTCGGCGGATATCGCGTTTCAAACCCTGTCCCCGGACCGGATATATGAAATCGCTGGGCTTGAGGTTCGGATCATGGCTCAGAATCATCCCGGGTCTTCATTTGGCTACCGGTTCAGCCACGACGGAAAGAGCATCGTCTATTCCACGGATTCGGAACATGGCAAAACCTGCTATGATGCCGACTATCCGTTCATTGACTTTTTCCGGAATGCAGACATCCTGATTTTTGACGCCCAGTATCATCATCGCGATGCGGTTTACACCAAAGAGAACTGGGGACATTCCAGCAATCTGATCGCGGTTGAACTGGCCGTACGCGCCGGTGTCAAGCAGCTTGTCCTGTTTCATAACGATCACACGGCAGATGATGTTGCCCTGGATATTTTTTTGGAGGGCACCCGACAATATCTGTACCATCACTGTCCGGAATCCCAAATGGATGTTCAACTGGCTTATGACGGCCTGTGCCTATCAACAGATTAACCGGAAACCGATTTCCGCATGGCCGATATGACGCCCCCGGCTTCTGTCACCGAATATATCGAAGCCTTGAAGGCATCATCGCGAATGGGGCATCAGGTGATTTTTCATCAAATCCGGCCATCCCTGCCCCCGGTGTATCAGCATCTGAAACATGAATTTCCGGATTCGATTCAGAATCTGCTGAACCTGGCCGGCATGCCGGACCTGTATTCCCATCAGGCCGACGCCATCGATGCCATTCGATCCGGTCATCATGTGGTTGTCGCCACGCCAACCGCCAGCGGCAAAAGTCTGATTTATCATCTGCCCATGCTGGAACAGGTTCAAAACGATCCCACATCAACAGCCCTTTATCTTTTTCCGCTCAAGGCCCTGGCCCAGGACCAACTGCGCACCATCGATGAACTGACAACGCTTTCCGATTCAATCAACTGCAAAACAGCCATTTATGACGGGGATGTCAGCACATGGAACCGGCAGAAGATTCGCCGCAATCCCCCCCATATCCTTCTGACCAATCCGGAAATGCTGCATCTGTCGATTCTGGCCCATCACCAGCAGTGGAGCGGGTTTCTTCAACATCTGAAACTGGTTGTTGTGGATGAGGTGCATACATACCGGGGACTTCTGGGGTCCCACATGGCCTGGGTATTTCGCAGGCTTAACCGCATCTGCCGCCATTACGGGGCCAGCCCGCTTTTTGTCTGCTGCTCGGCCACCGTGGACAATCCGGCAGAATTGGGCAGCCAACTGACCGGATTTTCCCTGACTCCGGTTCTAAAAAACGGCGCCCCCCAGGGAAAAAAACATGTGGTTTTCATCAATCCGTCCGACGGGCCTGCCCAGACCACCATCCTGCTGCTGAAGGCGGCACTGCACCGGAAACTGCGCACCATCGTCTATACCCAGTCGCGGGACATGACCGAACTGATCGCGATGTGGGCATCCAGACAGTCCGGAATCAATCGGGATCGCATCAGCGCCTATCGCGCCGGCTTTTTGCCCGAAGAACGGCGAAGCATCGAATCCCGAATGGCTTCCGGTGAACTGTTGGCGGTTATTTCCACCAGTGCGCTGGAACTGGGTATCGATATCGGGAATCTCGACATCTGCATCCTGGTGGGGTATCCCGGAACCGTTGTCTCGACCTGGCAGCGGGCCGGACGGGTGGGACGTGGCGGACAGGATTCGGCATTGATACTGATCGCAGGTGAAAACGCCCTGGATCAGTATTTCATGCGAAATCCGAAAGATCTGCTGGATCGAAGACCGGAGGCCGCGGTTGCCAATCCATTGAATCCGGCAATCCTTGAACGGCATCTGGTCTGCGCCGCAGATGAAATCCCCCTGAAATCCCGGGAATCCATGCTGTCAGACGACCTGATCCAGTCCGTTCTCAGGCTGCTTGAAATCGATGGCCGTCTGCTCAAAAGCCATGATGGTGCGGAACTGGTTTCATCCCGAAAAAATCCCCAGCGCCAGGTGGATTTGAGAGGCAGCGGCCAGCAGTTTGTCATTACGGATTCCGGAAAAACCATCGGGGATGTGGATGGATTCCGGGCGTTTCGGGAAACCCATCCGGGTGCGGTATATCTTCACCGGGGAGGCAGCTATGTGGTTGACAGTCTGGATGTGGACGCCTGCCAGGTTTTTGTTTCACCCAAACAGGTCAATTACTATACGCGGGTCAGAGGCACCAAGGAAACCGAAATTCTGAAAATCAGCCAGAAAAGTCCGGTATGGCAAACCTGCGCCTGCCTGGGCAGACTTCAGGTGACCGATCAGGTTACCGGATATGACAAATGGCGGATTCATCCCCATCAAAAACTGGGAATTATCCCCTTGGATCTACCTGCCCAGCGATTTGAAACCGAGGGATTCTGGATTGAAATCCCGGAGACCGTCAGACAGAAAACCGAAACCGCCATGCATCATTTCATGGGCGGCATTCATGCCATAGAGCATGCCGCCATTGGCATGTTTCCCCTATTGGTCATGACAGACCGGAATGACATGGGCGGGATATCCACCCCTTTTCATGATCAGGTCGGAGGCGCCGCCGTGTTTGTTTATGATGCCATTCCCGGTGGCGCCGGTCTGTCCGCACAGGCATTTTCCAGGATATCGGACCTGCTGAACTATACCCTGAAGGTCATTGAATCCTGCCCGTGCGAAAACGGATGCCCGTCCTGTGTGCATTCCCCCAAATGCGGCTCCGGAAACCGCCCGATCGACAAGGCGGCAGCCCTGTTCATTTTGAAGCAGCTCAAGGGAAACGGACCGGTTGCCGGGATTCGGGAAAAAATGGAAAAATGGCCTGATTTTACCGGTACAGCAATCGGTTCTGATGCAATGCTACCGGCAGACAACCATAAATCCCCAAAGCCCGACTCCCCGATGGCCTATGGCGTTCTGGATATTGAAACCCAGCGGTCTGCCCAGGAGGTTGGGGGGTGGAACCGGGCAGACCGTATGGGTGTCAGTTGTGCCGTGCTGTATGACAGCCGAAGCGACCAGTATCTGGAATTTCTGGAGCATCAGATCGATGACATGATCGATCATCTGTTTACCTTGGACCGGATTGTCGGCTTCAACATCAAACGCTTTGATTATGAGGTGCTGCGGGGATATTCCGGGCGCAATATCCGGCAACTGAACACCCTCGACATACTGGAAGTGGTACACGGGTTTTTGGGATACCGGCTGTCCCTGGATCATCTGGCCAAAGTCACATTGGGCGCCGAAAAATCCGGAGACGGGCTTCAGGCCCTTGTGTGGTGGAAAGAGGGCCGCATCCGGGAAATTGTGGATTACTGCAAAATGGATGTCAAACTGACGCGCGATCTGTATCTGTTTGGACGTCAGAACAGATATCTGCTGTTTCAGAACAAGGCCAAAAAAACCGTGCGCCTGCCCGTGTCTTTTGACTGATATTCGATTTACACCGCCCGCCGCCCCTTCCGCTGTTTACCCCATATGCATCATGATATAGGCTTTGTTGATGACCTGAATCAGATTGGCAACGGCCCGGCCAATGGCATCCATCCGGGCCAGAAGGGCAATCCGTTCCTGGGATCGCTGATATTCACGCGGTGAAAGAATATCCTGAAAAAAACCGCAGGCATCAACCAGGCTGACCAGAACCGTTTCCCGGGGTTCCGGAATCTCGTCGCTCAGTATCAGGTTGCGCAACCGCATTTCTATATTCTGAAGTTCCCTGCCATCGATGACCGGATACTGCCGGCTGGGAAATACCCACAGAATTTTCTTGTCTTCCTGTTTCAATATTTTTTTGTTGATCAGTTCCTGCAACACATGATTTTCAATAAACCGGGTGTCCGCCAGCAACTCCTTCATCCAGAAGGAAATTGTCTGGGATTCTGCTGATCCGGAAATCAGGGACAAGGCATGATCCAGTACCGGATTTTGGGTGGGTGTGGCATCCAGAAGATAAATTTTATCGATATCGGTATCGATCCGCTGAAGAAATGAAAGTTCCCCCAGAATTGCGCCAACCAGTGCGCTTTGCATTTCTATGTTTCTGGGGCTGATCATGGGTTTGCCCGTTGTCTCGTCAAGTGCCAAAAGATATATCTCTTCTGCAAAGCTCAGCATAAACATCTCCCTGGTTCGATGTCACTCCAAAATGAATTCCCAAAATCCGATATGATAATGATGCCCCACCTTAATGAAATCTCAAATTTCAAATTTCAAATTTTTTAAAGATGGCGTCTGACCGCTTCCAGAACACCGGCATAATCCGGTTCCTGTGAAATTTCTTTGACCAGTTGAACATACTGAACAATGCCTTCCCGATCCACGACAAAAACAGCCCGGGCCAGCAGTCGAAGTTCCTTGATCAGGGTGCCGTACAGTTTTCCGAATTCCGCACCCCGGTGATCGGAAAGGGTGATCACCCGGTCGATTCCGGCGGCCCCACACCAGCGTTTTTGCGCAAAGGGCAAATCCATGCTGACGGTCAGTATGACAACATCGGCTCCCAGATTGCCTGCCTCGGCATTAAACCACCGGGTTTCGATATCACACACCGGGGTATCCAACGACGGCACGGATGAAATAATGACAATTTTCCCCCGGTATGAACTGATCTGAACCGGGGCCAGGCTGTTGTCAAGCAGTTCTGCGTCCGGAGCGGTCTGACCGGCCTGGGGCATATTGCCCAAAAGGGTCAGGGGATTGCCTTTCATGGTCACAGCAGCGGGATGCTCTTCCATTGTATCCTCCTTTTGTTGGATTGAATGATTCGTGTTCATGTATTACGTCATTTTTTCATGGGTCACAAACAAAAAATAGCCTGTGTTGGC
>JBFXFK010000273.1:0-5203 GCA_050179135.1 Desulfatirhabdiaceae bacterium | reverse complement strand
GTTGGTCATTGCCAACGCCATGATCAAAAATAACACAAAATGGAGCTCGAATTACGCAATTTAGACTTGACTTTCAAGACAGTCGCTCCCTGCTGCCTTCCCAAAATCATTATCTGAAAAGCTATATCCGCACGCGTTTCCCGGAACGCACCGCCGGAGCGATGCGATCATGCCAACAGAGAACCACCTGCCGAAGAACGCACTCACTTGATTTCTTCATGCGCCCGCCATATCGGCGTAATCGCTGATTTGCCGCCTGTTTTCGTTCGCCGAACGCCCGGCCTTGCAGGGTCGCGGCCGATGCCGGTCGAGCAACCCGTAACAGACCGGCTTTCCGATGATCGGCAATTTGCTATTTTTTGTTGCCATAGTCGATTCTCCTCATTGCATTAAATTGCATTCATTGCGCCAGCTTTTCAATGCCAATCGTTCCGTCAACCATCTTTTTGATTTTTATCAATAATCAGCAATAAATGCATTTAAGGGGGCGTCATTGACAGCCCTGAAAAAGAGTCATATTTAACCGATGGTCATATGTGACTTTTCCCACAAAATCTTTGATGTATTGGATGGCGAATGTCGAATGCGGATTGATAATACAATATGAACATGAGATACTGATAAAAGATAAGGATGAAGGCGGAAGGATGAAAAGAAAAGGCAGAAACTTCATCCTTCATCCTTCCGCCTTCATCCTTTCGGAAATCCTTTATCCTTTCAAATCTGAGGTAACAAATCATGTCATTAATCGAAAAGATTGAAACTGTTTTTCCACAGGCATCCGATATACCCATCGGTCTTCGTCAGGATATTCCGTTTGCGCAGACCGGATATCTGATCGATGGTGAGATCCGGCAATGGGATGGTCCCCAACAGCAGGTCTTTTCTCCGGTGTGGGTCGGCATCGACGGCGCACCCAAGCCTTTTCCGATAGGCGCCTATCCCCTTTTATCGGAAAAAGAAGCGATGCAGGCGCTTCATGCGGCGGTATCCGCCTATGATCACGGCCGGGGTTTATGGCCAACCCTGCCTGTGGCGGAGAGAATCCATCACATGGAACGCTTCGTTTTCCGCATGCTCGAACAAAAAGAGCGAATCGTTCAGCTTCTGATGTGGGAAATCGGCAAATCCCTGAAGGATTCCATCAAGGAATTTGACCGGACCATTCTCTACATCAACGATACAATGGATGCACTCAAGGACCTGGATCGTATTTCATCGCGATTTGTCATTGAAGAGGGGATAATCGGCCAGATACGGCGCGCGCCGATGGGCGTCGCGCTCTGCATGGGGCCGTTCAATTATCCACTGAATGAAACCCTCACCACCCTGATACCGGCCCTCATCATGGGCAACACCGTCATTTTGAAACCGCCCAAACACGGCGCCCTGTTGTATGCCCCAATGCTTGACGTTTTTTGCGATGTGTTCCCCAAAGGGGTGGTCAACATCATTTATGGCGAGGGACGCAGCATCATTCCGCCGTTGATGATGTCCGGTGACATTCATGTACTGGCGTTGATCGGCAACAGCAACACCGCGAATGTTCTTAAAAAACTTCATCCCAGGCCGAACCGCCTGCGCTGCGTTCTGGGCCTGGAAGCCAAAAATCCAGCCATTATTTTAGGGGATGCAGACCTGGATCTCGCCGTGCAGGAATGTCTGCTCGGATGCCTCTCTTTCAATGGCCAACGGTGTACCGCGCTGAAAATCCTGTTTGTGGCATCCGCCATCAGGGATGAATTTCTCAGCCGCTTCGCCTCAGCGGTCAGCAGCGCCCCCTTCGGAATGCCCTGGCAGGAAGATGTCTTTGTCACCCCGGTTGCGGAAAAGGGTAAAACAGACTATTTGCAGGGCCTTGTGTCGGATGCGATTGCCCAGGGAGCAACCGTGGTCAATGAAGCCGGCGGAACGGTCAACGGCAGTTTTTTCTTTCCGGCTGTTTTGTATCCGGTTCGTGAGGGAATGCGGATTTACCGCGAAGAGCAGTTCGGGCCGGTGATTCCGGTTTTGCAGTTCACCGATATCCGGGAACCGATCGATTACATTATTCATTCGGTATATGGGCAGCAGGTCAGTATTTTTGGCAAAGACCCCGATCAAATCGCACAACTCATCGATCCGCTGGTGAACCAGGTCTGCCGGGTAAACATTAACAGTCAGTGCCAGCGGGGTCCGGATATATTTCCGTTCACAGGCCGCAAGGACTCTGCAGAGGGGACACTTTCGGTTTCAGACGCCCTGCGCGTTTTTTCGATCCGCACGCTTGTAGCAGCCAAACAGACACGTCTGAACAAAGAGATCATCACCAGCATCGTCAAAAACCACCAGAGCAAGTTTCTGGCAACAGATTTCATCCTGTAGATTTCCGGATATTCTTGGCATGAAAACCTTTAGATTTTCAGATTTTATACCCTATTCACGTCACCCGGTCACATCAAACCTGATGGGTTGTGCTTTTCGACCTGCATGATGACGGGTCTGTTCGTCTTCCTGCAGAATAGGCAGGAAGACAGAAAGATTCATCTTGCTGAATCTTTCTGTCTTGTTGAGTTACACAGGCGTTCAGCTTTTTACTTGCTGCTTTTTCATGGGTTCACCACAGCATACCAGTTCTCCATCGCCTGCCTTTTTGACTTCCACAACATTCCCGCAAGTTTCACATTTGTAGACTTCTCCTACTTTTGTCATAGCAATCCTCCATTTGTTTAAGGGTTTTCCAATTGCCGGCATATTTACCGGGGGAACTCGTAGAATCCCTTACTTGCCCACAGATTTCTTGACCTGGCCAATCTTTTCCTGTGCTTTCCCATGCAGATTTTCGAGTTTGCCATCGTCTTCAAGGTCGTCATTCCCGACTACTTTTCCGACGGTCTCCTTGATCTTACCTTTCACTTGGTGCATTTTGCCTTCTGCGTTGTCTTTTGTGCTAGGTTTCATGGTATTTCTCATGTTTGATTTAAAAGTTGATTAGATTCTGCCCAATAAGAGCAGGATTAAAAGGATAACCACTACCACTCCGACCACGCCGCCGGGTGCTTACCTCCACGACCGACTGTGCGGCCAGACAGGGATTATCCCCACAAGCACCAGTATCAGAATTATGAGCAAGATTGACATGATTCGGTCACCTTTTTAAAATGACATGCGATCCAAACAGATAGACTTCAGCCGGTTCTTTACCGACACAACCAGTAACGAGCCGGCTGTATTATCGGTTTACGGGTTGGTCATGTTGTTAATCACCTTCCCGTGGCCTTGACCCATGCGTCCTGTTCACCTTCTACCATTGCAGTCTTTGTGCCAAGTTTCCAATACTCGGTGTCATTCCTCCCATCCTTTTGATATTTAAGACAATTGATTAAAACAGTATTTGCGGGGGCTTTCATTAACAGCTATATAAATCAGGTCATATTTAACCTGTGGTCATATATATCCATTTTCGGGTAATTTAATATTATGGATGGCAAATGATAAGAGCCGGTCATCTTATCCCGCCCAATTGCAATAGGGTCACCCGCGAACCGCCAATACATAAAAATCCGCATTGGGCTTGTATCCAACGCCGATGGCCCCATCCAGCGGATAAAGAACCCATGCATATCTGGGTTCATACAAACTTGTGGTGGATGACCAGTACCCGTCCTTTACGGTGTCAATAAAAAATCCGTCCGCAAACGCAGGGCTATGGTTACAATCATCAACCAGACTTTCAAGCTCTCGAATATTGGGCAGCCGCCAGGAATCGTGACCTGCCTGGCGCGTTTCGTTCAGTTTTTCAACTGCGCGGATGGCCTCTTTCCAGGGTATCGCGCCATCGTTCATTTTATCGCCGACATACCAATACCGGCGCGTACCGCGGTCATACACGGAATCTCCATTGGCGATAAATCGGTTTTCCATAAAAGAACGACCGGTGAATCGGCCGGAAACCGGCCACACCATATAGGAGCCATGCTTCATGCCGCGGTACACTTTTCCGCCGCCCAGGTGGACATACCATGCCTGATTCAACAACCTGGCGGATTCCGTCCGTGTCCAGTAATACCCATGGAAAACATTGATAAACGGATGGCCTTCGGGCAAAGAAGGGTTTACAAATTGATGACTCAGCAGAGAAAACAACTCTTTTCTTGCAGGCAGCCGCCACGCATTTATCCCGGACAACCGGGAATCGTTTATCTCCTGAATAAACTCGAAAGCTTCCTTCCAGGTTAATGGAAACTCAGGAAGGTTGGCATTGATATGCCAAACCAATCCCGTCAAATTATCCTGAACAATATCATTGGTTACACCAAAACGCTCCGGCCCTTCCATTCGACGAACTTTTTTGACCGCGCCGTCCTGCCCCGTATTCTGGCAGTCCATTGCCTTGCCGGATTCGTCAAAACAACCTGTCTGATCCGTTTCCAACGATAATTCGTTTATCACCGTCAACAGAATTCCGTTCGCCATGATCTTCATCCCGAGGCCCCCTGTTTTCTGCCTTATCAGTTCCGGCAACACGTCTTTTCAAAACTCCGGTGCAGGTTTTCTGCCGGAGCACCTCGTGATGCCGCACGAGATCGATCATGTCGACCTTGAGACGACAAAGCGATTGCGAAGTTCTAATCATTGCGCCCCTGGCGCCGGCAGCGGACCCGCAGCGGGCAAGGTGTAATCCCGCTCAATTGTCACACGAATCTGTCGGCGGCCTTCCAAAGGGTCGATCTTGGGTAGCGCTTCGATACGTGCGTAGCGGCCAGGTCCGTGTCCTTGATGCTGTCCCTCAGCCATCGTGAGTAGCCCCCCTCACGGCGATGGTATTCCCAAGTCTCGTCGTCGACACCATCTGCAAGTTGCAAGAACAGTATCAAGTTCTGCGCCCGCAGGTTGAGCTTCTTCTCCGGTCCCTTGAAGTAGAAGCTACGATCTGGCGGCAGCTCGCCTTCCGCGTATTTGCGCCGATGACGGCGGCGTCCCTGCTGGCACGGGTGAGTTTTTACAATTTGCGGCACAGCGTTACCTGTTCGCGTCCAGTGCAGCACTTCTCCCATAGCAGGTGGTTTGTTGTTCCAGGTCGGTATCGTTTTTTTTTCCGCTTGGGCAAAATGCTGCAAAATGTCTGCTGCTTCAGGGCCAACTGCCAGCAGCGTATTGAGCCGCTCCAGGATGGCAATCGACAGCAGACCCGGGTGTACGGTGATCAGTATAATGCTGGTTC
>JBFXFK010000272.1:0-5238 GCA_050179135.1 Desulfatirhabdiaceae bacterium | reverse complement strand
TAATGGCCTTGCTGATGGTGTCCGCCAGAATGCCGATCTCTTCCATGTCAACATCAATGTCAACCGCACGATCATGATCCAGATTCTCCAGATAATCATCCGGGAAGCGCTTCACGATCATGGTATCGCCTCCCATGGATCCATCGGGGTTTGCCTCTATTCCCTGGAATGGCTTGGGCAAACTGAGGTTGACGCCCAAATGATTTGCCACGTCGACCGCTTTTTTATGATAGGCATTATAAAGCGGTTTGTGATGCTGCACACCCTCATTTTCAAGATGGGCATGATAAATGACGACAAAATACCCGTAAACATTGTCAATACCCAGATAATGAGCCAGTTTTACGATTTCCGGAAGCTCCCTGATGTTGCTTCCCATGATGGTACAGCCAAAATAGAGTGTCGGTCTGAGCCAATCGGGCAATAAAGCGGTCGTTTTGGTCAATAACAGGATATTTTTCATCAACTTCTGATATTTTGCACCCTTGCGGGTCGCTTCGAGAATCAATGGTGTGGCGCCATCGATTGAAACATGAATCCCTTTGGCAGAGGGTATCAGAATCGTCAATATCTCCGGTGTGATCAGTGTGCCATTGGTGTGCAATTCAACCTGGGCGTCATATGGAAGAAATTCCTGCATCAATTGGGTAAAACGGGGTGCAGCCAGAGGCTCCCCGCTGACTGTAAAGAGATATTCATCCGCGGTCGGCAAAACCTCATGCGCGACTGTCTTTAACAGGTTATCGGGCATATGGATGCGGTTGTTATATTTCCGGTCTTCTTCAACCCCGTGGGTCTGGCAATGGGGGCAGCGCAAATTACACGCCAGGGTATTTTGAAAACTCACGCCCCGAGGCATGGTTTGAATGGTGCTATCTCCGGTAAGAATTTTGAGTATGCCCAACCGTCGATTTATTTTTTTCATTTCGGGATAAATATCAGAAAGATTCATTGTACTCCTGAAATCATGTATGGCATTACGGGGGGATCACAGAGAAGGACGTATATTAACGGGTGGATCGGTGGTACGGGATATGTTTTATTGTGCATTTGTTTTTGTCCGGATTTTATGGATGACTTCATTCCATTTCTTGTGATCAAACAGACGGGTCGGTTTCATGACCGGATGTCGGTTGAGATTTACCGGGGGGAACACTTGCATTCTCTTTCGTATGAAGGCAACTGTTTCGGGAACGGTTTGATGCGTCACATCATCGGCCAGGGTCTCACATGCAAAATGCCAATCCGTAAATCCAAATCCCGACGACTTGTCCGCAGGCGGATACGGGTGTTTGATAAACAGGCTCTTTTCAGCACTGCACAGGGATGCGCCATAGACGTGATCCACCATCATGTCTGTAATTGGAAATGATGGATCTGTTGAATTCAGAAGATGCCGGATTTTGTGTCCACCGTCAAATTCGATCAGGTATTCGGGATGGGCAATCACAGGCTCCCCGCAATTCATCAATAATGTGACACTTGAGATGATCCAGTTCTGACAGATCAAGTCCTGTGCATCCAGAACAGACACATATCTTCCCGAAGCGAGTGATATGCCGAGGTTTCGGCTCAATCCGCAATCCCCCGGGCCGATTTCTGCAATGCGTATTTCGGGTGCTGTGCGATACCGGTCAAGATATCTCAGGGTATTGTCATCCGGTTGATCCAGTACGATCACGATTTCTGAGGAAATGCCATGCGCAACAGCAAACGCTTTTGAGCGAAACACGCTCATCAGGGTGGGATGCATCCGCCTGCCCTCATGAGATGCGACCATCACAATGGACATGTCCATATTGTCACCGTTTTTCAGCACACCCGGTTTGCACCTTCATGACGAAGAAGCCATTCCCATGTTCCGGCAATGCCGTCTTTGAGTGAAACAACCGGATGCCAGCCAAAATCCTGTCTGGCCCGTTCAATGTCCAGGCAATTTATCGGAACATCCAGAGGCCGGGATTCAGAAAAATTCACGTTTGGCGTTTTACCGGTTATCTGTTGGATCAGTTCCAGAATTTCATTCAGGGAAACCGCCGTGCCGCCGGCAATATTGTAAACGGTTGACAAATCCATCCGGTTTACGACGCACATGACGGCCGATACCAGATCGCTGATATGAAAATAATCCCGGGCAGCGGTGCCATCGCCCCATATGGATATGGGCCGGTCAAACAGAACATTGCCCAGAAAAACAGCGATAGCGCCCTGAACGCCGCTGATCCGTTGCCGTTCACCATACGGATTGCCCAGCCGAAGGACTGTATATTGCAGGCCATGCAACCGATGATACAGAGCGAGGTATTTTTCAATGATCAGCTTGGAAATGCCATATGAGCAGATCGGATCAGTCGGGTGGGTTTCCGGAATGGGCAGGTGTTTGGGAATGCCATATACGGTTCCGCCGGATGACGCAAATATGATTTTTTTTACGCCTTTCTTCAGGGCTTCGTTCAACAGATTCAGGGTTCCGATGACATTGCTGTCCACATCATACACCGGATTTTTGTTGGATGGGCCGGGCAGGGTTGTGCAAATCAGATGAATGATGATGTCCACCCCGGTCATGGCAATGGACAATTCTTCGATATTGCTGAAGTCCCCTTCAAAAAATTCAATCGAACAGTTGCACTTGGCCAGATTGTTTCTGCTGATATTCGGCAAGTCAAACACTCTGACGCCATGTCCTTCGGAAATTAGGGCATCCACAATATGGGAACCGATAAATCCGGCCCCTCCCAATACCAGAACGTTCATATTGATAATATCCTGTTTTACGATAACACCGACTGATAAATGGCAGTGACATCCCGGGCATGATCCATGACATCCTTGGAATAGTCCGCATTCTGCGACCACTTTTTCAATATGTCCGGGGTATCCACAATCCGCTGCATGATTGTTTTCAGATGGTTTGCATCATCTTTTTTAAAGGTATAGCCGTTAAAATCATTTTTGACAAACTCGCTCATTCCCTTCATGTCTGTTGCGATGACCGGAGTTTTTGTCGCCAGGGCATACAGAAGCACCAGCGGGCTGTTTTCATACCATCTGGAGGGAATGACCAGCACATCAATTTGGGAAAGCACCTGCCCCAGTTGATCGCTGGGGAATGTATCCCGGAATTCAACCGATTCACTGTTGCCGGACAGTTCTCGAAGTTGATCCATATAAGCGGCATCCTGATTGCGGGGGCCAAAAATGGCGAGTCTTGCCGGTTTCCCGGTGAGGCCTGCAAAAGCCTCCATGAGGAGATCAACGCCTTTGTGGGGAGTAATTTGACCAATATAACCAAACGTTACCCGTGACGGTGTGTGGCCGATGGTCCGGCGATGGGGTTTCACCAGGTTCAGGTTGATACCGAAATTGATTTTTTTCAATTTTTCCGGATAAAACCGGTTTTTCTCATAGGCATGGTGAAGAAAATCCGTGGGGGTGATCATGCACCGATAGACATCATACAGTGATTTCATATATCCAATCCGGTCCACCACCCCCCTGATCCGGTTGTTGATCAGGGAATTTGAATATTTGGGCATCGATGCCGCATACGGCAGCAGGGCGGAAACCGCCGGTAAAGAAACATCATGCCGTATCAGGGATGCGAGAATTTTCCGGTTGATGAATTCATATTCATGTTCCCGGATATAACAGGACAGGCAATTGGTTGAACGGGCATTGGGGCCGGTGCACAGTCCTCCGTCATACCGCATCAGTTTGCTGTTGGGACATATGCCATAAAAATCCGTCAGTGTGGCAATGGCGGGGATTTTCATGTCCCGAATGGCTTCCAGAAGGACGGCCGTATGCCCCATCAGATGCGTGACATGAATGATGTCGGGTTTTCTTTTCTGAATGATATCCCGCAACAGCGGATATAGATCCGGCCGGGAATACAACTGACGGAAATCTTCCAGGGGCCGGGTATTCAAATCGATGCAATCCACCGTCAATCCGCCGTATTCATAGGTGAAGACCGGTTCTCCCGGGCCTTTCTCGCCATAAAGAATGGCTGTCAGGATGGAAGGATTGTGCCCCATGTCTTTCAGTTTCTGGGCCAGTTCCAGGGTATATGTCTCGGTGCCATAAAAATGATCCGGGAAAAATACATGAACCGGCAGCAGAATATTGAGTGATTTCATGCAAAACTCACTTTCCACGTTCATGGATCAGTCGTTCATACAGCCGATCATAGGCTTCGATCATGGCTTCCACAGAAAACCGTTCATGGGCGCGATCATAATTCTGTTGCCCGATTTCAAGCCGCCTTTCCCGGTTATTCAGGAGATTGACAATAATATCAGAAAGATCGTCCTGATTTTTTCCCAACAGGTCATCACAATCAACTATTTCGGGCAGTGCGCCGATCCGGTAGCCAACAACCGGAATTTTCATGCTCATGGCAAACGGTGAAACCTGTCCAAAGCTTTCCTTCCACACCGGCGCGACAAATATCGATAATTGTTTGTAATAATCCGGCAGATGTCCATAGGGGACGTAATTGGTGAACTGAAAATTGGCGCTTGCCCCTTCTTCCGCCACCTGTCTTTGATAGGACTGGAAAAAATAGCCCCCGCCAACAATCAGGACCCGGGTCCGGGGCCTTTTTTTGACAACCTGAATAAACACCTGTATGGCGTCCTCTTTCAGTTTGTCCGGGTCCAGGCGATACACCATGCCGATGACATCATCAGGCATCGGCGCATCTTTCCGGTCAAACAGGGCAAGATTGCTGCCCGGATATATGACCGAGGATTTTTCCGGCACACAGGCCGCAAAATTTTTGGCATATTCACTGACATACACATAATGATCCACCCGGTCGCTGATATGGGGAACAACCGGCGTGTTGATATTTTCAATCAGAATGCCGGGCCATTTCTCCGCCGCCCGGAATATCTTCTGATACCACAGGGCATCCCCTTCACCCCAGTAATGAACATGAAGAATCTGCGCCCCTTTTTCATTGATGAAATCCGATATCCGATCCGCCGGAATATCTCCTGAAAAATCATGAAGCGTGATACCGGAATAGGCCAGGGGATTGGGAATAAAAAATGAAATGACTTCCTGATCATATTTATGACCCAGATGCTCAACCAGATCGGCAACCAGCCTGCTGGAACCGCCGGTCAAGAAATTGGCAATGGCATGAATGACTTTCGGTCTGTGCGGATTCAGGGGATGCAGCACGGCGACCGGACAGGTTCTTTCATCCGTAAGCCGGGCCGGCGGCCC
>JBFXFK010000271.1:0-5273 GCA_050179135.1 Desulfatirhabdiaceae bacterium | reverse complement strand
TGGGCCGGACAGCTTGGGGATGGCCGCGCGATCAATCTGGGTGAAATCATCAATCATCGCTCGGAGCGGTGGGCCCTGCAACTCAAGGGGGCGGGTCCCACGCCCTATGCCCGAACCGCGGACGGCCTGGCGGTATTGCGGTCATCGGTGCGGGAGTTCCTGTGCAGCGAGGCCATGTTTCATCTGGGGGTGCCCACCACCCGGGCCTTGAGCCTGATTTTAACCGGCGATCCGGTCGAACGGGACATGTTTTACGACGGGCATCCCAAAGAGGAGCCGGGTGCGGTGGTGTGCCGCCTTGCGCCGTCGTTCACCCGTTTCGGGAGTTTCGAAATATTTGCATCCAGAGGTGACATTGCGGTCCTGAAACAACTGATGGATTACACGATCCGAACCGATTTTCCCCATCTGGGCGACCCCTCACCGGCTGCCTATATCCGATGGTTTGAAGAGGTGTCCCGCAGAACGGCAGACCTGATTGTTCAGTGGATGCGGGTCGGTTTTGTCCACGGCGTGATGAATACGGACAATATGTCCATTTTGGGCCTCACCCTGGATTACGGCCCCTATGGCTGGCTGGACAATTACGATCCCAACTGGACCCCCAACACCACGGATGCGACCGGCCGGCGCTATCGTTTCGGTCATCAGCCGCAAATCGCCCACTGGAACCTTGCCCAACTGGGCAATGCCATCTACCCGCTGATCCAGGATGCCAGCCCGCTTCAGAAGGCAGTGGATCTTTATGTAACACGCTATCAGCAGGAATGGAAAGCCATGATGGCCCGCAAACTGGGCCTGTCCGCCTTTGAGCCCCAAACGGATGAGACCCTGATCGGAACACTGATCACGATTTTGCCATTGATCGAGACGGACATGACCATTTTTTACCGCAGGCTTGCCGATCTGAACCTGTCGGTTGAATCCTTGGCCGATATCAGCGACGATGCCCTCATGGCCCCGCTGATGGACGCCTATTACGTTCCGTCCCAAATCACCCGGGATTACAGGGCCATCATCGGCAAGTGGCTGCGGGGCTATATCGCCCGCCTGCAAAAGGACAATGTGCCTCCTGAAACGCGGCGTCTGCAGATGAACGCCGTAAATCCGATCTATGTCCTCCGCAATTATCTGGCGCAAGAGGCCATCGACAAGGCGGAAGCCGGAGATTTTTCCCGGATCGGCGAATTGCTCGATTTGCTCCGCCACCCCTATACCGAACAACCGGGAAAGGAGATATTTGCGGAAAAACGACCGGACTGGGCCCGCAGCCGGGCAGGCTGTTCCATGCTGTCCTGCAGCTCCTGAACCGGAACTGTATTCCCCGGATGCGGCATTTCCGGATTGTCCCGGGCCCATACAGACAATTGACAGAAAGAATATATATGCTTAATTTTTACTTAAATTTCAGACCATTGATATCATATGTCATGATATCGGATTGGTCTGTGCGGTTTGATCGTGAGATGGCAACACCAGGCTGTCAAAGGAGGTTGACATGATGAATACAAAAGATTACTGCAAATTCGTTGAGACGGAGCTAACGACATGGAAAGAAAGGCTATCTGATGTAAATCATAAGCTTGATTTATTGTCGTGCAGTGTAAAAGACAAAATCCTTGGCAATATGGGCGATATGAAAATGGTTATGGCCGATATGGAGGAGCGGATTAGAACACTTAAAAATGAATGTCTGACAGAGTGGAGCCCCATAAAAAAAGAGATCGATGCGGGTCATGTGGACATGAGAAGCAAATACGAAGAAACAATGAACCTGATCGGCAATGCGTCTCCTGTCTCCATTCCGGGTTGATTGAAAACCGATATTACCCGCGTCGTCAGCAGGTACACAATGATGCGGTGATGACTGGATGTAACTCAAGAGGCAACCGATGATTCGGTTGCCTCTTTTTATTGTGTTCAAGGAATGTGCCATGACAAGTTTGCTGGAACTGGAGCAGAAGCTTCGCGAACTGGATACGGCCATCGTCGAAACCCGAAAGCGGCTGCCCGCCCACTCGGTCAAACCGCCGGTGATGATGGATCTTCTGGACCTGGAAGATCAATATGACGTGGTGTTGAATGAGATCCGCCGGTTGAAAGAACCACAGGCTGAAGCATGATACCTGGACATCATTTGGCCAGATGCCATCACCGCGCCATCCCGGTGCGGCGGTGTATTTTCAGGGGCCGATCCACTGAATTTGGGGCTGCTTCCGGGAGGTGGTGAATGGATGCCGGTAAGCCGGGTAACCCAGGATCAGTGCCGCGCATACTTTCCGGTCCCGGGGGATCCCCGCCCGGTTTCTGATGCTGGACGAGAATTTCATGGCAAGGGTCAGAAAGCCGATATAACAGGTCCCAAGGCCTGAAGCATGGGCGAAATTCATGATGTTTGCCGCAGCGATATTGCAGTTTTCATAAACAAACATCTCCTTTCTGGGTCCGTGGACCAGGATCAGGACAGGGGCATCGTGAAGGATGTAATCCCGGCCCTTGTCCGCTTCCCGGATATAATACGACATGGGGTCCAGATATCGGGCAACATGATCCCGGAACAGTCGTCTGAGAATAAAATGGATGATTCTTCCCGTGCCTTTCCGCGTTTTTTCATACAGGCCTTTGCCAAATCCGAATACACCATCCGACAGATCCTTGAGAATGGCCTTGTCGCTGATAACGGTATATGCCACATTCTGTGAGTTGCTGGCTGTTGGCGAATGGCTGGCCAGTTTCAGAATATTCTCGACAATGTCCGGCGGAACCGCTTTGTTTTTATACTGGCGGACGCTTCGCCGCCCCAGAACAATTTGACGGTACACATCCGGATTCAGCAGGTCGGCATCGGTTTGGGTGATCTGCCGATAATCCAGGGCTTCATGGAAAATTGCCGACCGGGGACAAACCGCCACACAATGGCCGCATCGGCTGCAGAGTTCGGGTGCGGCCATGACCGCCTCGCCGTTGACATGTCTCCAGGCGCCGGCCACACAATCCCGGACGCAGAGCAGACACCGGTTGCACCGGTCTTCAATTTTTTGTATTTTCATTTTATGATACAGGATGATGGGAAATTTTGCATGCTTTGAGCCTTTTTAAAAATAAACATATACCCTCAAGCTCCGTAGGAGCGTTCTGTTTGTAGAATGACACATAACAATTCCCTCAAGCCCCGTAGGGGCGACCTGTGTATTCCGGTGACAGGCCGCTCCGATGGAGCTTGGCATGATTCATGAGCGTTTACCGTAATTATCCCAACCCTGTCAACATGTAGCCACAGGCACCGCCATGGACAAAACATTAGACTCACGGGACGTTGAATTGTGCACATGGGGGACTCCCCGGATGTTCGCGTGCCAAAGAGATTCATGCAAAAGTACGGTTTCATCCAGTCCCTTGTTTTGGAAGAAACCGCCCATGGGCTTTTTTCCCCAAAAAAAACGAGACGATACACTTTCCTGGATTGACACCTATAAAACCATGGCAAATGAAGATGTGATTTTGCTGAATTCGGCAAGACAGGTTGGATCAGAAAGGCGCGTTAGCAGAAACTATTGTTGTCATTTTGGCGTCATTAATTTATCCTGTTTGTAAAGAAGGAGGTGTATGATGACGTTGAACAAAACAGAAGAAAGAATCCCCGCCCGAATGCCTCATGAGGTTTACGAGCGAATTGTTGCGGCTGCCCATACTGTCGGAGCCACACTGAACCAGTTTCTTGTTCAGGCGGCCATTGACAAAGCGAATGAAATTCTGGAAAGAGAGCGCATTATTTCTCTTTCTTCAAAAGACGCAGATACGCTTTTTCATCTGATCGATAATCCGCCTGAACCAAATGATCATCTCAAAGCAATCATGAACCAGAGAAAGGCGCTTTTGTGCCAGAAATAGGGTCTCTTTTTCGCCATCATGACCGGGCCGGATTTGATTGCGGTGTTCCGGCACTGAATGGTTTTCTCAAGTCCACGGCCAAGCGGCATGGTGATAAAGGGATTTCACGCACATTTGTTTTAACCGGGCAGGAAAATCCATCCATCATTCTGGGATATGTTACCCTGACACTTTGTGAAGTCAAAACTGAACATCTTCCAGCCTTATATGCCAGAAAATTTCCGGAACACGGACTTCCAGCCGTTCGACTGGCCCGCCTGGCCGTTGACACCCGATTTCGGGGTTGCGGATACGGTGGATGCCTTCTTGCAGAAGCGATCCATCGGACGGTTTTGATCGCCGAACATGCAGGCGTGATTGGACTGTTTGTGGATGCGAAAGATGAAAGTGGCAGTCTGTTTTATCAACGCTATGGTTTCAAGTGTCTTCCGGACAATGCCCGGAAATTGTTTCTGCCGATTGAAACCCTGCGAAAAGGGTGCCCGCGATAACGTCAAAATTGACTGAGGAATTTTCCTTGGTCAACGATCTGATCGGCGGCGGGCTTGTTCGAAGCACAGGAGAGTGGGCAGCGGTCAAGCCGCGTCCGAAAATGACCCGGGGTTGTCATTTTGGTTGTCGTTTCGGTTGTCGTTAATGCAGACCCTCTGTAGCGAGGATATACATGCCCACATTCATTACTTGATCCTATCCCTTTTCGGCTTTTATTGATTGCCCGCAATAGGCACTGTTCTGCAGTTTATATTGGCTGCAGGCATCTTTGGAAATCGTGAATCCATGCATAACGCCCTTCACCAACAACCACTTTTGAAGCGCAGAATCAACAGACGTCTGGAGCGATCATTCCTGCTTGTCGCTAAGGGCCTATGTTGATGTAATCGTTCGGCGTAATGAAAATCAGTTTTCAACACATATAATGGATTCTCCACGAACACGTGCTTGATGACTGGTTCCTCGTCGCATGAACCAAGGTCTGAAAATTGACAAGACATGTCTGCACTGTTTGAATTCAGACGTGAAAAAGTCCAGTCTGTACCGGGTGATGGTCAGCAAAATCTCTTTTCCTGACAGATTCGGGTGTCCATTGTCCTTCATGCTGTCTTTTTTTCAAATTTTTTTGGGTAAAAAGACAGTTCAAATCCTGCCGGATATCTTTCAGATAATTCAAATCCTGTTCAATATTTTTTATCGGGGCAATGATGTCTTCCACCGGACCAACTTCAACACCAATCCATTTTCGATTTTTTATTTCGGCAACCGCATAGTTTGTACCCGATCCACCAAATGGGTCAAAATCCAGTTCATGTTCATCTGAAGACATCTCGATAATCCGGTCCAGCAATTTTACTGATAATTCATTTGATGCATTTCGTGTTTTGTAT
>JBFXFK010000270.1:0-5281 GCA_050179135.1 Desulfatirhabdiaceae bacterium | reverse complement strand
CCATTAATATTATCCCCCCTGAATTTTGAATGGTTCATGAATATGGACTGATTCAATCCATAATGAAGAGCAGACCGGCGATTTTCATTATAGGAATCATTATCATCTACATTAAATGTCAGGTTTCGGTTTGTCAAGAGTATATATTTAATATCATATCAACAATTCCAATTCTGAACAGGGGGATTTGATGAAAAAGGCTGAAGACTGAAGGTGCGGCAACCGGCATTTCGGCAGAGCAGCCGTTGGATGGTCAGGCGGCTATCAGCAACCACGCCTCGCATGGCAATCATTGTTGTGAATGGGGTCGGGATTGTAGAGACAAGGCATGCCTTGTCTCTACGTTGGCAATGTCATCATCGTCTACCGGTCACAAAAATAGCTACGGCGGAATAATTGTCATGATAATTTCCCGCACGTTTCAGGATTCTATCTTTCATGCGATGCAGCCATTCCTCCGGAGAGGCCGATTCAATACGATCCGCAGACATTTCAAATTCCATAACATGTTCCCAGAAACCGTCGGTGCACAACAGAAATGAATCGCCGGGCTGAATATAATGGGGACTCTGCTCGATGACCGGCCGAAAGCTGTCTGCCTTTCCCAAAACACGGACCAGGCGGTTTCTGTCCTCATGAAACCGGATATCTTTTGTGTGAATGTGGCCGGTTTCGACCAGAATCTGTGGAACGCTGTGATCTTTTGTCTGAAACCGGATATGCCCGTTTCTGAAATGATACAGCCGGGAGTCCCCGATATGCGCCCATATGGCTTTTCCCGGACCGGTTATCAGCACCAGAATGGTGGTGCACATCGCATGAACAGATCTGTCCTTTTCCTGCCAGGAAATGATGGCGTTTTGAGCTGACTGAAGGTGCGTCATGAGGGCCATTGGCGAATCCCCGGGAAATCTGGCAAATGAGTCAATGATCTGTTCGACTGCCAGACGTGACGCGATTTCACCACCGCGATGACCTCCCAGACCGTCTGCAATTGCCCAGCATCCCATACCATTTAATATCAGAGATCCCGAATAATCCTGGTTTGTATGTCTTCCCCCTTTTTCAGAGAGGGTTGCAAAAGCATATGTCATAGTCACACTTCAGTCTTCAACCCTTCACCAGAAATCCGATACAGTCTGCATGTATTGTCCCATATGGCGTTTGACAGAAATTCCGGATCTTCATCCCGAATCTCGGCCAGCTTGAACAAAACAGACCGGACAAATGCCGGTTCATTGCGTCGATGATGATTTTTTTCCGGTGACGGGGTCAGATAAGGGGCATCGGTTTCAATCAGCAGCCGATCGATTGGAATCAGTCGCGCCAGGCTGCGCAAGGCTTTCCCCCTGCCTTCCAGGGTAACAATGCCGGTAATGCCGATACAATAGCCCATATCCAGGTAGATAAGAAGCTCTTGCCGGTTTCCACTGAAACAATGTATGACCCCGTTTCCAGGCTGTCGATGATGGATTTTTAAAATTTCGATCAAACGGCCTTCTGTTTCGCGTTCATGAAAAATAATGGGAAGTAAATGCGCATCAGCAATTTCAATCTGGCGAATGAGCCATTTTTCCTGATCATCCCGGGGAGAATACAACCGGTTGAAATCAAGCCCGATTTCCCCCCACGCCCGGACCCTCGGGTTTTTTGCCAGATCGATCAGCTCCCGGAGTGCAGTTTCATTGCATGACGAGGCATCATGGGGATGAAACCCGACAGATGCAAAAATCTCCGGATGGGAAGTGGAAAGGGACACGGCTTTGAATGACGTTGTCAGGTTGATCCCGGCAATCATCATGGCATGAACATCGGATTGAGCGGCTTTTTGAATCACGGAATCGATATCATCATAGACCGGATCATCCAGATGACAGTGGCTGTCGAAAAGTTTCATGGTTTATCCTTGTGCTCCCTCTTCCATCGGGAGAGGGCCGGGGTGAAGGTTATAAAATTGCAGATTGTGACCGATCACAGTATATCATTCCGAAACAACCGGCCGGACTTTGTGCATTATTTTTCTTTAAACCTTATAAATAATAAAAACTTTGATTATATGATCATTTTTATATTGATTTCGAAGTGTGAATATGATGAACAATAAAATTCAATTAAAATTTACATCATAAAATTTGTAGTGTATATTTTTAGCATACACGAAAAGAGTACCAGGAACACCAAAGATAAATATCGCTTTCCAGATAAGGATTATGGGTGCGTTATCGGTCGGAGATGGCGTATCCCCTCCCCGCTGTCTTCCCAAAATAATTATCTGAAAAGCGATAAAAATTTTACCCCATTGCGTTGCCTGTTTTTTGCCGCGGTTAATTGAATGTGGTTCAGTCATCCTGTTTTTTTTGTATGTAATCCAAAACGGCCCCAATCTGCAAGCACATGCAGATACACATAGAATAACTTTTTTTCTGGAGGTTTGTAATGTTTAAAATTGTCAATCGGAAAGAAATGGCCGGCGGAACAATCGTTATGAATGAAATCGAGGCGCCGCTCATCGCCAAAAAGGCCAAACCCGGACAGTTTGTCATTCTGAAGGCCACGGAGACCGGAGAACGGATTCCCCTGACCATGGCAGACACCAATCCGGACAAAGGAACCATCACAATCATTTACATGGTGGTCGGAAAAAGTACGGCGTTGTTCAAGACGCTCAACATCGGAGACAGCTACCAGGATATCATCGGACCACTGGGCAAGCCCACCCATCTGGAAAAAATGGGAAAAGTCGTCTGTGTGGGTGGTGGAACCGGAACCGCTGTACTGTATCCCATTACGCGTGGCCTGAAAAACATCGGCAACTACGTGATTGGTATCGTTGGCGCCCGCAGCAAGGACATCCTGATTCTTGAGGATGAGATGAAGGCCATCACCGATGAGCTTCATATCTGTACCGATGACGGCTCCTATGGACACCATGGATTTGTTACCGAAGTGTTGAAAACCGTTCTGCAAGCCGGAGATATCAAGCAGGTGGTTGCCATTGGACCGGTTCCCATGATGAAGTTCGTATCCAAAATCACCAAGGAGTTCAACGTCCCCACGATGGTCAGCCTCAATCCCATTATGGTGGATGGGACCGGGATGTGCGGTGGATGCCGGGTAAGCGTTGGCGGCGAAACCAAGTTTGCCTGTGTCGATGGTCCGGAATTTGATGGCCATCTGGTGGATTATGACGAACTGACACGCAGACTTCAGGCGTACTGCGAAGATGAAAAAAAATGCTACAACGATTTTTGCACACTTCAGCAGGCCTGATGTGATCTCAACTGAAACCAATCCATGCGGGCGCCATAACGCCTGCTGAATATATCCGTTTTGGGAGGAAAACATGGCAGAAAAAGATTCAAAAAAAACTGTTCTCCGGCAAAAAATGCCGGAACAGAAACCTGAAATTCGAAGACGAAATTTTGAAGAGGTGCCCACAGGCTACACGGTTCAGATGGCAATGGAAGAGGCCAGCCGCTGCCTTCAGTGCAAAAAACCCGGCTGTGTGGACGGTTGTCCGGTCAGCGTTGACATTCCCGGCTTTATCAATCTGATCCTCAAGGGTGACATGACCGGCGCCATTCGCAATCTGTGGACCAAAAATGCGCTTCCGGCAGTTTGCGGCAGGGTATGCCCCCAGGAAGTCCAGTGTGAAGGCAACTGCATCGTCGGCAAAAAAGGCGAACCCGTGGCAATCGGCAATCTGGAACGGTTTGCAGCCGATTACGAACGTCAGAATGGCACCGGCGTTCTTCCGCCGCGCGAAGCACTCACCGGCAAAAAGATCGCGGTTGTCGGCTCTGGACCATCCGGTCTGACGGTTGCCGGAGATCTGATTCGAAAAGGTCATGAGGTGACGGTTCTGGAAGCCTTTCACAAACCCGGAGGGGTTCTGGTTTACGGCATTCCGGAATTCCGGCTGCCCAAGGAAATTGTGTTTTCCGAAGTGGCGTTTCTGGAAAAACAGGGCGTCAAACTGGAATGCAATGCGGTTGTGGGACGAACCGTATCCCTGGATGAGTTGTTTGAAGAGGGTTATGAAGCCATTTATCTGGGAGTTGGCGCGGGTCTTCCAAAGTTTCTGAATGTTCCCGGCGAAAACCTGATCGGCATTCTGTCCGCCAATGAATACCTGACCCGTACCAATCTGATGAAGGCCTACCGCTATCCCGAATATGACACCCCGATTCCAAAGGCAAAAGATGTTGTGGTTCTGGGAGCCGGAAACGTGGCCATGGATTCTGCCCGAACCGCCATGCGGTTGGGAGCGGACCGGGTTCGGGTTGTCTATCGGCGATCCCGCGAGGAAATGCCGGCCAGAAAAGCGGAAATCCATCATGCGGAAGAAGAGGGTATCGAATTCCATCTGTTAACCAACCCGACCAAGTTTATCGGAAATGATGCGGGCCGATTGACCGGCATGGAGTGTCTGAAGATGGAACTGGGTGAACCCGATGCATCCGGCAGACGCCGTCCGATTGCGATCAAGGGATCAGAATTCATCATGGACTGCGATCTGGCAATTGTGGCGGTCGGGGCAGGGGCCAATCCGCTTCTGACCCAGTCCACCGATGGATTGAGTCTGAATAAATGGGGCTATATCGTTACAGATCCGGAAACCGGAAAAACCAGTAAAAAAGGTGTATGGGCCGGTGGTGACATTGTCACCGGGTCTGCCACGGTCATTCTGGCCATGGGCGCGGGCCGAAAAGCCGCCAACTCCATTCATGATTATCTGACGTGGGGGTGGTAGGGAAGTTAGAAGTTTGAAGGATGAAGGATGAAAGGTCAAAGGACGGCCGTATAGAAAATTTAAATCCGGCCTCCCGCACCTTGCACCCTTCATCCTGATTCCTGTCCCCTGTACATAATGGAGACGACCAACCGTGAGTACCTCGGTCATTCGGGACAACCATTCACACGGCTCCGTCGGTGAATTCCTCAGGCAGAACATCACGCCAAACGCCGATATTTCCATCGTTTCCGCCTATTTCACCATTTACGCCTACCATCATCTGAAGTCCAGCCGGGATTCCATCGATCCGTCTGCGGTTTCTGTTCGGAGAGCCGACTTTCATCCCATCCATTGCATTCATGCCAGACAGATTCTGAAAATATTACGGTTGATGTGCCAGTGCCCCGAAACTCCATATGAATCCTGCTGCGATCTGTTCAATCTTAAAAATCAATGGTGGATTATTGAGCAGTTACAAAAAAAATAAATGTTTGAAATGAAAGGTGTATTTATGGACTTTTCGGATTCGATTCAACATGAGGAGGT
>JBFXFK010000269.1:0-5302 GCA_050179135.1 Desulfatirhabdiaceae bacterium | reverse complement strand
AGTTGGTGAATATCGATCCAGCAGGGCCTGCGATGGAAACTGATTAACCGGGAGATTTCTTCCAGCAGACGGGGATCAGCCCTATTCATCAGACCCGAGAATGCCTGAACCACCAGAACCCCTCCGGCATACAGAATGTTCACCCCGACCAGGCAGGCCACAGCACCATCCAGCCAGAGCTTTCCGGTAAACCTCACAAGCAGCAGACCAATCAGTACTGCAGTGGTTGAGTACACATCGGTCAATATGTGTTTTCCATCCGCAGTCAGGGCCAGTGAACCGGTCTTTTTGCCACCTTTGATCAAAATTGTTCCCAGAATCAGATTCACCAGAGCCGTTCCCAGAATGATCAACATGCCGGTATCCAGATTGGGCAACTGACCCGGGTGAAATATCTTGGGCCAACCGGACATAAAAATGCCGATGGCCGCCAGCATGATCAGTGCGCCTTCAAAACCGGCACTGAAATACTCGATTTTGCCATGTCCGTACGGATGATCCTTGTCGGGCGGTCTGGATGCAACCATAATGCTGCCGAAAGCAAATGCGCTGGCAATCACATTGATAATGGATTCCAGCGCATCCGATAGAATGGCAGCCGATCCGGTTATTTTATAGCCATAGAATTTGGCAGCCATCAACAGCAGCGATATGAAAAAGGAAAGGCTGATTACGGTGATTCGCGTCTTGATATGTGCGTTGGCGGCCATTTTACTGTTAAAATTTTTCCAGATGGATGAATTCTTCGATATTTCGGCGAGATGGCGGCGCGGAAATTTTGGCCGGATATCCCAGTGGAATCAGGCTCACCAGCTCGTAGCCTTCGGGAACATTCAGCACGGCTTTGGCCCGATCATGGTCAAACAGACCCACAACCACTGTTCCCAGTCCCATGTCGGCAGCGGCCAGGCAGAGACTTTGTGTGGCCAGTCCCAGATCGAACATGAACCAGTCGCCGAATTTGGTGGTAACCTGACCGCTGTAATACCCCGAGCTGTTCAGTTTTCCGCAAAGCGCCAGCAACACAGGTGCGGCAACAACCGCTTTGGTGGCCGGATTTTTGGGCGCCAGTGTCGCCTGCAATTGTTCCTTGATGGTCTGATCCCGTATCACCACCACTTCCCAGCACTGGGTGTTTGCCCAGGACTGGGTCCATTTGACCGCTTCCAGAAGCTGATTCACCAATTCCGGAGGAATATCCTTTTCCTCATATTTTCTGACACTTCGCCGCTGTTTCAATAATTCCATAAAATCGTTCATTCTGTGGGGTCTCCTTAATTTTCCCTGTGACAATCGCAATGCTTTTCTCCGCATTGACTGCATGAAAAAACCGGTTTTTTGGTTTCGGATCGGGATTTTTTCAACCACAGCACCCAGATTCCGGCAAAAACACCTACAGCCGCAGCAAAACCGATAATTATTTCCATCATATGATTTTTTCCTCCGTCCTCCGATCTCAATCCGCCATCATTTCCGTATCAGATTCCGTATTGCCGCATCCGGGGTCGGAAAAAGAAACTGGAATCCATGTTGACGCAATACCGATGGAATTGCCCGCTGGCTGGCCAGAAGTACAGAGGCAAATTCTCCAAGGACCCATTTCATCACAAATGCGGGGGTGGACAAAAAATCCGGGCGGTTTAACACGCGCCCCAGAATTTCGGACATATCTTTATTTCGAACCGGATTGGGTGAACAAAAATTAACCGGTCCGGAAATCGTGGAATCGTTCAATACGTACAGGATACCGGCTGTCAGATCCGAGATATGAATCCAGGAAAACCACTGAAGACCGTTTCCCATGGGTCCGCCGGCAAACAGTTTGAATGGGCGAACCATCTGCTCCAGCGCACCGCCCTCATACCCCAGGATGACGCCGAACCGGCAAACCGTTGCACGAATGCCGATTGATCCAGCATTCAATGCTTCAAATTCCCAATCCCGGCTTAAACGGGCCAGAAAATCCTGACCAGCGGGTTCGGTTTCATCCAGGATATCGTCCCCCCGATCACCATAAAATCCCACGCCAGAGGCATTGATCAGGGTGGTGCAGGCTGATTCCCGCAGTCCCTCAACAATATGCCGGGTGGTTAAAACTCGGGAATCAAGGAGCGTCTTTTTATAGGATTCTGTCCATCGCCTGAAAATGCCGGCGCCCGCCAGATTGATAACGGCATCAACAGTGGCAAGCTCTTTCTGCCATGATCCGGGTTGTGACGTGTCCGCCGAAAGAAATGTCAAATGGGGATGGCTGACACTATTTTTTGACGGATGTCTTCCGGTGACAATAAGCTGATGGCCGCCCGAGAGCAGAAGCGGCGCCAAGCTGGCGCCAACAAATCCGGTTCCGCCTGCGATAAATATCTTCATGGCTTATCCCTCCGATCAATACGCAATATTCAAGGTCATATATCATTCCGGAAGGTTCATCTTTATCCAGCCTACTGGAATTTCCAGAGTCATCCAATGTTGAACTGTCCGGATTCGATATACGGAATATCCTCAACCGCAATCGCATGCAGGATACCCTGGTTCAGCCGCTTTTTCATTTCTCCAATCACGGGCCGCCGTTTGTTCACGGACCGGGCAAATGTCATGACCTCGTTCATCAGATCATTGATATGGCAGGCTTTTAAAATGATATGATGTTCCGCACACTGGTCTGCGGTCATTCGCATGCCGGTATATTCCATCTCTTCCATTTTATACAGGGGTATTGCCTTTTTCAGCAGGGCATTCATGCCGGGGAGAAAGGGAATGCCCAGATCAATTTCCGGGAAACAGAAAAATCCCCTGTCAGACCGCATGAATCGAAAATCAAATGCACAGCAAAGAATGGCGCCACCGGCAAATGCATGGCCGTTGATTGCAGCAACCGTAATCATGGGGAAGGAAACGATCCGGGTGAACAACCGGTTGAGAAGATAAAAATAATCTTTGGCGCCCTGAATATCCTGGCGTTGAATGACCGGAACCAGCCACTCCAGATCGATGCCATTTGAAAAAATTTTATCATGGGCCGATGTCACCACCAGTGTGGTCGCATCTGTTTTACTTTCCACATCGTCCAGGGTTTGGAGAAACGCATTTAAAAAAACCGGGTTAAAGCGGTTTTCACCGCTGTTCAGCGTGATGATGGCAACATGTCCATCCTGCCTGTAATCCACCAATGCCATAAGAATCCTCCGATTATCAGTTTGAAATCAATTTGAAATAACGGTAACATGACGGTCATTTTCCGTCAATACCCGGAATCAGCCTTTTAAATAGGGTTTTCTATGCTTCATGTTTATAAAAGCAATCGGGTCGAAAACTTGGCTTATGCACTGGAGAGCGTCCTTCGATGCCCTGCCGGTTCGCCGCATGACCCGGAATGGATCTGTGTTCAAAGCCAGGGCATCCGCATCTGGATCGGTATGGAAATGTCCAAACGACTGGGGATATGGGCCAATGTCAATATGCCGTTTCCCAGAGACCTGATTGCCTGGTTGTTGAACACCATTCTGGAAACCGGAGATCAGACGCCAGCCAAAACCCGGCCGGATAACCTGATATTCCGGATTATGCACATTCTGCCGGAATTTTTAACCCGGCCCGAATTTGTGTCCCTTCAGCGCTATTTGAATGCTGACAGCACCGGTGTCCGTCTCTATCAGCTTGCCGCCAGGATTGCCCATGTTTTTGATGAATACAGTGTTTATCGGTATGACCAGGTTCTGAAATGGGAGTCCCAATCCGGCGCCGCCCCGGACCTGTCTGCAGAGGAACAGTGGCAGCCCGTCCTGTGGCGGGCATTGTTTGTTCACCAGCCCCATGGTCACATTGCTGCCGAAGCGGCGCGATTTTTCAGGGAGATTCAGTCGGGCAATATTCAGACAGGGCGCCTGCCATCCCGAATCATCCTGTTCGGGATTTCAACCCTTCCCCCCCTGTATCTGAAAATCCTGAACGCCCTGTCCGGGTGGATGGACATTCATCTCATGATTCCCTCACCTTCCCGGGAATACTGGGCGACCATTCGTTCCAAACAGGAACTCATCCGGGAGATGCAACGTCATACCTCGGATATCGATCAGATCGATCATGACCTGTTTCTGGAAGAGGGTCATCCACTTCTGGCATCCCTGGGCAGAATGGGAAGGGATTTTCAGCAGGTTCTGGAAGACAATACCCTTTACCAGGAGCCGCTGGATTTGTATCAGGACCCGGTTTCGGATGACGGGCCGGCCAGCCTGTTGACCATGCTTCAGTCCGATATTTTGAATCTGCGCCTGAGAGGGCCAAACCATGAACCGCCTTACCCGATTTCGCCGGAAGACCGGTCCATATCGGTCCACAGTTGTCACAGCCCCATGCGGGAGCTTCAGTCCCTCAAAAATATTCTGCTGAACATGTTTGAGACCGATGCCGGCCTGTCTCCCCACGACGTCATTGTGATGATGCCGGATATCACGACATATGCACCATTCATTCATGCCGTTTTTCAGTCCACAGATGACAATCATTCAGAAATTCCCTATCGAATCAGTGATGTTCCCATGCATCAGGAATCGAATGTGATCGAACAGTTCCTGGGTCTTGTAGGCCTTTCAGAAGCACGCCTGACCGTCCGGAATGTATTTGATCTGCTGTCATGCGATTCTGTCCGGCTGCGCTTTGACATATCGGAAGATGATATTCCCCGGTTGTATGACTGGGTGGTGACATCCGGGGTCCGATGGGGAATCGATTCCGGCCATCGAAACGATCTGGGGTATCCGGATTTTTCGGAGAACACATGGCGGTCCGGGCTTGACCGAATGCTTCTTGGCGTTGCCATGCCCGAAGCGGATTGGGTTCTGTTTGGAGATGTTCTCCCCATGGATGGCATCGATGGTCATGATGCGGTTCTGGCCGGAAAACTGATTCATTTCTGTGAAACGCTTTTTGAACAGATCCGGCTTCTCAAGAGACCCAGGCCGCTGAATGAATGGGCCATGGATCTGGCCGTGCTGCTGAATCGAATGATCCTTCAGACGCCGGATAACGAATATCACCACCAGGAAATTCGGGAATATCTGTCTGATCTGGCCATTGTTGCAGACCAGCTTGCATTCAATCAGCGGCTTCATGTCGATGTTGTCCAGCAGATACTGACCAATCAGTTCGCCTCCCGCACGTCTCATCGGGGCTTTTTGTCCGGCGGCGTCACGTTCTGCAATCTGCTGCCCATGCGGAACATCCCGTTTCCCGTTGTGTGCCTCCTGGGTATGAATGACCGGGATTTCCCCCGGATGAAAAATCGGACAGAATTCGATCTGAT
>JBFXFK010000268.1:0-5321 GCA_050179135.1 Desulfatirhabdiaceae bacterium | reverse complement strand
GGCAGCATCGGACGGGTCACAATTGGCGAAAACAGATACAGGATCAGATATAAAAAGCAGATGTAACCCAGGTAGGGGCTGAATACCGCGATCAGCAACAAAACGATGCTGGTCTGCCTGAACCAGGTGCGCTGGTCCATAAACCGTCCCAGATGCAGATAGCGAACCGGATACAGATTCATGGCAATGGCAGCCAGAATCATGATTCCTGTGGATAAATACCCCCAGAATTCAACCCATTGCGAACTGTCCTGAACCGACTGGGAAAACATGATCAGGGGCGCGGTTACCAGAAGCGCACCCGCCGGTGATGGCATGCCCTTGAAAAAACCCGGGATGGGTGATGTGTCGATGGTAAAATAGATCAGTCGCCCAACGCCGGCAACGGCATAAATCACGGCAACGATCGTAATCTGTAAACCGGTAATGGCCGATGTACCGGCGTCGGACAAAATGATGTAGTATATCCATGCCGGAACAATGCAAAAGCTGATGCCATCCGAAACATCATCCAGGATGCTTCCCAAAAGGAACCGGGGGGGATTGTCAATTCCGGTTGGCGGTTCGGTAAGCCCCAGCTTTCTGGCCATGGCGCCATCCAGCTTGTCAAAGATGGCAGCCCCGATCAACAGCAGATAGGCTTCCCGGACCCGGCCCTGATAGGCGAACCATACAGCCAGAAGTCCCATCATGGCGTTCATGACTGTCAAACCATTGGGGAAGAATGACAGAATCCGGCGCCTGAGGCGGTCATTCTCCAGACACAGTTCGTTCAGGAAAGCGGTGCCATATTTTCGGCAGTATCCGGCGATCGACCCCAGATTGATCACCAGAAAAATGATTTCAATGACAAAAAGACCTTTCAGCGGCAGATTGCCCAGCCAGGATATCCAGAAATACAGTTTGGATGGCGGTCCTTCGGGAATGTAAAATGCAGTGGCATACAGAAGCGCCGCGACAGGTGCGGCCACAATCGTTCGCAGCCTGGTAAATTCACTGTTTTCCGGCTCTGGTCCCCGTCCGGTTGTAAATCCGCGGATAAAATGGGCAAAGCTGTCCCGGATCAGTACAATGACACACAGAATCAGAATAAAAATGGCATGGAGCAGATCGATCTTCTGGTAATCCGGCATGATAAAGGTCAGTCGCCACATCATGCCGACTGCCACCAGCGGAAAAATCATGGCATACACCACCTTGTCCATGATGCGGTCAGCCAGGTGCGCCAGCGTGGGATGTGGCTCAAACCGGGCGGCAAACCAGCCATCCACCAAATCAAACACCATCGACACAAACAACAGCACCACGCCCAAAGTATATAAAACCGGGTTGTGTGTCCACATGACACCAATGGCACAGCACAGACCTCCAAAAATCAGCGGGGGTCTGCCATATACCAGGAGTGCGGTCAGTTTTTTTGACATATGAAACTTATTTTTCATAACGGTTCTCCAACATGCTCAAATATCCGACTTGAACAACTCTTCCGGTTCAGGCGCTGCCGGCTCCGCAACGGGTTCTGATAAAATCGATTCGGGTGCGGTTCCTTCCTTGAAACATTCATAAATGACATCGGTCGAGTCCGGTCCTGCCGGCATTCCCGTATCCGAATCGATTTTGAAAAACACAATGCCTTCCGGTACCGGAAAAGCACTGGCCGGAACATTTTCAAGAATCCGTTTCATATACCCCAGCCAAATGGGAATGGCTGCAGCAGCCCCGGTCTCTCCCCTGCCCAGTGAAGCCTCACTGTCAAACCCCACCCAGACACCGGTAATATATTGCGGTGTAAACCCGATAAACCAGGCATCGTTCAGATTGCTGGTGGTTCCGGTCTTTCCGGCAACCGGCCGGTTGAGTGCCCGCACCCGCCTGCCGGTACCGTTCTTTACGACACCTTCCAAGAGATTGGTCATGATAAATGCCGTACGCTTGTCCATGACACTGACTTTTTCAATTTTATTCTCTTCCAGCACATTTCCGCGCCGGTCCTCAATCCGGGTGATAAACACCGGCTCGACCCGTTCGCCCCCGTTGGCAAAAACCGAATACGCCATCACCATTTCCAGCAAAGACGCGCCGGATGATCCCAGTGAAATGGACAGGTTTTTCTCGATAGGGGATGAAATGCCCATTTTTTTTGCATAATTGATGGCATAATCCAGACCGATATCCTGAAGTATTTTCACCGTGACCACATTCAGACTTTTTTCCAGCGCATGTCGGAATAGAACGCGACCATAAAATTTTCTGTCATAATTCCGGGGCGCCCATACCGGATCGGTTTCCTCGTTCTGAAATTCAATGGGCGAATCCAGCATGATGGTAGCCGGCGTATAGCCCCTGTCAATGGCTGCCGCATAAATCAGGGGTTTGAATGCGGACCCGGGCTGTCTTCGGGATTGAATGGCCCGGTTGAACTGGCTCTCCTTAAAATCTCTTCCGCCGACCATTGCCTTGATTTGCCCGGTTCCGGTTTCCATACACAGAATTGCAGATTGCACTTTTGGCGTCTGCTCAAGGCTCAATGACAGCCGGTCTGATGTATTGGGCGGGTTCTCCCTGATCTTGACCTGAATGACATCGCCCGGTTTCAGAACATCTCCCACTTTTTTTACAGTGGCGGACTGGTAATGGATATCCGGATTGGGTTTTCTGGCCCATTTCATGTCAGAAAGCGACAGAATCCCGGTCTCCCGGCCGACACGAACCGTTGCAGTCTTCTTGCTGTTATTGACTTCGGTTACAACACCGGTCAGAAACATTCCGGGTTTCAATGACGGTTCTTCCAGATTGTTCTGGATGGATGCAGAAAACGATTCAATTTCATCCGGCCGGATCTGCTTGACCGGCCCCCGGTATCCCTGACGTTTGTCCAGGTCTCTCAGGCCTGCATCCACTTCTTCCTGAGCAATTTTCTGCATCGGGATGTTGACAGCCGTATGGATTTTGACGCCGCCGCTGTAAAGCATATCCAGTCCATAACGGGATTCGATATAGCGTCTGACATGTTCGGTGTAAAACGGCATTTCCTCGATGAACAGATTCCGTCTCGGCTTGATATCCAGACTTTGGGCTGATGCCTGCTGCGCCTCGCTGTCTGTAATGTATCCTTCTGCAACCATTCGGTTCAACACATAATTTTGACGCTGTTTGGCCTTGTCCGAATGCCGAAACGGGGAATACCGGCTGGGCGCCTGGGGAAGACCGGCCAGAATGGCGCATTCCGCCAGATTCAGCTCGGCGGCTGATTTTCCGAAATAATTTTCAGAGGCGGCTTCCACACCATAGGCCCCATGCCCCAGATAAATCTGATTCAGATAGAGATACAGGATTTCGTCTTTGGAAAATGACCGGGTGATGCGATAGGCCAGAATGGCTTCCTTGAATTTCCGCATGAAGCTTCGTTCCGGGGTCAGCAGAAACGATTTGGTCACCTGCTGGGTGATGGTGCTGCCTCCCTGAACAATTTCTCCGGCTTCCAGATTCTTGAAAAAAGCCCGGGCAATGCTGATCAGATCGATTCCCTGATGGGAATAAAAACGGGAATCTTCGGCGGCGATAAAGGCTTTTTTCAGCAGATCGGGCATTCCGGACACGGGAATGACCTTTCGCCTTTCTTTGTAAAATTCTGCAATGATCACGCCATTATCCGCATGAACCGTGGTAATGGCAGGCGGATTGTAGTCCGCAAGCGTATTGATTTTGGGAAGGTCCTCACTGATATAAAAATAGAAAACAACCAGTGAAACAGATGCTATCAGAGACAACCCTGCCCCGGCCCACAGCAGCCCTTTAAAAATCGAACGGGACGGGAAAGACGCCTTCTTTGGACTTCGCGGTTTATCGGATTGTGACATTTTGTTTTGCACGGGCATGAATTACCAAATAGTGAAATGACTCATAAAAAAATTGACATTATATGTTAGTATGATAAAAATACAAGCTTTTTAGAAGCTCATTGCTCCGGAAACATATCGCTTTCCAGATAAAGATTTTGGGTGCGTTATCGGTCGGGGATGGCCGACAAAGACCTGTCCCCTCCCTGTTGCCTTCCCAAAATCATTATCTGAAAAGCTATAGAAGATGAGCTGTTTACAACCCATTCAATCAACAGGAAGTTTCATGATCACACCCGATTTTAAAAAGCTTGGCGGGCTGATTCCGGCAATCGTTCAGGATTATCAGACACTTGAGGTCCTGATGCTGGCATTTATGAATGAAAAAGCCTGGGACCTGACACTTTCCACAGGGAAAGCCACATATTACAGTCGCAGCCGGAATTCCCTGTGGGTAAAAGGGGAAACATCGGGAAACATTCAACAGGTTCGGGAAATTTACATTGACTGCGACAATGATACCGTATTGCTGAAAGTGGAACAGATTGGCGGTGCAGCCTGCCATACCGGCTACAAGAGCTGCTTTTACCGCAAAATTACCGACTCGGGTATTGAAATTATGGGAAAGCCCGTGTTCGATCCCAAGGAGGTTTATCGTTAATGCCCAAAATTCTGAAACTGGGGATTCCCAAGGGAAGCCTTCAAAATGCGACTGTCGAACTGTTCAAACGGTCCGGATGGAAAATTGACGTCAACGGCAGAAGCTATTTTCCGGAAATCGATGATGATGAAATCGAATGCGCCATTTGCCGGGCACAGGAAATGTCGCGGTATGTGGAAATCGGCACACTCGACGCCGGACTGACCGGAAAGGACTGGATTGCAGAAAACAAGTCCGATGTCCATGTGGTCAGCGACCTGATCTATTCCAAGGTCAGTGCGCGGCCGGCCAGATGGGTGTTGGCGGTTCCGTTTGATTCCCCGGCCAGAAAGCCGGAAGACCTTGCGGGAATGAAGATTGCGACAGAGCTGGTCCAGTTTACCCGAAATTATTTTGCCGACCGGAATATTCCGGTTCAGGTGGAGTTTTCCTGGGGCGCCACAGAAGCCAAGGTGGTTTCCGGTCTGGCCGATGCCATTGTGGAGGTGACGGAAACCGGCAGCACAATCAAGGCGCATGGACTGCGGATCATTCATGAACTGATGCTGACAAACACCCAGTTGATTGCCAACCATGAGGCCTGGAAAAATCCCCGGAAACGGGAAAAAATCGAACAGATTGCACTGCTTCTGAAAGGCGCCCTGTTGGGAGAAAAACTGGTCGGTCTGAAAATGAACGTGCCCCAGGAGCGTCTGGAAGCGGTCATTGCCCATCTGCCCAGCCTGAATGCGCCAACGGTATCGCCGTTGTATCAGAAAACCTGGTTTTCCGTCGAAACCGTGGTTCAGAACAATGTGGTTCGGGACCTGATCCCGAAACTG
>JBFXFK010000267.1:0-5389 GCA_050179135.1 Desulfatirhabdiaceae bacterium | reverse complement strand
CATCTGCTCCGATGTCCTTGGCAAAGCTCTCGGTCAGAGGCGCTCCCCCAACCAGAATTTTGGCAGTGACTTTCGATTCGCGCAACAGGCTGACCGCTTCCTGCATCGCAGGCATGGTTGTCGTCAGCAGGGCCGAGAGGCCGATAATATCGGCCTGATGTTCTTTGGCCGCTTTCACGAAGGCTTCACCGGGAATATCCACGCCCAGATCCACAACTTTAAAACCGGCTCCTTCCATCATCATGGCCACCAGATTCTTTCCGATATCATGCAGGTCTCCCTTTACCGTACCCAGAACCACTTTTCCACTGCTGGGCATTTCACTGTCGGTCAGATGGGGCCGGATGACTTCCAGTCCTTTTTTCATGATAACAGCAGCCTTAAGCATCTCCGGGAGAAACATGTCCCCGTTGCTGAACCGGATCCCGACTTCATCCATGGGCGAGATCAGGCCCTCTTTCAGAATTGTCGTCACCGAGGTGCCGGCATCCAGTTCCGCCTGAACCAGGGAAACAATTTTTTTGTCGTCAAGATTCACCACCGCTTCAAAAATATCTTTTATTGCCATTGAATTTTCCCTCCTGATTGAATGATCAGCCGACCAGTTCCCTGTCTGCCGCTTGAACGGCAGATTCGATTTCCCGAACCAGTTCAGGCGATGCGGCTGCCGTGTTTCCCTTGCTCATGATCTGTCTGTAATTTTCCAGAACCCGCGCCATCAGGGTCTTGCCATCATCACGCTGCCAGGCATCCCGGGTCAGACGGATGAAATTTTTGGGTTTCAGGCCGTCACGGCAGTGTTTGAGCGTATGATCCGAGGTCATGAAATGCTGTCCGGGGGACGTCTCCGTGATGATATCCCAACCCAGTTGCTCGTCGTCCAAAACAACAGGGGCGACCATCCGCCTGGCCATGCCCAAAACCTCATCATCCACAATGAGCTGAAGCGGGCTGACGACCGTGGCCACTTCCAACTGCCCGGCGCCCCCCAGAATATCCGACCCCGAAGCCGCCATCCAGGTGGTCAGGATCGCTCTTTCGGAAGCCGACTGTTCATCGACAATGGGCGAATCGGACCCGCTGCCATAGTTGTGCGTGGGGAGGCCGAAAGCGTATTTGATGAACTGGATGGCCATGGATGCCGCACGCATGCTTTCGGCGCTGGATTGAAGGCTTCGTCCGGACCGCATGTCCGTCGAAAAGATAATGGGGCAGCCGATCACCGGAGAGCCCGGCTTGACCGCCTGCGCCATGGCGGTCATGGCCAGAATTTCGGCTGTGGCCAGCAGAACCGTTCCCGGTATCGTCACCGGTGACGTGCCGCCGGATCCGGGAAGGGAGCAGGCATGGATCGGTATGCCGGCCCGGGCCGAGTGAATCAGGGCTTCCAGATCCATCATTTTGAAGGCCCTGGGGGTCAGGGAGCAGACGATCATGGAAATAACCGGGTTTGCAGACAGTTCTTTGCTGCCGCCAGCGACTGTTTCCGCCAGGGAGATGAGGTGTTTCACGCTGCCGCTGCTGTACGGCTGCACCCAGACATGCTTGTCCGTATTTTTTAACAACACGGCCAGCCCGTGTATGTCAGCGGTTTGAACCGGCGTATCATTGCAGAAAAGGAACGGTAGAAAACTGATTTCGTTCAGATTGTTTATCAGGCGGGCCCATGCGGCGAGCCTGTCTGTGGTTATTTTTTCATACTGACCGGTTTCGGGATCGATCCAGCCGTGTCCACCCGTGCATGTTCGGGCATAAAACGTGCCATCGGGACGGGGCAGATCCAGACACCTGTCCGGGTTGCGCGCGCCCAGGCGGAAGGCGTTTGGCGCCAGAGCCAGAAGGTCTTTCAAGACTTGGCGGGGAAATTGGATCATACCGCTTACCCGGTCAACTTTGACGCCGCTTTTTTCCAATAAACCAAACAGTTCCGGATGTGGGTCGAGTTTGACGCCAAAGTTTGCCAACAGATCAAAAACCCGATCCGTCATACGGTCAACCTGTTCGCCGGTCAGGTAGTTAAATCGTGATCCTGTCATTTTCTGCCTCCTTCTCCCATTTTCGGACTGGGATGATATGAAGATATGGTGAAATTAACGGTTGGATATTGGTTATATGCGCCGTATTCAGCCCATCATGTTGGGCAGCACCGTCGCAATCTGGGGAAATATCGTGATCAGGATGACGACCGAAAAAATCGCCAGCAAAAAGTATATGGACCCCCGGAATACGGATTCGATAGGCACATCGGCCACACCGGAGATGACAAAGACGTTCAGGCCCAGAGGGGGCGTTATCAGTCCGGCTTCCATCATCAGTACGGATATCACCCCGAACCAGATGGGATCAAAGCCCAGTTTGAGGACTGTGGGAAAAATGACCGGCAGGGTCAGCACCATCATGGATGTGGCGTCCAGAAAACATCCCAGAACAATGTAGCCCAACAGTATAATGGCCAGAATGATGTATCGTGAAAATGCCAGGCTTCCCAGCCAGTCGGCCAGGCGCATGGGGATCATGCTGAGGGCCATGAAGTAGGTGAACACATAGGCTCCGGCCAGAATCATGAATATCATGATGGAAATTTTGGCGGTTTCCTGCATCGCCAGCTTCAGTTTGGCCCAGTCCAGGCGGCGCTTTAAAAGCGTGACGCAGAAAAGAAAGAAGGCGCCCACGCCGGCAGCTTCGGTGGGCGTAAAAAACCCCAGGTACAGGCCGCCCATCACAATCATGAAACCCGTCATCAACTCCCACACCTTCTTGAGCGAGAGCAGCTTTTCTTTCAGGCTGACCTTTTCAAAGCTGGCCGGCGCGGCTTCAGGAACCAGTTTGACCCACACCACGATGATGACCACAAAGGCGATGGCGAGCAGGATGCCCGGCAGAAAACCCGATATCAGAAGTTTGCCGATGGATTGTTCGGTCAGAATGCCATAAACCACAAAACCGATACTGGGAGGAATCAGAAACCCCAGTGTACCTCCGGCGGCAACACACCCCGTGGCCAGTTGCCGATCATAGCCATACCGTTTCATCTCGGGCAGCGCGACCCGTCCCAGGGTAGCGGCGGTGGCAACCGAAGAGCCGCAGATGGCGGCAAATCCGGCGCAGGCGCCGATAGAAGCAATGGCCAGGCCGCCGGGCAGACGCCGCAGCCATTTGTCGGCCACTTCAAAAATTCCCTGGCTCAATCCGCAGATGGTTGCCAGTTCTCCCATGATGATAAACAGGGGGATGACCGTAAACGAATATGTGGTAAACGTGGAATAGAAGGATTTGACCAGCGTGGGCAGGGCCACTGCCGGATCGATAATCAGACTGATGCCGCCAAATCCCACAAATGCCAGCGTATATCCAATGGGCATGCCGATCAGAAGAAGCAGAAACAATACCCCGATGCCGGCAGAACCAATCACTAATGGATCCATGATGTTCCTTTATGACAGTGAATTTTTGGAAATGGCCCCGTGCAGGGAATTGATCAGCGACACCACCAGTTCGACGGCAAGCACGATGGCGGCCACCGACAAAAGGAAGTGAAACGGATAAAGCGGCACGCCCAGGGAGTCTGTCGCTGTTTTGTATCCGTATTCCTCGATACCCATGACCCAACTGCCATAAACCAGAAGCAGAATGATGCCAAGACTCATCAGAAAGGTCAGGCTGTCAAGGATCAGTACGGCCCGGCGGGGCAGAAATTTTTCAAGAATCCGCACCTTGACATTGGCCCCCATGTGTTCGGTGTAGGCCATGCCCAACATTCCGAAAATGGCCAGCAGCAATTCGCTGACTTCGAGTGCGCCCGGTACGGATATGGAAAACACATATCGGCTGATGACGTCCGCAACCGTGAGGATCATCATCACCAGGACCCAGACCATGCCGATTTTAAAGGCCCAGTGTGTCAGGCGGTGAATTTTGCTGTTTTTGGAAATCATAATGATGTTTCCCGTGATGTTGGATTGGTTCCGTTATCGGGTGGGTAGAGACGCAATGCATTGCGTCTCTACGCGCACAAAAAACTGACCATTAGCCACTGTCTGCGGCGTTTCCAGGTACAATCACCCCTATTCAGCCGGCAGGATGTCGGTGGGAACGCCCTGTTTGGTCAAAACCTGTTTGAAATCTTTCAGAATTTTATTGGCGGGTTGACCTTTCTTTTCCAGATCGGCGGCCCAGTTGACCATGACGCCCTGAAACTGTTTTTCCCAGCGGGCTTTTTCATCGGGCGCCAGTTGGTTGATCTGGACGGTTTTGCCAAAAGCAGCCATGGATTCATCGTACCAGTGCTCGTCAAACATGTTGTGAAGTTTGTAGGCGTTTCGGGCAACATCTTCGATAATCGGTTTGAGATCGGCCGGGGTCTTGTCCCAGGATTTCTGGTTCATGAAAAGACCTTCGGAGACGCACCCAAAGGATACCGGTACCCCGAACTTGGCCACTTCATACACTTTGAAGGCTTTGACCAGGGCCGGGCAGGTGACAACGCCGTCAAGCACGCCGGTTTCCATGGACATATACACATCTCCCAGCGGCATGAAGACCGGGGTGGCGCCCAGGGCTTCGATGCACAGGGTCTGGATGCCGCCGGGGCTCCGGATTTTCATCCCCTTGAGGTCTTCCATTTTTTCGACCTTCTTGACGGTCCATATATGCGCCATGACACAGTTGTTGATGTGAAGCACCTTGACATCCTTGAATTCTTCCTTCAGACCCTTGTCATACATCTCCATGCCAATTTCGACACCCTTCCACTTGGCCGGGCAGACCATCGGGGTGGAAAGCACATCTGTCAGCGGAAATCGGCCAGGTGTCCAGCTCAGGGTCGCATAGCCCATGTCGGCCATGCCGGATTTGACGATGTCAAAATGGTCCGGCCCCTTGCCCAATGCGCCGCCGGCAAACATGGTGTAAGAGATGCGTCCGTTGCTGCGGGTTTTCATTTCTTCCAACATGGGGATCCAAAGCTGCTGAACATCAGCGCCTGCCGGAACATGCCAGGTGCTGAAACGGATGTTCATTTTCTCGTCGGCGGCCCGTGCATCCGGAGTGGCCCCAAATCCGATAAAAAGAGCGATGGCCGTGACAATGGCCAGCATGGTGATAAAACGGTTTCTAATCTTCATAATTCCTCCTGGCTGATAATAAATTGGGAATCGGACCCGGAAGGATCCCATTCGGATACGTGCTACCCGTAAATGTGAACGTTTGTCGTGAAGAATGCCTTCAGGAAATCGATTCCAGTCCCGCAACACATTCAGACAAATCCGCAGTCAGGACCATCTGCATCCCGACCACAGCCAGCGCACCCCATATCACCCCCTTTTCTTTGAGTTGTCCGGCCATTTTCAGTGCATTTGAAAGGGCTTCAACCGTTTGCGCCGGGCTGAGA
>JBFXFK010000266.1:0-5403 GCA_050179135.1 Desulfatirhabdiaceae bacterium | reverse complement strand
TTCGATGTTCAGAATGCCGTCACCATCGCCATCCAGAATGTCATGACCGGAAAAATCAGGGTCAGTTCCGCATTTGATGACAATACCGGATATGTGACATCCCTCCGGGACTCGGTGCTGCCCTGAAATTTGCCGGAACAAAAACCGGTTGGTGAAACGTGTTCACCCAAACCATTGGCCTCTACGGAAATGGCGGATACGGATAAATTGCAGGCGGCGGCGGATAATAATACGGATGCCCGTAATAATAGCGGTAAGGGGATGGCGACGGATAAAAGCGGGGCGCCCCGGATGGATACACCGTTCGCGGAACCACGTTTCCCTTGGCATGCATACACTGCAGGTAAGCGATGTCATATCGGCGCTGGACCTCATGAGCCGATATGGAGGCCATATTGCTGCCCGCTGCGGCGCCGGCCATCAACCCACCCGCTGCACCGATTCCTGCGCCAGCCCCCACATTGCCGGATGCGGATCCGATGGCTGCGCCCAGACCCGCTCCCAGAAGTGTCCCTATCGTCGCACCACTGGCCAGATTCTGATTGGCGGTTTCGTTTGCATTCCATCCGACCTGACTGGCGGCCCATTGTCGGCATGCATTGTCTTCCTGCTGAAACACCTCAAATGGTTTGCCCGCAGTCGGCAACACCACGATACTTGGGCCGGGTGGATAGGTTGCGCAGCTTTGAAAGATAGCCAGTGAACAGACAAGATACATGAATATACACGTTCTTTTCATGATTTTTCTCCTTATCCATCGTTAGGCTGAATGAAAAACACGTTTTTCCTATAACCGCTGAATCAGATACACATAAACCGGCAGTTGACTGCGATTCCGGATCGCATAAAAACGCGGCAACAGTTCACGCTTTTGGGGGCTGTCCTTTAGTGGAGACAGGTAGATGGCGCCTTTACCCGGCGGGACAGCCGGCGTGCTTTCGAGCAGCCTGGCAAGGGATTCGTCGTGGCCGGATGAAAGCATCTCCCCCAGCAGAAAATTGCCTGTAATTTCAATGTGCCTGTAATTGGCGTTGATGTCGAGCATCTTCTGAAAAGCGGCGTGAACCTGTGATGCATCCACGGGTTTTCGTATGTACCGCAGTGTGGATGGGTCTGTCGATTCAAATCCGATATTGATGGTTGTATGGAAAGGAAGCTGCTCGAGTGTCTGAAACAATCCGGTTCCGGATTTGAGCAGGGAATCCACACTTCCAAACAGGAACAGGAAAGGGGAGATGTTCCTGGCCTTCCATCCAAATGCCTGAAACGCTTCAAGAGCTGCAAAACGGATCGCATCCCCTCCGGCAGCCAGTGCGTCGTGATTTCCCAGAAACAGGGCCTGATAATTTTCCAGATTTCGCCCGTAGTGCAGACAGAGCCCCCGAATCTGTTCAAGAATGTCGTTCCGGTCACGAACATGAAATTTCCGGTCGGATTTGACACAGCAGAAATCGCAGTGATACAGACATCCGTCCGCAATCATGACAGGAATGATTTCATAATCGACATGCCGGGTATCGGGCGGTAGAACCGATACTTGTCCGCCAATGATTTTGTGCAGCTTTTCGGACCGTTCGAACAGCACGCCGTCGTGGTTCTGCAGAATACGGCTGACCAACTCTTTACTCCTGGAATTGGCGCCGGAATTCTGTAATGCATACAGATTGCCATACAATTGGGACCATTCCCCAAAGGCTCCCATGATGGTGGCGTTCTGAAAATAATTGACATCCCATACCGCGTTGCTGGGATAAGGCAGGCACGGCAGATAATATTCACCCATCCAGGATATAATGCCGTTTTCTCCGCTGATATCGCCTACCGTATAGTACACCCAGTCATTGCCGTCTGTCCGCTTGAATTGTTCCGCCGGATGGGGCCAGGTGACATCGAGACCGCGAATGAATTTGATTTCACCATTCAGATTGAAAACAAATTCATATCCGGATGTCCTGATTTCGGAACACGTTCCATGCCGAAGTGGAAAACGCGCTTTCGAGAGGGTCGCGGGATAGTGTTTTTCAACCGTTATCGACAGGTTGGATGAACCGGGAAACATCATGTAATCGTGTCCTTGTTGAGAAATGAGACGGTCACCGGCTTTCAGTTATAGTCCATCATCATCAGCCCGAAGAGACGATGCCAATTGATCTTCATCATGTTTCATGTTCCTTTGATTTTGATCATAATCCGGGGATTCAATCCAGTCAACAAACAACGGGTTTTCTATCGGCGGGAAGGCATTGAAAACACCGGCAGCCTTCTTCAGAATTGGTTTTGCAGATATAGCTTTCCAGATAAAGATTTTGGGTGCGTTATCGGTCGGGGATGGCCGACTATCCCCTTGGCATGCGCTGGATTCCCCCCGTGGGGCAGCGGATGTCACCTTTATCGAGCGTCATTGACATATTCTGACATGATGACAACAGTATAGAATATCAGAAGAAATTTTTCCGATCATACGTCAGGGACATCTTGTCACGCGTTCCTGTTGATCCTGCCGGATGGACACCGAGACGAACCAGGCAGGATATTCTCAACTCTATCAAACGGAAAAAGGAGGTTATTATGAATAACACGATTCGTTTTTCCATTTTGACAGTGATGATGGCCGCATGTTTCACAATCGGTTTTATCCAACCCGTCATCGCGGGCAGCGCCGCCGAGATTGACCGTGATGTCGATACCGCATTGATCAAGCTGTATGAGAAATCCAATGCCGCCAAAGAGCTTTCCAAGGTGGCAAAAGGGATTCTGGTTTTTCCGAACATCATCAAGGGAGGCTTCATTGTCGGCGGACACTACGGGGAAGGCGCACTTCGAAAAGAGGGTAAAACAGCAGGCTACTACAATACTGTTTCAGCCTCTTACGGATTGCAGATAGGGGCTCAGACGTTTGGTTATGCCCTGTTTTTCACGGATGAGGCATCGCTTGAACACCTTAAAAAAATCGATGGATGGGAACTGGGGGCCGGCCCCACCATTGCCGTCGTGGATGAGGGGCTGGAACGGACATTGTCCACCACAACCGCCAAAGAAGGCATTTATGCCTTTTTCTTTGACCAGAAAGGGCTGATGGCGGGATTGACCATTCACGGATCAAAGATTACACCGATAACACCCAAATGATCCCGTGAACAAAGCCGTGAGATTCGAGTTGCGCGTATTGAACCGTGACCAGGCCGGGTTTGATCCATAAACAGTCATTTCCGGCGCCACGGGGGAAATCCCCTGAAAGGTCTCAATGACATAAAACAATTGTCAGTCTGCCCCCCACAATGATCGAAGTCGGTCCCCAACCGTCCCTTCGGCATGCAAAAGGGGGGCGGTCCGCCTGATGGAAAACGCCAATGTCAGAAACAAATGAAAAATCATATGATTGCATGATGACCATGTCCATTTCGGATAGCGCCAAATATTTGGGTATCAGCCGAAAAACGGTTTATCAGTTGATTGAATTTGGCGAGATTCGCGTGGTGAAACAAGGCAAAGCCACCCGTGTTGACAAAAAGAGTCTGGACGAGTTCAGAAACAGTGGCAAGTCGGCATGAAAACATATACTTGGCCTCTTGTGATGGTGCTTGTCACCTCACACCGGTCAGGCATGTATCAATCAGGCCCGATGCCGATCTTCTGAAAAAAACGGCGTGGTTCACCAGGGAAACGGACTGCGGCTGTTATAAAAACCGCCGGTTGGTCCTTTGTCTGGAAGTGTGGCCAGCCATACCGGGGTATCCGCTCCCTCTTCAACCGATCGGGGTGCATGGATGCCCCCCAGCCGGGTTTTCACCCATCCCGGACAGGCCGAATTGATCAGAATGTTGGTGCCCCGCAGCTCTTTGGCAATCAATACGGTCAGGACATTCAAGGCTGTCTTTGACATCCGGTAAGCCGGCGCGAGAACACTGTCCGATGCCGATTTGGAGTCGGTCATCCCGTTCAGGGATCCCAGTGAGCTCGACATGTTGACGATTCGGCCATAACCGTTTTCCCGCATCAACGGGATGCAAATTTGACACAAGCGCAATGCTCCCAGGAAATTGGTTTCCATAGTCTGGTGAAGGATGACTTCATCCAGCGTCAGCACCTCTGCCTGTCCGTCGATGAGGATGCCCGCATTGTTGACCAGGATATCCAGCCGGTGACATGCATTCCGAATGGATTCCACGGCAGATGACAGGCTGGCCAGATCGGTCACCTCCAGCCGAACCGGCTGGACATGCAATCCCTGGGTCGCCAGTTCCTGCTGTGCACGATGACCGGCCTCGATGCGTCGAACACCCATAAACACCAATATGCCCCTTCGGGAAAGCTGTCGGCATATCTCCAGCCCGATTCCCCGGTTTCCACCGGAAACAAGGGCAACTTTTTTTTGCAGCGTATCCATAACAATCTCCAACACCGTTTGAATTTTTTATAATCTGATTTATTATTTTACGTAGGGCGCCTGTGTGTGGACCCGCTTTCAGTGATTCAATTCAAAACCAGGAGGTGTTGAAATGAAAAGTCAATTACCCATAACAGCACGCAAGTGTTGCAGCATGGAAAAAAAACGGCTGGTGTCGGCTGTCAGGGCTTGTGATTACTGCTCGGACAGCTATCAGGAACATCGCGAATGTTATCGCCATGCGTCCAAAGAAAGCAAAGTTCGCTCCAACGCGTGTTTGATCGTTTAGTCTGCGGTGATTTGCAGGCGCATTTTCCATTGATTCATCCAGTCGCCGGATCATGTCATGTGATGCGTGTCCATGATCTGGCGTGTGGCCATATATCTGATCCAACCCGATTGTTGGAAACGTTCGACCCAGCGATGTAAGCTGACTCCCGGGCCATTCTCAATTCCGGATGGCCCGGGCAACCGGCAACCCCGAAATATCTGCTTGACCCGACCATGAGTTATCACATAAGTTAAGGCTGTCGGAAACAAATAAATCCACATCTTGCTTGTCTTTTGGTCCGTCTGCTGCGTTACATCCACCGGCACATATCCCGATATGCACCGGTGGATGTGCCTTGCAGACGAACCAAAATCCGTCGCAATCCAGTGGATTTATTTATTTCCGACAGCCTAAATTGTGATGCACCTCACATTTTCAATCCGGGGACGTGAACCGCACCCCCATATCCTTTGCCGTTTTTCAGGAGACCTGCCATGAAACCAATGGGAGACATGCTGCTTCGACAGGAAGCGTTTTCAGAAATTGTCATGGGGAACACGGCTCTGGTCCGGGCCATGGTGGAGGCCGGGACCCGGGTGATCGCCTCGTATCCCGGATCGCCGACTCCGGAAATCGCGGAAGCCATTGCCAGTATTCCGGACGATCGGCGGCCGTTTTATTTTGAATTTTCCACCAATGAAAAGGTGGCGACCGAAGTGGCGTACGGCGCCGCGGTCAACGGCCA
>JBFXFK010000265.1:1536-5413 GCA_050179135.1 Desulfatirhabdiaceae bacterium | reverse complement strand
TAGTAGAATGACGCATAAAAATTACACTCACGCCCCGTAGGGGCGACCTCTGTATTCCGGTAACAGGCCGCTCCGATGGAGCTTGATGTGAATAACTGCATCAAATACTACAAACAGGTCGCCCCTACGGGGCTGTTTCGAAGGATATCTTTTTCATGTCCGGGGGGAGCAAGCCCTTGATAATGAGCGTTTATCATGAAGTATGAGTCGTGCGAATTGAGAAGCAGCCAAACCGCCTGACGGCCCAACGGCGGCACTGCCTGAATGCTGGTTGCGGCACCTTCAGTCTTCGGACTTCAGCCTTACGAATACAAACCGGATTCAGAAAGGATATTGACATGCCTGACAGCAGACGAATTCAAAAGCTGTTGTCGATTCTAAGAACGACCTATCCGGATGTCAAGACGCAGCTTCATCATGAAAATGCGTTTCAACTTCTGGTCGCCACCATTTTATCGGCCCAGTGCACAGACAGACAGGTCAATCAGGTCACCGATAAACTGTTTCAGATTTTTAAAACACCGGCGGATTTTGCGGGCGCAGATATTCTGTCTCTGGAAGACATGATACGATCCACAGGCTATTTTCGTAACAAAGCCAGGCATATTCAGCAATGCGCCCAAAAACTGATTCAGGACTTCGACGCGGTCGTACCCGATACGATTGAAGAACTGGTTCGTCTGCCCGGCGTCGGAAGAAAAACGGCCAACGTTGTCCTGAGCGCCGCCTTCGGCAAGCCCGGCGTTGTTGTGGATACCCATGTGGGCCGTATATCCGGCCGACTGGGACTGACACAACACACCCAGCCGGTCAAGATTGAACTTGACCTGATGAAAGTGATTCCCAAAAAAAATTGGGCCGATTTCTGTCTTCAGTTGATTTATCTGGGCAGGGAGACTTGTCTGGCCAGGCGACCCCGATGCATACCATGCCCGTTGCGGCAGCTTTGCCCATTCCCTGGCCGGGTTGCATCCGTTTCAGTTGACGCAGGAGTCACCCATCCGGTAAAGTCGAAAAAGAAATATTCGGGAAATGGCTGATTCGGGTTAAACACGTTTGAGGTATAAAACATCAACCCGTTACATTTTCACGTCAAACCATTCATATATCCGGAGTCTGTTATGGATTTTCAAAAAATTGCGGATCAATTTGGACTGGATGTCGCGGATATCTACGAAATTGCGGAACTTTTTGTTGATATGGCGCCTTCTGAAATACAGAAACTGATGGATGCCCATCAGACGCTTGACCCGAAACTGGCTGCAGAAACCGCGCATTCATTAAAAGGTTCCACCAGCACCCTGGGGTTGATGGAAATCGCAACACTGGCGCAGGCAGTTGTGAAACAGGGGCGGGAAAACCGCATCGAAGAGCTCAAAACATCCCTGCCCAATCTGATGAAAGCGCTGAATACGGTTGTGATTGAAATCCGTCAACAGATCGCTGCGAACAAACAGACGGCAGCCTGATCCAACGATATTTTCAAATAATACCTGTCCATCAATTCCGTGCTTGCCATTTCAAACAAATTGCGGCTGAACGTTCTTCAGACGATTGACGCCTACCAGATGTTCCAGCAGAGCGACGCAATCCTGATCGGTGTATCCGGCGGACCTGACTCTGTGGCATTGCTGCATATTCTGATGAATCTGGCCGAAACCCGAGCCTTGCGAATCGGAGTTGCCCATCTCGATCACGGTCTGAGACCCGGTTTTTGTGAAGATGAGGCCCGGTTTGTTGAATCAATGTGCCGCCATTTGAACCTGCCCTGTTATTCGGAAAAGGCCGATGTTCAGAAATACCGGCGGGACCACGGCCTGTCACTGGAAGAAGCCGCCCGAATCTGTCGATACGGTTTTTTTGAGCACACCGCATCCCTTTATGGGTTCAACCGGATTGCACTGGGCCACCATGCCGACGACAATGCCGAACTGGCCCTCATGTATCTGTTTCGGGGCAGCGGGATGACCGGGATGTCCGGAATCCCGCCGGTTCGGAACAGGATTGTCCGGCCCCTGATTCGTGTTCGAAGAACAGAACTGATGCAATTTCTGGAAAACAATCATCTGCCGTTTGTAACGGATTTCAGCAATGATGATGTCCGGTTTACCCGAAATCATATCCGGCAAACAATTCTCCCCCTTCTGGAATCCGCGATCAACCCGAATATTGTGGATACGCTGAACCGGCTATCCAATATCATGAGGCAGGAAAACGAGTGGATAGATATCATCACGGATGATCTGCTCGCATCCTGCACCACAGGGCAGGGACCTGACCGGATTCATCTCTCGCCGCTGAAAATTCAATCACTGCATCAGGCTGCAGAACGCCGGATCTTGCGGAAGGCCATTTTGACCGTGAAGGGGGACTTGAGAAAAATAACCTTTCACCATGTCGAGGCCATTATCGGCATGGTTTGGTCATCATCCCGTCATGGCATGATTCATCTTCCGGACCGGATTATGGCCATTCGGTCTTCGGATGACCTGTGTATTCAAAAACAGGCTGTTCCACTGCGAAACAGCTTTCTCCGACAAACACATCCCATAAGCTCATATCACTACCAGATTAAGACGCCTGCCGCAAATCTCCCGGCAACCCTGGATATTGTGGAGATCGGCGCCAGGCTGACCTGTGTGGAAACCGCACCGGATGATGTGACAGAAACAGACATGTTGTCTGCCGGTTGCGCGTTTCTCGACATGGAATCCCTGATGTTTCCGCTGACAATCCGGGAGATTTTGACGGGTGACCGCTTCAAACCGCTGGGGACAGCCGGTTTTCAGAAAATCAAAAAATTTTTCATTGATCACAAAGTCGATCCCCGTCAGAGAAAAATATCCCCTGTTGTCCTGTCGGATAACAGAATCGTGTGGGTCTGTGGTCACCGGATCGATGCCGATTTCAGGCTTCGTTCATCCACGAAACGCATATTAAAAATGACTTTTCAGATCATGGGGGATGATCGCCTGACCGACAAAGGCCGCCAATAGCTTCACCAGCGTGAAGGAAGAAATTGACATGATGGATGAACCGATTGCCGATTTTTTATTCGAAGCCCGGTTTTTGAAGCAGATTCCCCGGTCCGGGTTTGCATTTCTTGGAGCGGGAACGGAATCTGTTGCCGAGCATTCTTTCAGCACCACCATCATCGCCTGGGTAATGGCATCCCTGTCACCAGCAGTCAATCCGCTGAAGCTGATCACCATGTGTCTGTTGCATGATTTGCCGGAAGCCCGAACCGGGGATCTGAACAGCGTTCAGAAATGGTATGATCATGCCGATGAAACCTCGGCGCTTCAGGATATGATCCGCAGTCTGAGTTTTGGGGATTCCATTCTGGCGCTGCTTCAGGAATTCAATGAAGGGACAAGCCCGGAGGCCAGGCTGGCACGGGATGCCGATCAGATATCCCTGATTCTGGAACTGAAATGCCTGTTGGACAAGGGATTTGATCACGCTCAAACCTGGATCAAACCGGTGATGACGCGATTGAAAACCGATGAAGGGAAACGGATTGCCGATCAGATTTTACAGGCCAACTGTGACACATGGTGGATGAACAAATTTATTGACAGTGAAAAGCAAAATCAATAAATGTGATATTTCATTGAAAAAAATGGACTGCAAAATGGTTCTTCCGAAATATCGTGTTGGACCGTTTAACTGTTAACCGGACACGATTTCTGTGTGTCAACAACAAATCGGAGGTGTTCATGAACTGGCTGGTGAAATCCCTGGGATCATCGATAGGGAAAAAATTACTGATGGCGTTGACCGGACTCAGCTTCTGCGGATTTCTGGCCGGGCATCTGGCGGGCAATCTGTTTATCTATGGCGGGCGGGATGCATTCAACGCCTATGCCGAACACCT
>JBFXFK010000265.1:0-1436 GCA_050179135.1 Desulfatirhabdiaceae bacterium | reverse complement strand
TCTCAAATTCAAAATCTCGAATCTTAAATGATAAAGGAGATAATCCAATATGTTAGAATCCAGAACTCCCGGCGGTCCGCTTGCAGATAAATGGGATCGGCATCAGTTTGAACTCAAACTGGTCAATCCGGCCAACAAACGGAAATTTGAAATCATTGTTGTCGGCTCAGGCTTGGGCGGGGGTGCCGCGGCAGCCTCCCTGGCTGAACTGGGCTACAATGTCAAATGCTTCTGCATCCAGGATTCACCCCGCCGGGCCCACAGCATCGCGGCCCAGGGAGGAATCAATGCGGCAAAAAATTATCAGAACGACGGCGACAGCATCTGGCGCCTGTTTTATGATACGATAAAAGGCGGAGACTTTCGCGCCAGGGAATCCAATGTGTACCGGCTGGCCCAGCTCAGTGTGAATATCATTGACCAGTGCGTGGCCCAGGGCGTTCCCTTTGCCCGGGAATACGGCGGGCTTCTGGCCAACCGCAGTTTTGGCGGGGCCCAGGTGTCCCGAACATTTTATGCCAGGGGCCAGACTGGTCAGCAGTTGCTGCTGGGGGCCTACAGCGCACTCAGCCGTCAGATCGCCATCGGCAAGGTTACCATGTTTCCGCGACGGGAAATGCTGGACCTGGTCATGGTCAATGGCCAGGCCCGGGGGATTGTGGCGCGGAACCTGATCACCGGGGAGATGGAAAACCATGCGGCCGATGCGGTCGTGCTGGCGACCGGCGGATATGGCAATGTGTTTTTTCTGTCCACCAATGCCATGTCAAGCAATGTGACCGCCACCTACCGGGCATACAAAAAAGGGGCCCTTTTTGGAAATCCCTGTTTTACCCAGATTCATCCCACCTGCATCCCGGTACACGGCAGCTATCAGTCCAAACTGACCCTGATGAGTGAAAGCCTTCGAAATGACGGCCGGGTATGGGTTCCCAAAACACCTGGCGACACGCGCGCACCGGATCAGATTCCGGAATCCGAACGGGATTATTACCTGGAAAACAAATATCCCAGCTTCGGGAATCTGGTCCCCCGGGATGTGGCGTCCCGAAATGCCAAGGAACAGTGCGATCTGGGCAAGGGCGTCGGCGAAACCGGCCTGGCCGTGTATCTGGATTTCCGGGATGCCATCAAACGGGACGGAAAAGATGTCATCGGCCAGAAATACGGGAACCTGTTTCAGATGTATGAAAAGATTACGGCCCAAAATCCCTACGAAACCCCCATGATGATCTATCCCGCGGTCCATTACACCATGGGCGGTCTGTGGGTGGATTACAATCTGATGAGCAATATTCCGGGCCTTTTCGTGCTGGGTGAGGCCAACTTCTCGGATCACGGCGCCAACCGCCTGGGCGCCAGCGCCCTGATGCAGGGGCTGGCCGATGGCTATTTCATCATCCCCTACACCATTGGCGGATATCTGGCCGGTACAT
>JBFXFK010000264.1:0-5413 GCA_050179135.1 Desulfatirhabdiaceae bacterium | reverse complement strand
GTTATTGTTTGTTGAATTTTTCGTATTTTTTCCGGAACCGTTCGATTCGGCCTGCTGTATCCATGAGTTTTTGTTTGCCGGTAAAAAACGGGTGGCATTTTGAGCAGATTTCCACACTGATATCGTTTCGGGTCGATCCAACCTCCAGCAGATTGCCACAGGCGCATTTGATGGTTGTTTGGGTGTATTTGGGGTGAATATCGGGTTTCATGGTCAGACTCCTGAAAAAAGAATTGTTGATAAATGGTAATTATGCATTCATGGACATCAGAAATTGTTTATTATCCTTTGTTCCGCTCATTTTTTCAAGTAAAAATTCCAGACTGTCTACCGGATTGAGTGACGAGAGCAGTTTTCTCAATATCCATACCCGGTTCAGGGTTTCTTCATTCAGGAGCAGCTCCTCTTTCCGGGTACCGGATTTCTTGATATCAATGGCCGGAAATACCCGCTTTTCCGCCAGTCTGCGGTCCAGTTGAATTTCCATGTTGCCGGTTCCCTTGAATTCTTCAAAAATGACCTCATCCATCCGGCTGCCGGTATCAATGAGCGCCGTGGCGATAATGGTGAGGCTTCCACCTTCTTCGATATTTCGGGCTGCGCCAAAAAACCGTTTTGGGCGTTGAAGTGCATTGGCATCCACGCCACCGGACAGAATTTTTCCGCTGGGCGGTATGACGGCATTGTAGGCTCTGGCCAGCCGCGTGATGCTGTCCAGCAGAATCACAACATCCTTTTTGTGCTCTACCAGGCGTTTGGCCTTTTCAATGACCATTTCCGCCACCTGGACATGTCTTTCAGACGGTTCGTCAAATGTGGAGCTGATGACTTCTGCATTGACGTTGCGCTCCATGTCGGTGACTTCTTCCGGACGTTCGTCGATCAGAAGCACAAATGGAATGACATCCTTGTGGCTGGCAATCATGCTGTTGGCGATATTTTGCAGCAGCATGGTTTTACCGGATCGGGGAGGCGACACAATCAGGGATCGCTGGCCGAAACCAAGGGGAATCATCAAATCCATGATCCGGCTGGAATAGTTGTCCGATGCGGTTTCAAGATTGACCTTGCGGTTGGGATAAAGCGGGGTCAGATTGTCAAAAAGGATTTTGTCCCGGGCGATTTCGGGATCTTCATAATTGACGAGTTCTACCTTCAGCAGCGCGAAATACCGTTCAGATTCTTTGGGCTGTCGAATCTGACCGGATATGGTGTCGCCGGTTCTGAGGTTGAAGCGTCTGATCTGTGATGGTGAAACATAAATGTCATCCGGGCCAGGCAGATAATTGGAACTGGGCGCTCTGAGAAAACCGAAACCATCAGGCAAAATTTCCAGCGTCCCCTCGCCATACAGATAGCCATTTTTTTCACTTTGGGTCTGCAGAATGGCGAATATCAGATCCTGTTTTCGCAATCCGGCGGCGCCATGGATGTTCAGTTCTTTGGCAAGCTGGGTCAGCTCGCTGATTTTTTTGTCTTTCAGGTCATTGATATTCATTCAGTTGTTACCTCGTCAGTCTCCTTGTGATGTGATGGATATATGTTCATTTGTCATAAAGGGCAATTTTCCGTGACCCGGCAGGAGAAGCCATGAGGCGGTGTAAAATCGCAGATCATGACGGTTCATGGTATCGATTTTGAGGCATTGCATTTGGTTTTGTTGTCGGATTTTCTTATTTTTTTCAGGTCAGTTTCTGCTGTAAGAAGATGGCAAGTTGCCATAATTTGAGAATTTTGTGCAACGGGATTTAACACGGTCCATGAAAACACGATGACATGTTTTCATGATAACAGTCCCATCATGCCGAACGTAACGGGGATGTTTACGGTTTCTGTCTGGCGTTGATTATTGGTAATATGGCAGTTTCACTGGTGTCACATCAGGCCATGCAGAAGAGATCCGATTTTTTGCGTCATCAGATAAGATTGTGTCCGAAAGCGATAGAAGATGGTTTTGGAATTCAACCGGTATTGAGTTTTTAATGAAGGAAAATGCATGAGATCTTTTCATTCCGGTCTTGATGCATCGGAATGTGGCGGAATGGGGACCAGAAAAGCCGGAAAAAAAGACAGGTTGAAAAGGTCTCTCTGTGTGTCAGTACTGAAAAAGAAGTTCAAGATTGACGATTGACTGCAAATGGCAAGCTGCATCAGCGTACTTGGTTGGTTTTTATATCATTGATTGACAGGCTGTCAATATTTATTCCATAAAAAATTCAGAAATCATATTGGGAGATTCACCCCCAGGCATGAAAAAGGCTGAAGTCCGAAGGCTGAAGACTGAAGGTGCGGCATACAGTATTCAGGCAGCGCAGCTGTCAGGCGGTCAGGCGTCCTCTCAATACGAACTACTCATATCTCAATACGGCATGTATTTTCACGATAAACGATCATGAATCATTCCGGGATATTCACCCGCCTGGGAAGAAAATGGTCAGTCCATCGTAACCCGGCTTTCCAAAGCCGGGACAGGAAATTTACCGATCAAACTTTGTGCCTTTGCCCCTCTGCCCCTTTGCACCAGAATTGCCATTTTCACGGTAAAAACCTCATGACGGCAAAAATTCCCAGCATGGTCAAGGAAATGGCCAGTTTGCCCACTGTACCTAAAATCAATCCGATCCAGGCGCCGATCCCGGCTTTTCCGGCCCTGGCCATATCGCCATTGACATATAATTCTCCCAGCGCCGCTCCGATAAACGGGCACAACACAATACCGGGCACTCCGAAAAAAATGCCCAATATTGCACCGATAACCGCACCGATAACCGCGGATTTGCTTGCGCCAAACCGTTTGACGCCAAACGCGCCGGCCAGGATATCGATACCATAGGACAGCAGGGTCAGAATTCCCAGGACCAGAAGGGTTCCAATCCCGACATAGTGAAAACTGTCTGCCCAGGCCGCCAGAAGGAGCCCGGCAAAAATCAGGATACTCCCGGGAACTGCGGGTAGAATGACGCCTGCCAGCCCAATGGTGACAATCACAACGGACAGGATATAAAGACCGAATGGATCCATTTCACACCCGGCATATCGTGTTCAAAACAATCTGTTTCCCATTGTCACGCCATGTCATGAAATCGGTTGAGGGCTGAGCGGATGATTTCGATGGCGGATTCGAATGATATGTATTCGGTATTGATCACCAGGTCATAATTGATGGGATCCGAAACATCGGCATTGAATGATTTTCGAATGAATGCCTTGCGACGGGCTTCCCGCATATTGACCCGTTTTTTGGCTTCTTCTTCACTGACGTTATACAGTCCGGCAATGTTGCGGATTCGAACATCGATGGGCGAAACAATTCGAACACTCAGTCTTTCCTTGGGGGGAAGAATGAAGTTGGCGCCTCTGCCCACAATTACCGCATTTCCATGTTTTCCGATAACACTGACCACCCGCATCAGATGCTCCAGATAAACCCCGGGCCACAGATATCGTTTGTTGACAATGGAGGCGATAAAATCCTCGATACCGGAAAGCCGCTCCTTTTCAATGGATTCAATCACGGATGAGCTGATATCGGCACTGTCCGCAATTTCCTTGACGATATCCCGATTGAACAGATGATAGTCCAACAGTTTGGCCAGTGCTTCGGAAATAATCTGGCCACCGCTGCCGGGTTCGGATGAAATGGTAATGACAGAAATACGCCGTCTGTCTTTTTCGGTGATGCCATTTCGGCTGCTGTCCCATTTTGTCACGATGCTTTTGATAAATGTTTCAAATGAAGCGTTTTTTTCATCCATTTGCTAAAATTCCTTTTGAATAATAATTTACCGTGAAAATATATTCAGAATTGAGTAGTGAGATATGCGTATTGAGAAACAGCCAAGCCGCCAGACGGTCCGACGGCAGCACAGCCTGAATGCCGGTGGCACCATCATCCTTCATTCTTCGGTCTTTAGCCTTCAGCCTTCAGCCTTCCAGAAGCATGATCCAGCAGCGTCAAATTTTGAAGATACTCATAGTTCGCCTGAATCAGATTGATTCTGGCCTGGGTCAAAACCAGTTCTGCATCTGCATATTCAATGGCATTTCCAACGCCATTCTGATATCGGCCATCTGCCAGCGCCATATTTTCTTTTGCCTGTTGAAGTGCGGATTCAGCGGTTTTGATGGACTCAGTGGATTCCATGACCTGTTGACAGGCGAGGGTAACCTCCCGCTGAATCTGAAGTTCGATCTGCTTTTGATGCGCCTGGAGACGCGCAATTTCCGAATGGACTTCGGTAATTTTTCCGGTGGTTCGAAATCCTGTAAATAACGCCCAGGACAGGTTCAATCCAACCTGCCAGGTATTTTCAAGAGGCAGCTCGTTATTTTCCCACTGGTATATGGCGTCCGCGGTGATGGCAGGATATCTGCCGCCGCGGGAGGCCTTCAGAAGCGCATTGGCTGCCTGAATGTGTTCCTTGACCATGGCCAGTTCCGGCCTCAGATGAAAGGCATCCGCAACAGCAGATTCCGGTTTGATATCATAAAAGCCGTTAACCGGAACATCCGCCAGATCATATTCATAAATGCTGGGCGGCCCGCCCAGCCGGTTTTCCAGGTCCAGAAATGCCGCACGAAGGGCATAATCGGCCCGGAGCAATCGAAGCCGGGTATTTGCCAGCTCCACCTCACTCCGGGTGACATCAATTTTGGGACGGACACCGGCTTCCACAAATGCCTTTGCCTGATTCAGATGGACCTGCTGAATTCGGACAGATTCTTCACCGACTTCCACAAATCCTTTTTTCTTCAGAATTTCATAGTAAATGATTTGGACATCGCGGACAGTGTCGGCAGCGGTTTTATCAATGCCCTTTTCACTGGCAGACAGGTTATAACGGCTTTGTTCCACCCTTCCTTCGGTGACGCCAAAATCATGGATGTGCTGAGAAACCATGATACCGGTGGAATACAGATCGGTTTCGCCCGGTACCGTTTGTCCGGAATATGTATAAAGGCGCCTGAGACGGTTATAGCCGGTTTCAGCAGAAACCTGCGGCAGATAGGATGCCATACTTTGGGTGACCCGGGACCGGTACGCTTCTGTCTCCTGCCGCGAGGCCTCGATTTCCGGACTCTTGTCGAGCGCTATCCGAATCAGTTCATCCATGTGAAAGATGACTTTTTGATCGGCAGCGTCACCCATATCGGCCAAGATCAGGAGTATCGTCACAAATACAACAGCGGGTGACAATCGGTCAGACATTTACAGATTCCGCTTTGTGATTCAATGCCGCATGGGCTGCTGCCAGCCGGGCAATCGGAACCCGGAAGGGTGAGCAGGAGACATAGGTCAGGCCGATTTCATGGCAGATGGCAATGGACTTTGGATCACCGCCGTGCTCGCCGCAGATGCCGCATTCGAGATCCGGCTTGATGGCCCTGGCTTTCTGGACCGCCATGGCCATCA
>JBFXFK010000263.1:0-5488 GCA_050179135.1 Desulfatirhabdiaceae bacterium | reverse complement strand
GATAGTAGTTGGCCGGCAGCATCTCGCCATGGGTATAGACATCGATGCCTGTTCCTTCGGTCTGCTTGAGGAGCTCGGCCATATCTTTCAGATCATGTCCGCTGATCAGTATTCCCGGATTTTTGCCCACGCCGATATTCACCTGGCTGATTTCCGGATGGCCATAGGTGGTCGTATTGGCCTCATCCAGAAGGGCCATGGTGGTGACGGCCATTTCTCCGGCCTTCATCACCAGACCAACCATCTCGTCAACCGAAAGGGATTTGGTGGTGGATGCCAGTGCTTCCATAATGAAGTCGTTGATGACGGCCTTGTGAAATCCCAGAATGCCGGCATGATCCGCGTACGCGGCAACGCCTTTCAATCCGATGGTCAACAATTCCCGCAATGACCGGACGTCTTCGTTTTCCGTTGCCAGAATGCCTACGGATTTGGCTTTTTCGGCAAACACCGCCGGTGAACCGGACCAGGTCGCCGCATCGGGAAGCACCCCATCGAATTCCTTTCCGTTTTTTTCCCGGAATGCAGCCAGAAATTGGGTTCTCATCTGATCCCTTCGGGACAATCCATCCTGAATCATGGCGGTAAACCGGTCATCATCCCAATTGGCATTGGTGATCGTGGCGAACAATCCCTGAGCAAGAAAGTCATCATTGGCACGGATTACATGCCCCAGTTCCTTCAGTTTTTCTCCATAAACGGAAATTCCTTTCATCACATGGATCAAAAGGTCCTGCAGGTTGGCGGTTTCTTCCGGCTTGCCGCAGACGCCTCTGACTGTGCAGCCGGTGTTTTTGGCGGTTTCCTGACATTGAAAACAGAACATGATGTTTCTCCTTTTTTGAATGTGGTGGTTGTTTTCTTTCGGTATGTGAAAGAATGATTCGATGAATTGTTCGGGTAACAATCAAACGGCATATCCGATCGGATGATCATGATTCCGGATTCCGATGTTGCATGTCCAGGGATTGCCACATTTCAATGCGGTGTCCTTCCGGATCAAACACATAAAAAACAAGCGCATCCCAAGCATGCCGTTTGATTGGGGTCGGTTTCAAATCCTTCCTGTCAACAAACTCCCTGGCCGTATCGATATCCCTGACCTGCAGGGATAGTGTGATCCCGGCGTTCCCGCAACCCGGAATCGTGGCATGTTTTTCATCCGCGACGCTCAAACGGGAACATTCCGTCAAGAAAAATTCTACAAACCAGTTGGTTGTGAAAAGGACAGGCAGTTGTAAGTCATCCCGATAAAAGCGAATTGTTTCATCCCATTTTTTGCAATACAGGATGGTGTTGGTGGTGGTGGTGATCAGATTTTTGAACACCGTATTCATATCCTACCGGAAATGATTCTGTCTATGTTTTTGTGCAATGGCTTCCGCCAGTTTATCCAATGATTGATAAACCGGTCCTGTCGGAAGGCCTTTACATAAAATCGGCTCCATCACCTCGACTTTCAGGTTGGGAATCATCCCCGCAAGCGTTTCCACGGTTTTACCGCCCCATCCATATGAACCGATGATGGAGAGAAACCTGGCCTTGGGCCTCAGTGCATTGGCCAGCAGCGCCGCATAAGCGGCAAGCGGGTGAGGACCTGCCAAAACGGTTGGTGTACCAAGGACAATGGTTCCCGCATCCACCAGCGACATGGCCAGTTTGCCGATATCGGTGACAGCCAGATTGAACTGTTCAACACGAACCCCATTCTCTACCAGGGCAGCAGTCAGATGATCAACCAGTTGTCTGGTGCTGCCATGCATGGACGCAAATGGCAACACGACCAGATTGTGGGGATTTCCGGTTACCCAGTCCCTGTAAGCATCCATGATCCAGGCCGGTTTGTCGTAAATTTGACCATGGCTCGGGGCAATCATCTGAATATCAACCGCTTCCAGCTTTTCGATATTTTTTTCGATGATATTGCGAAAGGGCATCATGATTTCTGCAAAATATCGTTTGGCAGCTTCATGTACCCGGCCCTGATCCGTCACAAACAGATCGGAGGTGGCGATATGGGATCCGAAAAAATCGCAACTGAAGAGAATTTTATTTTCCACCAGCCAGGTCACCATGGTTTCGGGCCAGTGAACCCAGGGCGTGTGAATGAACTTCAGTGTTTTGTCACCCAGGGACAATGTTTCGCCATCTTGCACGGTGATAAACCTGTCTTCGGCGATTTTTAGTATATCCATCAGCATGGCCTTGGCCTTTGGGGTCACGACCACTTTTGCTTCCGGAAACCGTTCCAGAATACGTGGAATGGATCCGGAATGGTCCTGCTCGGCATGGTGCGACACAATAAAGTCAACTTTGTTCACATCAGCCAGTTGCGCCAATAATTCATCAACCATGGGCGGATCAACGGTATCCAGCAAAGCAGTTTTCTGACTGCCTTCAATGAAATACGCATTATAGGTTGTGCCATCCGGAAGCGGAATGAGAGAATCAAAAAGACGCCGGTCCCAATCAACCGCGCCCAGCCAGAAAATATTTTCCATTATTTTTCTTTTGTGCATGGTGGCGCCTCCTGTTTGTGATAAGGATTACAGCCAGAACTCCGGATAACGCCTGTTTCCGGAAATATTGTTGACGATCAGGGCGATGATCAGCATGATGACCGCCCCCAGGGCCGTCGGCATCAGAACATACCAATACCCGAGATTGTGAATACTGTCTCCACCGATGACCGCGATCAGGGCCGTGGCTCCACCGGGTGGATGCAGGGTTTTGGTCAGATGCATCACGACGATGGCCAGGGACACGGCCACGGATGCCGCGAGCCACAACTGGCCCCCCAGGATTTGAAACGCAGTGACGCCGACGATGGCAGACAGGACATGGCCGCCGATCAGATTACGGGGTTGTGCCAGTGGACTGCGGATGGCGCCGTATATCAACACGGCCGAGGCCCCGAAAGAGCCGATGATCATCATGTGTCCGACCGGGTCCAGAAGCTGAAAATGGAGCAGGCTGACTGCGGCCAGGCCCAGAAAACTGCCAATTCCGGACCAGATGACTTCGGCTGGTCCAACGCCCGGCGGGCTCTGGGTATGCCCCCGCATTTTTTCGAAATATCGCATATGGTTTTCCCCTTTCAGCCGAGTGCGCACCAGGAATTGATCAGATTCAGGCGGGTGACAATGCCAATGGGATGTCCATCGCTATCGGTAATGGGAAGGCGGTTGATTTTCTTTTCCATGAACAGGGTCGCGATTGCGCCAATGGCGACATCCGGTGGGCGGACAATTGCCGGAGTCGTCATGATATCCCGGGCAATCTGGTTCCGCAGAGGGGTTGCCAGGCATCCCCTGTTTTTCAGGCAGGATGCAACGACCTGCATGAATGAACCGTTCTCACCCGCACCCATTCTGATCAGAAAATCCTTTTCCGAGATGACGCCGACAATTCTGCCATCCCCATCGATTACCGGAGCCCCGGAGATGTTCTGTTCGGCCAATAATATCGCGGTATCGACCAAATCCATTTCCGCCGGTATAACATGAACCGGAGATGACATGACATCGGCTGCTTTCAGGTTGTTCATCAACCGATTTTTTGCAAGAGCATAGGCCATCCGATAAATTTCCCTGAAATCGGCAGGCGTAATATCGATATATCCCTGCATGGTTTTCATGGCCACAAGAACATCCTGTTCAGAAATTTCCATGGGCCCGCATTCTCTGATTGGTGATGTATTCATGAGTTCTTTCTCCTGCTTCAATGATGGCGTATGTTTCTCATTTACCCGGTTTCGGATCGTCTTTCATGAGAGCTTCCAGATTGTCCAACAGGGCCTTGGGTGCAATATTATGAATTCGGACAACATCTTCCAGAGTATGAAATGCTTCGGTCGGACATCCCACACACTTCATGTGATGTCGGATAAAAAAGCGTATCATTGATGGATGACGTTCCAGCAACTCTCTGACAGTCAGTTGTAAATCCGGTTTGATCACGATAAACGTTCCTGCGGAGGATTCACTCCATTCAGCTATCAGTAATCAGCCATCAGTAAAAAGCCATCTGACTACTGATTGCTGATTACTGATGGCTGACAACTGACTGCTGATTACTGACCTTCCCATGCCCTATTCCAAACTCCGGCCTTCACCAGTCTCTTCCAACGTACGGCCATCCCGGATATGGTAAATGCGTTTGAAGGTGGGGATGATCTTTTCATCATGCGTGACAACAATGATGGCGGTCTCGTACTGACGGGCCATCTGATTGAGAATGCGGATCACAGCCAGGGCCCGTTCGCTGTCCAGCGGGGCTGTGGGTTCATCCGCCAGAATGACCGGCGGCCGGTTCACCAGTGCCCGGGCAATGGCCACCCGCTGCTGCTCGCCACCGGACAATTGGGACGGCATGGCCTGGGCCCGATGGCCGACATCCAGTGCATGGAGCAGGTCAACAGCCTGTTTGCGCGAATCGCGGTTTGAGTGACCGGCCAGCATGGGCAGCAGGGCCACATTGTCTGTCACATCCAGAAAGGGAATCAGATAAGGCGCCTGAAACACAAAGCCGATGGAATCCCGGCGAAGGGCCCGCAGATCCGATATTTTCCACCCCCTGTCATAGATGATTTTGTCACCCAGAATCATGCGTCCGGCAGTGGGTTCGATCACGGCGCCCAGACATTTCAGCAGGGTGCTTTTGCCGGAGCCCGATGGTCCGATCAGTCCCACAACCTCACCCGGAGCAACGGTCATATCCACACCCTTCAGGGCATCGACTGCCATATCTCCCTGGCCGTACCGTTTGGTCAATTCTTCGATACGAATTCCTTTTTTGCCGAATTCAGCCACCAATCGCCTCCGCAGGGTCCACCTTCAGGGCCGCCCGAATGGCCACAATACTGGCAAGCATGCAGATCACCATCACCGCAACAAACCCGCGGGCCGCATCTCCGGGCAACAGCAGAACATATTTGGGAAAGATTGGCGCCCACAACGTCGCTGCAATCTTTCCGACCACAAATCCAATGAGCCCCAGACCAATTGCCTGTTGAAGAATCATGCCGGCGATGGTCCAATTTTTGGCGCCGATCAGTTTTAACACGGCGATCTCCCGAATTTTTCCCAATGTCAGTGTATAAATGATAAACGCCACAATCGCCGCGCTGACAATGGACAGAATGACCAGAAACATGGCGATCTGACGGGCCGATGTGGCGATCAGCTTGCCCACCAGAATGTCTTCCATCTGGCTTCGGGTATAAACCTGAAGCCGCTTCCAGCGGCGAATCCAGTCCGCCGGCCCATCCGGGAGCGTATCGGGTTCCAGTTGCACCAGAATGGCATTGACAAACGGGTTGGTGCTTTGTGACGCAATGACCGCATCCAACAGATCCGGAACCCCCGGACGATTGAATGCCGGATTGGCGGCGGTTCTCCGGCGCTGTGCCACGATGGCGTCATTATCCTTCAGAAACTGGGCTTCCCGGGCATCCTTCAGTGGAATAAAAATCATGGGATCACCGCTG
>JBFXFK010000262.1:0-5643 GCA_050179135.1 Desulfatirhabdiaceae bacterium | reverse complement strand
TTTGGGAGCAGTATTTCTTATCGAACCCTTTCCGGCGGCTATTACAGGGAAGACGATATCGACGATAACTGGCACAAATTTACCATCCGACTGCTTCCGGATGGCGCTGTCTATTTTTACCGGGACGATTTATTCATCTATTCAGCTTCAATTTTTGATTTGAGGCAATATCCCGCAACCCGGTTTCAGTCCGGTGGTATGGCCCAATATGGAAATATGCTGATTGACGAGATCCACATTCTTGCGACCGACGCGACCTGCAATCCGGATTACAACCGGGATGGTATAACGGATGAACAGGATATTATCGATTATGCGGAAGTGGAAGTTGCGGAAATGGTTGCATGGATAACCCTCTGCTGGCAGGTTCAGTTGTCATGTGGCGATTATGATGAAAATGGCATGGTCGACAATACCGATTTGATACTAAAGAGCATTGATGCCGCCATGGAATTTGTCGATTGGGCGTATTCCTGTTGGTGGGATGCGATAAAGCCGATTGCCCCGGAAGATTTTTATTCAAACACGGAATTGATCAATCATCTTGAACAACGAATTCTCTCCATTGCCCGGCAGTATCAATAAATGCATACTGCCATGCATGGCAGTCCTTCCTCCTGACCTCCTCCCGCTGGGGGGAGGAGCTATCGCTCACTGTTTTTCATGATAAAGGCAATCCATATTGTATAAACACCCAAAAGTCATTATTGCGGTTTTTTTGATCATTTGCATTAACGGTGTATCTGCGTGGTCTTTTGATCCGGAAACTGTGGATGTAACCACGCTGAAACAGATGCAATACATGCCGGATGAAATACTGGTCGCATTTCATCCCGGCATTACCTTGGCCGAAAAAGAGCGCATTCATGCTCTGACCGGTGCGTTGGATATTCGAAACGGATATGGCGATACATACCAGATCATTACGGTTCCAGATGGCAAAATCATGGACATGATCAATGATTATTTGCAACGTCCTGGAGTCGTTTACGCTGAACCCAATTATTTTCGGTTTGCTCATGCCAAACCCAATGATCCACTGTATGGGTATCAATGGAACATGGATCAGATACGGGCGCCAGCCGCATGGGATCAAAGTACCGGCGCCGGTGTCATTGTGGCAATAATCGATACCGGTATCCATGTGGAAGGAGCGGATTCATTCGGCGGACGGGTCATTGGCGGCTACAATTTTGTTAAAGACAATGAAAATTATGCGGATAACAATGGTCATGGGACCCATGTTGCCGGGACCATTGCCCAGGAAACCAATAACGGCATCGGCGTCGCCGGTGTGGCGTATGATGCACAATTGCTGGGTATCAAGGTGCTGAACAGAATGGGTGTCGGAACCGATTCCGATATTTCAGATGGCATTCGATGGGCTGCGGACTATGGCGCCAGGGTCATCAACATGAGCCTTGGGGGGTCTGCTGCAGGTCTGACATTACAGAATGCCGTCAATTATGCCAGTGCAGGCGGTGTTGTGATTTGCGCCGCTGCCGGAAACAGTGGCACCGATACCCTCGACTATCCGGCAAAATATGAGGCCTGTATTGCGGTGGGGGCGATCCGCTATGACAAAAAAAAATCCGGTTATTCCTCGTATGGAAACGGTCTGGATATGGTCGCCCCGGGCGGAGACACCGGTGTGGATCAAAACGGGGATGGAAACGGGGACGGCATCCTGCAGGAGTCCTTCTTCAATCTTTTTCACCGGTTAATATGGGGATATTATTTTTTCCAGGGCACATCCATGTCCACCCCCCATGTCAGCGGTGTTGCGGCACTGGTTCTTTCAAAACACCCCTACTATTCACCGGATGATGTCAGAAATGTACTTCAATCCACGGCAGTGGATTTGGGCAGCCCGGGTTATGATACGACTTATGGCTGGGGTCTGGTTGATGCCGCTGCTGCTGTAAGCCGATAATCTTCCGGAACATCTTTTCATGCCGGTCTTTGAATACACCGCACTGAATGCAAAAGGCAAGACCGTATCCGGAATTATCGATGCGGACAGTGCGGTTATGGCCAGGCAAAAAATCCGCTCAGGCGACCTGTATCCCGTGACAATTCAGGAGGCCGGTGAGCAAAGATCCGGGGATCGCCGGATCTTTTTATGGGGTTTTCAGGCCATCAACCGGGTTCGTGCCGGGGATCTGACGGTCATGACCCGGCAACTGGCATCACTGATCGGTGCCGGAATACCACTGGTTCCCGCCATAGAAGCATTGATCCCCCATACCCGGTCCAAGCCGTTGAAAAAGCAGCTTGCGCAGATCAAGAATGCACTTCTTGAAGGAAAAAGCCTGTCATCGGCGCTGTCGAATCATTCCGAAACCTTTACAGGACTGTACATTCATCTGGTGCATGCCGGAGAAAGTTCCGGAACGCTGGAAGTGATTCTGGAGCGTCTGGCCGACATTCTTGAAAAACAGCAACTGATGAAAACCCGGATTCGAACCGCCATGGTGTATCCGATTTTCATGACGGTCGTGGGTGTGGCGGTTTTGTCGTTTCTGGTTGCGGTAATTGTTCCGGGAATGGCCCAGATTTTCAAGGACATGAATCAGGTGCTGCCTGTGCCGACCCGCATGCTGATTTGGGCCAGCGCCTGGTTCAGATTGTGGTGGTGGGCACTTTTGGGCGGTATTGCCGGTTTTACCGGGCTTTTCATATCCCTGTATCGAACTGGAAAAGGCAAGTTGCTGGTGGATCAGTTGATGCTCCAGATACCGGTGATCGGAAGCCTGATTGGCAAAATTTCCACTGCCCGAATTGCCAGGACACTGGGGTCTCTCCTGCAAAATGGTGTTTCCATGCTGACGGCATTGACCATTGTTGGACGGATAGCCGGAAATTCAATCCTGTCCCATGCGGTAGATCAGGCATCATTTCAGGTTGAAAAAGGAAAAGGACTTGCCGCATCGCTCGAAATGTCCGGAATTTTTCCATCACTGGCATTGCAGATGATTCAGGTTGGAGAACAGACCGGTGAGCTCGAGACCATGCTGTATCGGACAGCCGATCTGTTTGATCGGGAAACCGAATCCACCCTGATGCGCATGATATCTGTCCTGGAACCGACAATGATTCTGGTTATGGGCGTCATTGTCGGATTTATCGTGTTATCCGTGTGTCTTCCTGTTTTTGAGATGAACCAACTGGTGATGTGATGGCGGAAACAGGGGCAGGTTAAAATCGGAAAAAACCATCAACTACGAAACACACAAAAAACGCGAAAATAGATTTTTCCAGTCATTCAAACACTACACTCGGTAGCGTCAGGATGTCGCGGCCCTTTGTGACTTCCTGACAGCCGACAGACCAACTACCAACTACTGACTGCCAACCACTGACGACTGACGTTGGGGATGTTCATGCGTCTGATCAAACGATATCCAATACATTTTCTGGGAATGGTGGCAACGCTTCTTTTTGCCGGATTTGCAGTGATGGGTGTTGACTTCATCGATACGCTGGATCTCAAGGGCTATGATATGCTCATGCGCCTGAGAACTGATCCGGACAGCCCCAGTGATATTGTTATGGTGGAAATCGATGATGATTCCATCGAGAAGCTGGGACGATGGCCCTGGTCCCGTTCGCTTCTGGCCAGTGGTATCCGGGCCATTCAATCCGGTCAGCCCCGCCTGATCGGTCTGAACATCATTTTCAGTGATCCGGAGATCATTGCGGGCCTGGACATTCTCAGGGAACTGGAAAAACAATTCCGGGAGACCCTGCTGGATTATTCCAGCGAAAAAAGCAGGGCATTTCTTGACGCCCTGTCTTCTGCCCAGACAGACCTGGACCATGACAAACATCTGGCCGAATCCATTGCGGCGTCGAACCGGGTTGTGCTGTCGATGTATTTCAAGGAGTCGGCTCAGGCAACAGGCGGCTTGCCGGTGGAACAGAATCCGTTTTTACAGGCAAACGCCATTCGTAACATTCAGAATCCGGATTCCCTGGACTATCCCCATGCAACCGAAATGATTTTGCCGATCCCCGTGTTGTTGAATGTTTCAAAAGGGATCGGTCACATCAATATTACATTTGATGAGGATGGCAAAGCCCGGCGGGAACGCCTGCTGATTGAATACGGCGGTCTGTTTTTTCCATCCTTCACGGTCAGGCTGGCGTCACAGTACCTGAATATTCCCATCGAGGCCATACATGCGGATATTGGCCAAACCCTTCGTCTGGGCCAACTCGAAATTCCCATGACCCTTTATTCAGAAATGCTGGTCAGTTTCAAAGGCGATCGGGGATCGTTCAAATCCTATCCGTTTTATGATGTGCTCAATGGCAAAATACCCATGTCCCTGTTTCAGAACAAACTGGTTTTGATTCATGTTACGGCAACCGGTGTCATGAATCCCATGAGTACACCCGTCGATGCCATGATGCCTGCCAGTGAATTTACAGCCCATTCCCTGTGGTCTGTTCTGAATCGTCAAAGTATTCGGGAGCCCATGTGGGGGGCAGCCGCCACGCTGGGCATGATTCTGATGGTCGGGCTGATTGTGTCCCTGGTTTTTCCCCGAACCCGTTCAATCCGGTCCGGAATCATGTTCTGGTCAATCCTGATCCTGATTATGGGATGTCAGATGTGGTTTTTTATATCAAAAGGATTGTGGCTGAGAACCGCTTATCCCATTCTTCAGTTGATTGTCTGTTATACCGGGGTTCTGGCCATCAAATATTTTGTTACGGAAACCGGCAAGGAAAAGGTGGAAGGTGAATCTGCGGAAACCAACCGGATGCTGGGCTTGTCTTTTCAAAGCCAGGGGATGCTGGACATGGCTTTTGACAAATTCAGGCGTGTGCCGGTCGATTCCGAGATGAAGGATGTCCTGTATAATCTGGCCTTGGATTATGAACGGAAGCGTCAATTCAACAAGGCGGCGTCTGTTTTTGAATATATTGAAACATATGACAGGAATTTCAAGGATGTCTCCGAGCGAAAAAAGAAACTGATACAGGTCAGTGAAACCATGGTGTTCGGAGATTCACTGATGGGTTCAGGGGCTTCGGATGACGGATTCATGATGACCGGCAGTGGTGTTCGCCCGACGCTGGGGCGGTATGAGATCGTCCGGCAACTGGGAAAAGGTGCAATGGGAGTGGTCTATCTGGGGCAGGATCCCCGTATCAACCGGACGACCGCCATTAAAACATTCCGCCTGACAGAAGGCCTGAATCCCGAACAGGCCAAACGAATGAAAGAGCAGTTTTTTCGTGAAGCAGAAAGTGCCGGAACACTTTCCCATCCCCATATCGTCACCATTTATGATGCGGGTGAAGAACAGGAGCTGGCGTATATTGCCATGGAATATCTGGAGGGATGCAGTTTTGAGAAATTTGTCTCAACGAATACCCTGCTTCCGGTTCGAAAGGTGATTTCTTATGCTGCGGATATTGCAGCCGCTCTGGATTATGCCCACCAGAAAGGGGTGATTCACCGGGATATCAAACCCGCCAACATCATGCTGTTAAAAAATGATGTCGTCAAGATAACGGATTTTGGAATTGCCAGAATCACTGCGGCATCGCAGACCCAGACCGGTGTGGTCAAGGGAACGCCCTCCTATATGTCGCCGGAACAGTTTTCCGGTAAAAAGGTGGATGGTCGTT
>JBFXFK010000261.1:3100-5680 GCA_050179135.1 Desulfatirhabdiaceae bacterium | reverse complement strand
CATGCATTTTTTGATATCGGACTGGATCTGGTCCGCACGTCTGGTATCCATCCTGTTGGGATGGCTGACGCTGATTCCTTTGTATGGCATTCTTCGCCAGTTTCTGACAGAGACAGCGGGCCTGTTATGTCTGTTGATGTTTGCCCTGACGCCGGTTCTGGTCAGCAACAGCGCAGAAGTGGTTCGGGAACCCATGATGTGGTGTTTCGGGGTGACCGGTCTGTATCTGATCATTTTATATCTGAAATCCGGACAAAACCGGCTGCCGGTGGTGGCCTGTATCTGTTTTCTTCTGGCCTCATGGGCCCGTGTGGAAGGCATTCTCCTGATTTTGTCAACCATTGCCTATTTTCTGATCTGGCACAAACCCGATCGCATCCGGGCCATCTTCTGGTTTGTCCTGCCCGGATTGTTTGCCGGTCTGATGGTTTGGGGCTGCATCTGGACACTGGATATGTCGGCCCAACAGACAATCCGCGGGAATGAAATGGCAAAAAAAGGAATTTCTGTTCTGCGATCGTATGAAAATCTTCGAAAAGAGCTGAAACAGGTGATTCAACATGACACGGCAACCCCGGTGTTGTCCCGCCTGCTGGCCGAGGTCAGAAATTCGATATGGCTGGTCGCCCTGGCCACGCTCATCAACCGCATTCTGGAAGCGTTTTTTTATCCGTTCCTGATTTTTTTTCTGGTCGGGCTGAAAGATGTCCGAAAGCGGCTTAAAAACACTCCGGGACTGATTTATCTGGTATTTTTCTGTGTCATGGACCTGATACTGCTGTATTTCCATACCCTTGAAACCTGGATGATTTATTACCGGTTTCTGGGAATTGTGATATTTGCATCAGCCGTTTTGGCCGGGTTTGGTCTGGAGCGGATTCAGGATTATCTGACTGCCCGTTTTTCCATGTCGCCAAAGCGGGTACTGATCCTTCTTTTTCTGGCCATTCTGGTGGCCGGGCTTCCCAAAAATCTGAAGCCGCCGGACCCGGACAAGCGGGTGTTTATCGATATCGGCAACACCATTGCCGCGCGTCATCATCCGGATGAGGTGGCTGCCGTGGCCACATCCCAATACACCCAGCAGTGGATTGCATTTTACGCCAATCCGGATGCGTCTGTCGGGCTGTGCCCCAAAGACAAAGACGCGCAATGGGAGCAGTTTCCCAATCATCCCCTGTATTTCTATATCTTCAGCAGACAAAAACAGATCCGCTATGTACTCTGGGAAGAGCGAAACTGGCCGGATCATTTTTTTTCGGTCGATCATCTGGTGAACAGCCGGTTTTTTCAGATTATCGGCGCCTGGCATCATCCGGATACGGGCAACATGATTCTGTTCGAGGTGAAATGATGGCAAAAAAGACCCGTTTGCCCCGAATCGCCGTCATCATCCCGACATATGGGCGCGTTGGCGGTGCGGAAAATGTGGCGTATCAGCTTTGTGAAAGACTGGCCAAAAACCGGCAATTTCATTTTCATGTCCTGGCGCAGAAATGGATGGCGCCGGACAGCGCCGTGACGTTTCACAAGATTCCATTCTGGCCGTTTCCCCGGTGGTTTCGCCCGATCAGCTTTGCCCTGTGGGCCGGAAAAGCGACTCGAAATGGACACTATGATCTGGTTCACAGTCACGAGCGCGTATTTGAAATGGATATTCTGTCCTTTCATGGCATTCCGCACCGGAGCTGGGTGAAAACCATCCGCAAAAAACATATGAGTCTGTTTGACCATGCCACATCCTGGGTGGAATCCCGTGGCATTCAAAACCCGCATACCCGGAAAATCCTGCCGGTTTCCGGTCTGGTGAAACAGGCGCTTCTGGAAACCTATCCCGACTGTCGGGACAAGCTTCAAATCCTTCATCCAGGTGCATCTATCGGCCGGTTTCAACAGACGACTTTCGATACCATGGGAACGGATTTCCGGAACCGTCACGGACTGAAAGCCCGGGATGTCATGATGCTGTTTGTGGGCATGAATTTTGAAATCAAGCGTCTGGACCTGATCATTCAGGCCATGGCAGACTTGGGGGATGGTGTGCCTCGTGACGGCAGACTGATGCTTCTGGTGGTCGGCAAGGGGGATCAAACCCATTACCGGAATCTGGCATCCCGCCTGGGAATTGCGGATCGGATCATTTTTACCGGGGTCACGGATCGGGTGGCGGAAATTTATGCTGCAGGCGATTGTCTAATCATGCCCAGTCGAATGGATACGTTTGGGCTGGTGGTACTGGAGGCCATGGCCGCAGGGCTTCCGGCGGTCATTTCGGGCCGGGTGGGTTCCTCAGACCTGATTGTTGATGGCCAGAATGGACTGGTTCTTTCAAATGATCCATCCATTTCTGAATTAAGCCGGGCCATGAATATTCTTCTGGATAAAACTGTTCGAACCCGCATGGGAAACGCCGCGAAAGAGACGGCCAAACATCATGACTGGGATGTTGTGGCAGACCGGCTGGCCGGAATCTATCGGGACATGCTGGCCCAAAAATGAGCGATCCGTGCGGTTTGTAGTCCATTTCTGCTGAATGACTTGTCAGGGAACTCCCGTTGGTCGCACCCTGACCTACCCGCT
>JBFXFK010000261.1:0-3000 GCA_050179135.1 Desulfatirhabdiaceae bacterium | reverse complement strand
GCACCCTGACCTACCCGCTATCGGGAAATCTTATTGAAGGAGACCGCTGATTCACATGTTTGAAAACAAGACTGAAAAACCGGATTCTGCCAAACCGGATGATTCATCCTGTGTGGATGTCGATGGGGCGCTATTGGGCATGCGGCAGGATATCGATGCCATCGATGCCAAAATCGTCTCTCTTCTGGCAGAACGGCAGCAGGTTGTCCACCAGGTGGTGGCGCTGAAAAAAACACATAACCTTGAGATTTATCATCCGGCCCGGGAAGCGGACCTGATTTCCAATCGCCGGAATCAGGCATTGCAAATCGGGCTGGACCCGGATTTTATCGAGGAAATTTACCGAAGTGTTGTCCGGCGGTCCCGTGTCACCCAAAGCCGGACCATGGCCCTGAAATCGGTTCGTCCGGGAGGCATCGTTCTGCTGGTGGGCGGAAAAGGGGAAATGGGGCGATTCTTTGAGGCCTGTTTTCACCAGGCCGATTATCACGTCCGCATCCTGGACCGGGATAACTGGCCGGATGTCCAGTCCCTGTGCCAGGGAATCGATCTGGCAATGGTCGGGGTTCCCATCGATGTTTCCTGTCAGGTCATTCAGAAAATCGGCCCCAGCCTGCCACCCGAAGCGGTTCTTTGCGATATCACCAGTGTCAAGGAAAACCCCCTGAAAGAAATGCTGAAGGCCCATGCCGGGCCGGTTATCGGCCTTCATCCGCTCTTCGGGCCATCAACATCCAGTCTGGACAAACAAATCATCGTGGCAACGCCGGGACGCGATAACCATGCCTGCCAATGGATTCTGGATCAGTTTGCCATGTGGGGCGGCATTGTTGTCCGGTCCGATGCCCGGGAACATGACGACATCATGGGAATTGTCCAGGCCCTGCGCCATTTTGCAACCTTTGCGTTTGGTCAGTTTCTGAAAAGAAGAGGGGTCAGCCTTTCCAGGACCCTGGAATTCTCAAGCCCGATTTACCGCCTGGAACTGGGCATGGTCGGCCGGCTCTTTGCCCAAGATGCCTCCCTGTATTCCGAGATCATCTTTGCCTCCAGACATCGCCGGGACCTGTTGAAGGATTATATCGCGTCGGTAAATGAAAATCTTGACATGCTGGAAGCCGGCGACAAGGGGTTATTCCAGCAGGAATTTCAAAAAATCGCCGAATGGTTTGGTCCCTTCAGCGAGCAGGCCATGCGGGAAAGTACGTTTCTGATCGACAAGCTGATCGAGCGGTTTTGAGGGTGGTGTCAAACACCGGTTATACACAGGCGGAGTTCAGATGACAGCCGAAGAAGAACAACAAATCATATTATTCAACAACCGGTTGAGACAGGATATTCAACTGACCCTTGTAAAAACGCGTCACAAAGTCAGCGAAAACATCGGGGACTTTTGCAGGGGCCTGCAGAATGTGGCACCCAGAATTCATATCGGTTATGAAAAAGCAGATTCCGACGCCCTGCCCGAACTTCGGATTCATTCCGGAATCCACTATCAATCTGCCCCGCTTGGCCAGGAACTGGGTCCTTTTCTCAAGGCGCTTTCATGGATTTTTATCGATGAGGCATCGCCGCCATTGCCGCTTCAGTCCGGATTAAAAGACCTGGTGTTTCCGGCGGAATTGAAACTCTATATTGCGGAACAGTGCCCGTTTTGCCCTGCCGTTGTTGAAAAGCTGGTTCCCCTTGCCCTTGCCGACGCCAAGGTTCGACTGACGGTGATCGATGCCGGGCTGTGCATGGAAGAAGCCAGACATGACCGGGTGCAGTCTGTTCCCACGCTGATACTGGATTCGCATTTCCGCTGGAGTGGAACCATCCATATCCGGGAAGTGGTGGATGCTATGATTCACCGGGACCCGTCCCGGCTGGAAGCCGACACCCTGATGAACATGATTACAGATGGCAATGCCTTTCTTCTGGCAGACATGATGATCGGGAAAGACCTTATTTTTCCGGAACTGGTGTCGCTTCTGGTGCATCCCAAGTGGCCGGTTCGGCTGGGGGCCATGGTGACGATGGAGGTGGTTGCCGCAGAGAAACCGTCGTTGGCGCAAACCATGGTAGGCCCGTTATGGGAGCGGTTTGACGCGGCGGATGATACGGTCAAGGGGGATATTCTGTATCTGGTGGGAGAACTGGATGCCGGAGCGTCTATCGGACGGATACAGGAAATTCTGAACCGGAAAGCGGCTTATGACAATGAAATTATTGAAGCCGCCCGGGAAGCCCTTGAAAAACAGATGACCCGTTTGTTACCGATTTGAGCCGGGTCAATCCGAATGGAAAAATTGGCACCCATGAGGCCAGACCGAATGTTGACAAAATTTGCTTTGTCAGATTTCAGACCCTGACGGCTTTTGTCGTATATCTTCGGAGCCGCAATGAACCATTTCGGGGCGGTTCCTTTCTTTTCGGTTCAGTGTCTTGCGTTCAGCCTTCTTCCGGTTTTTTTCCGCCACAATCTGCTCCAGGGGGCGGATATCATCCGGGCGATTTTTCCCGAAATGCTTTCGATAGCACTCGGCAATGAATTCGGGAAGGGGTAATTTCCACGGGTCCTGTTTGTGATTTGCCAGTTTGCCAAACTTTTTTGGGTTCATTCCCAATTCCCGCGTCATCTGGATATGCGCATGGGACAGGTGGAATCGCTTCCGCGCATCAACCCATGGTTGATACGTTGATGGGAGCTTTTTCATTTTTTTGGCATTTTTGGATTCTGTCATACAGATCCTGTCTGCCTCGAGGTAAAAGAGGATTTATCTGGGTTGTTGCATCGGAAAATGTAGGCGTCCATCGGCATGGCAAGGAAGTCATCGAAGTTGGTAGGAGTGATTTCTCATTCTAATTCTAAGTTGCATTCAATATAATACTCCATGGCCAGCCGCTTAACCGAGTTACTTCCGTTGGAGCAGAAGCCATTCTTCGCAACCCGGACTCAACCTCTTGACACACTGCATCAAGCGTTTCAAAGACACGATTAGCACAACATTTCTCTCG
>JBFXFK010000260.1:3599-5688 GCA_050179135.1 Desulfatirhabdiaceae bacterium | reverse complement strand
ATGCATATGGTACGAATGCGGTAATACAGGTCCTGTCGAAAAAGGCCATTGGCCACCATGTCTTCCAGATTGCGATGTGTGGCGCAAATCAGCCGGAAATTGCTGTGCATTTCGGTTTCGCAGCCAACCGGACGAAACCGCTTTTCCTGAAGGACCCGAAGAAATTTTTTCTGGATACCGGGAGGCATTTCACCCACCTCATCCAGAAACAGGGTTCCGGTGTCCGCCTGCCGGATCAGACCCTCATGGTTTTCAATGGAACCGGTAAACGAGCCTTTTTTATGCCCGAACAGAATACTCTCGACCAGATGTTCCGGTAGCGCGGCGCAGTCCACCACCACAAAATTTCCTGCAGACTGTCGGCTGTTTTCATGAATGGCCCTGGCAAAAAGCTCCTTGCCCGTGCCGGTTTCACCGGTAATCAACGTGGGGTTGTCGCAGTTGGCAGCCTGGGCAGCCTCATCCAGACAATCCACAATCTGGATGCTGGCGCCGATGATGGCATCCCGCTTGAACGCAACATGGGAAGGCCTTTCCTTTTTCTGCTTCCGGTACTGTATTGCCCGGCTCAGGGAGAGGCGGATATTCTGCATGGAAGCGCCTTTTTCAATATAATCCCAGGCCCCGTTCTGAATGGCAATTTCCGCACCGTCATCATCGCTGTGGCCGGTGATGATGATGATCTCCGGCGGAAAGGGCAGGCTGCGCAGTTCCCGGATGATATCCAGTCCACACCCGTCCGGCAGGTTGATATCCAGAAAAACGATGTCGTAAATTCCGGACAGCGCGTTTTCCAGACCCTGCTGGAGGGTGGTTTCATAAACGGCGGTCATACCCAACCGGTCAACCAGTTTTACCAGGGTTTGACACAACTGCTCGTTATCATTGATGATCAGAATCTGATTCATGAGACAGTGATTTCCATCATGTCAAAAGTCATGATCATTTTATTCCTTTTCAACCAATACCTGTCTGGTGGCGTCCCTGCTGCCTTCCCAAAATCATTATCTGAAAAGCTATAAAAAATGATTGACTGGTCTATATCATTCAGACTGACTGTTATCAACCAAAGTTTTCCAGATATGGGTTTGGAAACGGCAACAGGGGAATAGACCTTTTTTGCGGCTGACGCCTTGAAAAGCTTCCAGCCATTTCGCCTGACCGATACGCACCCCAAATCCTTATGCGGCGATCATCACCATCGATCGACTACCCGGACTGTAACAGCTTTTATACATGTGGATGGGCTTCAGCATACGCCGATCAACACATCCGGTTTTGCCGGATCACCTGTTTCTGTCGGTGGGTTTTCATCGGCTACCGGAAGAAAAATGCGAAAAATTGATCCGCTTCCCGAAAGCGTTTCAACCGAAACAGCACCGTCATGCGCCTTGACAATGCCCAGAACCACAGACAGTCCGAGCCCCCTTCCGATAAACCGGGTGGAAAAAAACGGATCGAATATTTTTTCCACTGTTTCCGGATTCATCCCCTCGCCGGTATCCTGTATGGACAGGCAGGCATATTCCGCAGATTTGGGTTCCCAGTCAACCGGATAGGGGTTTAAAACCCAGGCCTGGGCCGCAGTCAGAATGCCGATTGAAACCCTGATTTCACCGACTTTACCGCCGATGGCTTCTGATGCATTCATGACCAGATTGGACAACACCTGTGCAATCTGGTCTGCATCGGCCTGCACCAGCGGACCCGGGTCCGGCAAATGGGTGTGAAGCGTTATGGTGTCAGGCATGGCATCCGTGATTTGTGCCAGTTTTCTGTGACAAATGACTGACAGCGGGATCGGGACATGCTTTCCGATGCCCTGTCCCAGATATGTCAACATCTGAGTACTGATGTCTGCTGCCCGGCGCGCGGCATTCATGGCCGCACGAATCAATTTCAGCCGCCCGGAATTTTGGGGTTCATCCATATCCGCCAGTTCCAGATTCCCGATGACGACACTCAGCAGATTATTATAATGATGGGCAACGGCCCCGGCCATCCGTCCCAGACTGTCCGCTTTTCGGGCCTGAAACAACTGATCCTGCAGGGCTTTTTTTTCGGCTTCCGCACGTTTTTGACCGGTAAT
>JBFXFK010000260.1:2216-3499 GCA_050179135.1 Desulfatirhabdiaceae bacterium | reverse complement strand
TGTCACCACGATATCGATGGCCAATGCAAAGACCAAAACCACAACGATAACAAAAACGCTTGCGCTGTTGTTGGCAATAATTTTTGACATGAAATCGGCTTCCGGAATGACCACAACAATCGTCCATTCCAGACCATATCCATCCCGAAGGGGGGTCACCTGCATCAATTGGCGCTGATTATCAACTGTAAAATCGAATTGTTGAATACCATTGGCCCAATCCTGATCATTGAATCGACCGGAGAGTATCCGGGCGGCATGACGAATTATCGGACTGAGACTTTCTTCGGCATGGCGTCTTTGTTGCACTCCGCTCGTATCCGATTTTGTAAACGGTTTTTCATCATTTGAGGAGGCGATTAAAAATCCCGTGGCATCCACGATGAATGCAATTCCGGTCTGGCCCATTTTGAGGTTTTTTATGAAATGGCTGATATGGGAAAGAAAGATATCGGTTGAAACAACACCCAGAAGCTGCTTCTGGTCGTCATAAATCGGCTGACTGGCAGCAATTGCCATATCCTGCCCTGTACTGATAATATAGACCGGGCTCCAGGATGCCGCGCCTTTTTTGACAGCACCAAAATACCAGGGACGGGTCCGTGCATCGAAATTCGGAACAGTTGCCAGAATTTCCATCCGACGTCCGGTGTCAGTCGTTGCAATTTTATGTAATGGTCCGCTTTTAAAGTCATCCGTGACAATGATGTAGCGTGAATTCGTGGCAAAATCCCGTCCGCTGTTTACCACTCCGCCATCCACATTTCCCATATAAATACTGGTCACGGAATCAAACGTGCTGATCTGACTGAAAAAATGTCGTTCCATTTCAGCGGGATTGTTGATATTCAGCAGTCCCTGGTTCAGCATGTCTGCGTTGAGCTGATTGATCTGATGGGGTGTTTTTAAAAACTGCCGGAGGTGATCCTGAATTCGAAGGGTCAACTCGGACCGCAACTGACTGGCCACATCATTGACAGCCAGTCTGCCATTGGCATAGGAGACATAACCGACAAACCCGATGGCCATCACCACCAGAAACGCAAACGGAATGATCAATGCCGTCCGCAGCGGAATATTATTCAAATAATTTTTCATGAAATTGTTCATTCCTGATCAACCAAAAGGTGTTTTACGGCAACGATTGCACGATGTTGATTCTGCCTTCACGAAATGATTAAAGACGAATAATGGGTATTGTGATAAAATAATCGCAACAAATCAATTTCATATTGGGTTATACTGGTTATTAGACTGAAGGCTGAAGGGGCCGCTTACAGCAT
>JBFXFK010000260.1:0-2116 GCA_050179135.1 Desulfatirhabdiaceae bacterium | reverse complement strand
TATCTCAATACTGAAGGAAGATTCATGCTGAAAATTGGAAGTTATAATGATCTGGTGGTTCAAAGAGCGGTTGAATTCGGTCTTTATCTGAATCCCAAACCGGATGAAGTTCTGCTTCCCCTGAAATATGTTCCACCAAACACCATGCCGGGGGATACGATTCGGGTTTTTGTCTATACCGATTCAGAAGATCGGCCGGTTGCCACCACACGGGCGCCCAAAGCGGTTGTCGGGGATTTTGCCTGTCTGACAGTCAAGGATATTGCCCCATTCGGCGCCTTCATGGACTGGGGCCTTGAAAAAGATCTTCTGGTTCCCGCAGGTGAACAGTCGGTCCGGATGAAGACGGGAAACAAATATGTTGTCAAGGTATGCCTGGATGAAACGACAAATCGGGTATATGGCACAAACCGGATTACCCGGGAATGCGACAAAATTCCGGTCAATCTGTCTGAAGGGGAAAAAGTCGATTTGCTCATTTACGGCATTACCAAAATCGGAATCATGGCTGTTGTCAACAACCGGTATTGCGGCATGCTTTACAAAAGCCAAAACCATACATCGCTTTCAGTCGGTGATAAAACAACCGGATACATCGGCAGAATCCGTGACGATGGAAAAATCGATCTGACCCTGAAAACACCCGGATACCTTTCTGTATCAGACTCCGGTGTCCGTATTCTGGAAATTTTGAAACGCAATGGTGGTTTCATGGCCTGTCATGACAAAAGCCATCCGGATGAAATCAGCCGTATTTTTGCCATGAGCAAGAAAGAATTCAAACGGGCCATCGGTACGCTGTATAAAGCCGGCAGCATTCTCATTACAGAAAAGGGGATTGGTCTCAAGAAGCATCCGGCATAAACCGGCTTCCCTGATCTGACATGGAATATCGGGTAACCAATCCCACATGACCTGTTTTTCCGTCTGCGATCTGGCTCATGATCAGGGATAGACAATCCCGCAGTTGAGACGCGTACAGGGGCTTGACCATATAACCTGAAAATCCGATCTGTTCCAGTTGCGCGGCATCCCCCCGCAGACCCAGCGAGGTGATCATGACCAGTCGGGTGGATTCTATCCGTTTATCCGCCTTGATCCGTCGCCCCAGCTCAATGCCATCCATGTCCGGCATGTGCATGTCCACGAGCGCAATATCGAAACCGCCATCATGGCCGGCAGACCACGTCATCATATCCAGAGCCATTGACCCATTCTCGGCCTCGGCAAACCGGCACCCCCAGGACTGGAGATACTGAATTATCGGTATCCGGTTGGTTTCATGGTCATCAACAACCAGGATGCGGACACCCTGAATATCTGCCAGGGGCGAACGCCCATATTCTGTCTGCTGTTTTTCCAAAGCTGCGGTAAACCAGAAGGTGGCGCCATTTCCCTCATCGCTTTCCAGGCCGATCTTCCCTCCCATCAACTGAACCAGTTGCCTGGCAATCGAAAGCCCCAGACCGGTTCCCCCATATTTCCGTGTGGTTGAGCCATCCACCTGCGTAAATGGCTGAAAGAGAATGTGCTGTTTGTCACGGGGAATACCGATTCCCGTATCGGTCATGGCAAATTTCAGGACCAGTTGGCTGTCGGTTTCCGTCTCCCGGGTAACCGTGAGCGAGATTTCGCCCTGATGGGTAAACTTGACCGCATTCTTGCCCAAATTGATCAACACCTGACGCAGCCGTCCCGGATCACCCCGAACCAGCGCAGGCACTTTCGGGTCAATGCTATAAACCAGTTTCAACCCTTTTTCCCGGGCTTTTCGGGTCAGCATATCGATCGTATCATTCATCATGATCTGCAAATTGAAATCGATGCGCTCCAATTCCAGGCGATGGGCCTCGATCCGTGAAAAATCCAGGATATCGTTGATAATATCCATCAACCCGTCGGCACTGATGCGCACCATGTCTGCATAGTTCCGCTGTTCTTCGGTCAATGCCGTTTCCAGAAGCAGGGTTGTCATTCCAATAACCCCATTCATCGGCGTTCTGATTTCGTGGCTGATGTTGGATAAAAATTCCGATTTCAGTGTATCCGCTTCAAGCGCCTTTTCAGCCATTTCATCCCCATGGACAATGGCCTCTGACAGTTGCTGTCGGGTTTG
>JBFXFK010000259.1:0-5720 GCA_050179135.1 Desulfatirhabdiaceae bacterium | reverse complement strand
CTGACGACAACCATGCCTGCGATGCAGGAAGCGGTCAGCCTGTTGCGCGAATCGAAAGTCACTGCCAAAATTCTGGTTGGGGGAGCGCCTCTGACCGAGAGCTTTGCCAAGGACATCGGAGCAGATGCCTACGGCGAAGATGCCCCAACGGCTGTGCGCCTGGCCAAAAAATTTCTGGCCGTATAATAAAACCCGTTGCCGAAAGTCCGGCGCGGGATAACTTTCCGGAGAAAATGGTCTCCGGAAAAAACAAATCACGTAAGGAGGATGGCGATGAAAGCAGGAAATCGGTTGATTGCGGCGGTCGCAATAGCGGCCATGTTTCTGGGAATTTTCATGCCCCTGAGCGTCTTGGCTCAGGAAAAAGTCTATGAATTGACGTTTGCCTGGAATGACATTTGGGGACCCAAGTTCAGGGCTTCCCAAATATACCGGCCTTGCGGCGAGATGGAGCGCCTGGTTCACGAACGCACCAACGGCAGGGTCAAGCTGAAAATCATTCCGCGCATGTTTCCCACCAATCAGTTGCTGCAGTCCGTTTCCATGGGGAAGGCCGACATGTCCGATGTGGCCATGCCCTATGAATCCGGCACCTACCCGCTGTGGAACTGGGGTGAAATTCCGGGCATCGTGGATGAAGACCCGGTCAAGGGTCTTGCGGAAGAACTCGCCATTTACGAAGACCCCAAGGTAATGGAATTTTATGACAAAACCCTGAAAAAACTCAATCTCAAATTCTGGTTCATCACCCAGTGGGACCCGGCCAACGGCATATGGAGCAAAAAAGAAGTCAAAACGCTCGATGATCTGAAGGGTATGAAAGTTCGAGTGGGCGGCTATCTGCCGACTCTGGGTGTTAAAGCGCTGGGCGCCAGTCCGGTAACCATCGCAGGCAGCGAACTGGCGCCCGCCATGATGGCCGGTACAATCGACGGCGTTTTGACCAGTCTGGGTTATGGTTATTCCATTGGCCTGTCCAAAGTATCCACCTATTTCACCTTGACACCGCTTTCACCAACCTGGACAGCGGTAACGGTCATAAACCGCAAAACCTTTGATTCCATGCCGCCGGATTTGCAAAAGGCACTTATGGATGTGGGCAAGGAACTGCAACGCATGGTCAGCCTGTCCACCACGGCTGAATATATCATGAGTGTGGATACAGTCGATCTGTCCGGTGTCAAACGGATCACCCTGCCACCGGCCGAACAGAAAAAGTCACTGGAACAGACCACGGTGGTCGAAAAAGACTGGCTCCAGAAAACAGGCGCCGAGGGCGAGGAACTGCTGAAATATGTTAAAGAAGCCGTGGCACGTTACCGAAGCTTCTGTAAATAAGTACCGTTGGGAACCCTGGCTCATACAGACATAATTTGGTTTTTTCAGTCGGACGGCCGGATACTTTCTGATACCGGCCGCCCCAACTCCAAATGAGAAGGAGGACCCCATGCGGTTCCTGGTCCGGATAATTGAAAAAATAACCGACATTGTCAGCGGACATCTTCAGGGGTGGCTGGTTTTTGCACTGATGATTCTGGTGCTGATCGATGTGACCTCGCGCTATATCCTGCAAAATCCGTTGTCCATCGCCGAAGAATACGGCGGATACAGTCTGGTCGCCATTACCTGCATCGGCCTCGCGTATGCCTGGAAAACCCGCAGCCATGTTCGGGTGGAGTTTATTACCGGGAGCCTGCCTGTCGGCGTACAGCGATGGCTGCGACTTTTTACCCTTTTTATCGCCATTGTTTTTACCGGCTTTGTCGTGTATGCGGCCTATGAATTGTTCAGCTTTTCGCTGATGTTTGGAACCCGGAGCGGCAGTTGGCTCCGTACGCCCATTGCCTGGCCGCAACTCACCATTTTCATCGGAGCCGTATTGATGTTCCTTCAACTGGTCGCGGAAATTATCAAGCAGATCATGAAGCTTTCCGCCCCTCAAGAGGAGGGAGAATAATGGGCCCAGACGCACTTTTTGCCATTGCTCTTGTAGCCGGTTTGCTGTTTCTTCTGCTCATGGGATTGGAGATTGGCTGGTCTGTCGGCGTGATCGGTCTCATCGGTCTGATGTTTTTTGTGGACCAGCCGGTAAACCAGATTGCCTACAGCATGTGGGACTCTCTCAATTCGTTTACGCTGACGGCCATGCCCCTGTTCATATTGATGGGATCAATATTGGGCAACTCCGGTGTCAATGAAAAGCTTTTCAGCGCCCTGAATAAATGGGTCGGACATCTGCCCGGCGGTTTGGTTGTATCGGTGATCTGCGGCAACGCTGTTTTCGGCGCCATGTCCGGCTCGACCATCGCCGCTACCGCCACTTTTGGAAAAATCGCGTTCCCGGCCATGAAGTCACGGGGGTATTCACCCAGTTTTGCACTGGGTTCCATCGCTGCGGGCACAGTCCTGGCCCCCCTGATTCCTCCCAGCATTCTCTTGATCCTTTATGGCGCCTGGCAGGGTCTGTCCATCGTTGACCTTCTGGCTGCCGGCCTGATTCCGGGACTGACATTGACCGCACTGCTGCTTCTGACCGCAGCCGTTATTGTCAAGATCAAGCCCGGGCTTGTCCCAACCCCTGTCAGGTACACATGGGGCGAAAGAGGAAAATCGCTGATTGAAACCTGGCCTTTTCTTGTGGTGATTATCGGCGTTCTGGGCGCCATTTTCGGCGGTTATATGACGCCGACCGAAGCCGGGGGACTGGGTGCGGTACTGAGCATTTTCCTGACGCTTTTTTACCGCCGTCTGACCTTCAAAATCCTGCAGGAAAGCCTTCTGGATACAGCCCGTGTGACCGCTTTTTCCCTGTTTATCATGGCCATGTCCACGCTGATTTCCCATGTTTTCAATTCCGCCGGCATCATTCCCATGATCAAGGAATTTGTTTTGGGCCTGGAATACGGCAAATATACCATCATGGCCGGCTTTTTCGTCATGTATTTGATAATGGGGATGTTCTTTGATTCCTGGTCCATGCTGTTTCTCACATTCCCCTTTGTTATGCCAATCGTAATCGGCTTGGGCATCAACCCGGTCTGGTGGGGTGTTGTCTATGTCATGGCCGCCGAACAGAGCACCATTACACCGCCATTCGGATTGAGTCTGTTTGTTTTGAGGACCGTTGTACCAGAATATTCGCTGGGCACCATTGTCAAAGGGGCCCTGCCTTACCTGATACCGATTTATCTCAACATCCTTCTGCTGATTCTCTTTCCCCAGATTGCCCTTTGGCTGCCTGGCGTACTTGCGGGCAAATAAGGAGGAATGAAATATGCCAAAACAAATCATCACGCCTGAAGGTTTGCCGAAAACCATGGGCCCCTATTCACAGGTTGTTGTTGGCCTGGGGGCGAAAGTCATTTTTATTGCCGGTCAGGTTCCTCAGGATGCGTCCGGCAAAACAGTTGGTCCGGGGGACATTGGTGTTCAGACCAGGCAAGTTCTGGCCAACCTGAAAACAGCTGTGGAAGCGGCCGGTGGCGCCATCCATGACATCTGCAAAATTACCATTTTTTTGACGGCGCTGAATGAAACGATTTTCAAAGAGGTGGCCCAGGCCAGGCGCGAATTTTTTGGAAACGAATTCCCGGCCAGTACCCTGGTGCAGGTGCAACGGTTGGCTTCGCCGGACTGGCTGATCGAAATTGAGGCGTATGCGAGTGTTTAACGGATCGGCATCAACCCACTGGAAAGGAGATCGCATCCATGATTATCGTTGGAGAGTTGCTTAACGCCAGCCGCATGGCGGTTCGTGGGGCTATCGACAGCCGCGACGCCGATGCGGTTACCCGGGTCGCTCAAGATCAGGCAAACGCCGGGGCGAATTATATTGATGTCAATGCTGGCATGTTTTTGGGGCGTGAAAGAGAATTGCTGACCTGGCTGGTGGAAACAGTCCAGGCTGCGGTTGATTGTCCCTGCTGCATCGACAGCCCAGACCCCAAGGCCATTGAATCGGCTTTGTCCGTTCATAAAGGACAGGCCATGATCAATTCCATTTCCCTGGAAAAGGATCGCTTTGATAAACTGCTGCCGGTTGTGAGCGGCAGCGGGCACAAGGTAGTCGCCCTTTGCATGAGTGACGAAGGCATGCCGAAAACAACTGACGAGCGATTGAACATCGCCGACAGACTGATCAATGCACTGGTCGGAAGCCATGTTCCGCTTCAGGATATTTATGTCGATCCGCTGGTTCAGCCTGTCGCTACGGATGCAAGCTTCGGTGTTGCCTTTCTGGATGCCGTGATCCGGATCAAGGAGCAATTCGAAGGCGTTCACATCATGTGCGGCCTGTCAAATATTTCCTATGGTCTGCCGGAAAGAACGCTTCTGAATCGGGTGTTCATGGCCATGGCCGTGGCCGCCGGCATGGACGGAGCGATTATTAACCCGCTGGATAACAAAATCATGGCCGTGATTTCGGCAGCCGAAGCATTGGTGGGGCGGGATGATTACTTCGGGAACTATCTCATGGCGTTCCGCGCCGGACGGTTGTCCGGATAATTGGCGCCTGAACGGAAAATGGGTGTTGCATGAGTAACCGTCATAATTTCGATTTATCAGCCCCATAGGGGCGGCCTGTTTGTAGAAATTGACAGAATACAATCCATCAAGCTCCGGCGGATCGACCTGTTTCGATCGGTAACAGGTCTCCCCCACGGGGCTTTTCCGTTTTTTTGGCATTGCAATTATAAAAACCCCAAATCCGTTATAATCAGATTTTTCAGGTGGGAATTATCGGCCAAATTTGGTGAACCGAGTATTTTTCTGTATAAACAGGAATTGGATTCATGTTTATACAGAAAACAATGATATTTCAGGATTCATTACAATTACCGGGAGGGCGCCATGTATAAGCCCCGACTTCTTGAAGCAAGGATTACCGGGTTATTTACCTATTACCCGGTTGTTGCCGTTCTGGGAGCCAGACAGGTCGGAAAATCCACCCTGGTTGGGAATTTATTTGGAAACCGGGTTGAATCCATTGTGTTCGATCCGGTAGTGGATGTTGAAAATGCGCGGCAGGACCCCGAATTTTTTCTGCAGAACCATCCCACGCCTGTCTTTCTGGATGAGATTCAGTATGTTCCGGAACTGCTTGGCCCGATCAAGCGGCAAACAGAACCGGAGCCGAATCACTGATGAAAACTGATCACCGTCACAATCACATTCACGTGACCTGCGGAATCATTGAATCCAATGGACGGGTTTTGGCTGCCCAGCGCAGTCGGTCCATGAGAATTCCCCTGAAATGGGAATTTCCCGGTGGAAAAATCGAAGACGGTGAATTGCCGGAAGACTGTCTCCGGCGGGAACTGATGGAGGAACTGGGCATCCATGTGGAAATCGATCACCAGTTGCCTCCGGTGACCCACGATTATCCATCCCTGCGGGTGACCCTGTATCCGTTTGTGTGTCATATTGTTGCCGGCACGCCAATAAACCATGAGCACGAGGCCATTGTCTGGCTGTCCCCCGAATGCCTGATGACGATCGACTGGGCAGACGCAGACATTCCCGTGGTGCTGACATATCAGAAAACCGTGCCATATGTCACATGAGCGTTGGCATGTCTCAGCAGCGCATCCATATGGGTGCAATCCCATTTAGTGGCAAAATATAGAGAGGAGTAATACTCTCTGTATTATCTGTTCTTTGAAAATAAGTCTGGACTCTACGAAAGAATCCTATTATATTGACGTCCATGAGCAGCAGTA
>JBFXFK010000258.1:1289-5757 GCA_050179135.1 Desulfatirhabdiaceae bacterium | reverse complement strand
TCCCCAATTGTCGATAAGATTCTGTTCACGCGCGTAAGGAATGCTTTCACATCCGGTCAGCATAAGGGAGAAAAGCATCAAAACAGCCAAGCCAAAATTGATTGTTCGCATATTCTCATTCCTTCTCTGGTTGTTCATGATATCCTTGGAGCGGCCCCAAAATCAGGGTTCTTGACTCTCACCCTGATCCTTTCCCGCCTGGTGAGGAAATAAGCATAAGAAACAGGCTCTTCCCATGGGTTAAGGCCGGGGTGCTGCAGGCCCAAAGTCACCATCCAGGCTCCCCCGGGTGGAGACAACGCCTTCTTTTTTGGATGTGTAATTCAACTCCGGAAACGCCAGATCTGTAAAGCCGGGATCAATATAATTATCCGTGGGCAGCGGCTGTTTGCTGACATGGCTGGGTTTTACCAGTCTGGGTGTAACCACAATGACCAGTTCGGTCTCTTTGTTCTGATAAGCAGAACTGCGGAATAGCATACCCAGTATGGGCAAGTCCCCCAGGATGGGAAATTTGGAAACATTTTCGGCGGAATTTGATTTCAGCAGACCGGCAATGGCAAAACTCTTGCCGTCTCCCAGTTCCACGCTGGTGGTGGCCCGGCGCACGGCCAGACCGGGCACAACAAAACCCTGGTATGTCAGTGCATTGCTCCAGTCCAGTTCCGAAACTTCTGGTGTCACCCGGAGATTGATCCGATCCGGACTCAATACGGTTGGCATGAAATTCAGACCCACGCCATATGACTTGTATTCAATGGCAATACCGTCATCATCCGGCACAGGAACAGGGAATTCCCCACCAGCCAGAAAACTGGCATTCTGACCACTCATGGTGATCAGGGTCGGCTCTGCCAACACCTTGATCACGCCGTCTTCCTTGAGTGCATCGATAAATCCGGTCCAGGAGGAATCATTGTCTCCAAATCGAAACATGGAATTCACATTGCTGCTCAAAAATGTTTTTCCTTCAGCATCCAGAGTGGTTAACCCACCCAGCATGCTGACCACAAACTCTGTGCCATTGATAAACTGAAAATTGAACCCAAGCCGCTTCATGTCACTTTTGGATACTTCCGCGACCCGGACCTCCAGCATCACCTGATGGACACCCGCCACCTCCACCATGTTGCGGACTTTGCCTTCCGGTGCAAATGACTGGGCGACAGCCAGGGCCTGATCCAGACTATTGCTGCTGGAAATCCGTCCGGACAGTGTGATGCTGTCATGGGTAGAAATAATTCGGAGATCCCTTTCATCAGGCAGCACCTCATTCAGGCGTTGTTTGAACCGGGAGATGTCAAATCCCACCTCCAGATCGTAAACAGACACCTGGCTATTGTGCCAGATCAACAGGTTGGTCAATCCGACATTGGTTGGTGTAATATAAATTTCTTTGGGCGACAGGAGAAGGACTTTGGCAATATCGGGATTTGGCTCTGATATTCGGGATACTGGGGAAGTACTGGTGAGGAGAATGGCTTTCCCGGCGGTGAGGGAGAGTTTTTGGGGGTCACTTCTTTCGATCCCGGGGGAAAGGGCAATAACCCCGATTCCTGCTCCAAAGGATCTGCTGGCTGAGACGACAAAAACCAGTAAAAGCAACCATCCCACTGTCAAGATTTTTACAGTTCCGGATGAATGCAACATGTCCATTTTTCTCCGTTAGAATTGTTTTTGGGTGAGTTGGCCTTCGCTGATGACTTCCACAGTGATTTTGGGTTTTACCGGAACAGGGCGATTGTACCGGACAGGCGGTTTGGGTTTTTCCAATAATTCGACCGGCATTATCGGTTTTTGAAAGCCGGATTTGGCCAGCAAATGGGTCATGGCCGAATCATAGGTGGCGCCCTTGGTCATTATCGATCCGGAATCCATGGGATTGCGCAGCGCAAACTGTATTTTACCCTGATTTCTGACCAGACTGATGATTTCGGCTTCTTCCGGCGTCATCTCCAGGGTGTATACGTCAACTGGCGCCGCATCCCCTTTGTCATTTTTCTGCATCATGGTGCCGCTGGCCATAACCAGCATGTTTTCCAGAACGACCTTGGTGATTTCGCTTTCGGTTTTCGGATCTTCCCAGGTGACCATCACATCCACCCGGTTGCCGGGATAGATAAATCCGGACAATCCGATTACCTTGTCTCCACCAACGGCTACCGCCCGTTTGCCTTCCTGCACCAAAGCAGATACCCCACCGGTTTTGATATCGACGGATGCCAGACGGTGTTCAATAATTGGTTCATTGGCCTTTAATGGTACAATGGCTACCCGGCCAACCAGGGCGGCGGGATCGGTAAAGTGACCCGGCGGCAGGGAATTTTTCAAAAATTCCGTTGTTTTGATCAATTCCGATGTCAGTTTGGTCCCCGGAATCAAATCTACAGCGGCAACCGCAACGGGAATCAATTCGGATTTGCTCGAAGCCACTGCTTCACTCATCCTGGGCGATTTGGTGTGCTGCTGCATCCAGGTATAAATGAAGTAGCTGCCCACTGCTGCAATTACCATTGCCAGAAAAATGGGACCCAGTGCTTTCCATCTGCCCATATACGACTCCTATGCTGTGAAGAGGATAAGAAAAGGATGACGTTTTCGACAAAAAACCGTTTTAAGCACAAAAAACGAGAATTACGCGAAAAAATATCTTAAAAGCTATAGAACAGTATGGATAATCATACCGGAGTTTTTGAATTAAGCGTGTGGAATCGGGTTGATGTGTTTTATCAGGGGTAATTGAGTTGTTTTCGAATATGTGTGTATCAAAACGTTTATTACCATCTGAATTCCGAAAAAAAATTGTATCCCATCCATTCCAGAGCAAGATATGAAATGGTTCCCAGCGCAATAGCCAGTCCATAGCAGAGCTTGGGGCTTTTTTCATAATTTTCAGATGAATCGGTTACCCACTGACGGGTAAGGAGGAACGATTTGATTCCGGTAATTATGGTACCCGAAATATTTTTGGCGTGCGAACGATACATCATCAGCATGATGCCGGCATATATGCCGCCAACAATGGCGGTATATAAGAAGGAGATAAAGACCCCTTTGGGTCCCAGAACTGCACCGACTGCGCCCATGAGCTTGGCATCTCCTGCGCCCATACCGCCCAGCAGATAGGGGCCGATCAGAAGAGCGACTCCCAAAAACATTCCACTGATACTGAAGAGCAGGCCATCCAGCCCATGGGTCCAGCCGTAATATGAAACAGAAAAAGCAATTAGCGTAAAATTGAGCATGTTGGGTATTTTATAGAACCCGAGGTCATAAATGGCGGCAACAATCAGGGCGATGCAAAGAAAAGCAATCGTCTGATTAGTAACAAACGAATGCATCGTTAGTTCCACCAATTAACCTTGACGAAAAACTCAGAAACCTGCTTCCCAAGGATATCTACCGTCAAGGCGATAACGGCCGCAATCAGAGAAGCCAAAATCGCATATTCGGCTGCTGATGCACCATCCTCACTGGATAAAAAACAATAAATTTGATGAGATAAACGGTTCATTATTTTGCCTGATTTTGTTGGATTCATCGGATTTAGGTGATATAGTTGGGAGCTCATTCAAGTTTATTATAATGCGCTAAGTGCAGTGACTACGTCATTGAATGCAGTGTTAATTTGACCACCAAGAATTACCACAGTTCCAACAATTACTGCTGCAATTGCTGCCACCATAAGACCATACTCAACTGCCGTTGCGCCTTCTTCATCCTTGAAAAAATTGATCAGTCTTTTCATTGTGCTACTCCTTTCCTTTTTTTGGTGTTTGGTTGTTACTGCCGTTTATTGATACATCAGTTGGTGTATCCAACATGATTCGAATATGCCATGAGTGGTTTATAATGATGTGATTCAGGATAATCCGGATAAGTCACATTTTATTTGTTGGCACACAACATAAACAAGTCGCGGGGAAAATGTAAGGGGTATTTTTTAAGAATTCCAATGGGTACTTCAATACCCATTAGATGATTTCCAGAAAGCAATGTCCGGATTATTCGTTTTTAGCGGGCAGGCTGCCGCCATTGGCTGTCATTGTCAGCCGGACAGGAAAAAAAGAGGTCAAATGGAGAATGTCCGAAAATGCAACCATATGTCTGTAAATTGTCCCGATCGGTTACATCTTGTCGTTGACTTATAATATGAACAAGTCGCAGGAAAATGTAAGGGGGATTTTTTAAAACTTTCGGTGGGTATATCAATACCCACTTGGTGATTCCCAGAACATAAAAAAACCGCTTATTCAAGTCAATTTGGGCAGGCTGCCGCCATTGATTGACATTGTCAGCCGGATGGAAAAAAAAGGGATATGGCGGTTTTTTTAAAAAAGAACCATAAGTTTCCAAATGGTTCCGATTGATTACATCTTTTGTTGGTTTTTAATATAGGCAAGTCGTTGGGAAAATGTAAGGGGGATTTTTTAAAACTTCCGGTGGGTATATCAATACCCACATGGTT
>JBFXFK010000258.1:0-1189 GCA_050179135.1 Desulfatirhabdiaceae bacterium | reverse complement strand
CGCATAAAGGCATTCATCGGCTTTTGATCGTCAGTTTGGTAAAAATCAAGCATCAATTGATTGAATTCCAACTGCCGCTTTGCCGGAAGATTGATTGCGGGGTATCCGTTGTTCAACAATAGCCCATTCATGATAAAACGCCCCATGCGTTTGTTGACATCATAAAAAAACTGCATTCTGGCCATTGTCAGAAACAGGTGGATGGCCTGATCGTATATGTCCGGCATTTCCAGGGCATTTTTCATCATTTTATCAAATAATTCCGGCAAAGCATCCGCGTCTGGCGGCATGTAGTCGGTTCCGGCAATTGTCCCCCCGCCGGAACGGAACTTTCCCCATTCCAGGGATTCTTCCCGGGCCGCTACCGCATGAAGATTGCAGACTGTTTCAATGGTGATTTCAAATCGATCCGTTTCTATCCAGTGAAACAATGTCCGCCAGGCATTGGCCTGATTCAGCGCGATTTGCAGATCAGCCAGCCTGTGCCCGCCAACTGTAATCCCGTCCAACAGCGTCTGGATTTCCGGTAATGTGAAATTGATACCCTCCAGGGCTACCGCATCATGGACCAACTCGGACAATTGACGCTTTGCAAGCATCATTGCTTTGGGTTTATTGGGCTTCATGTCCCATTGATAATCTTTCATGAAAACTCTTTCGGTCTGAATCCCTTCCGGTTCAACAATGCCGCGCCACCATCACTGGTCTGCGTCAAAACAAACAACCCCGCCTTTTCTGCATATCGGCCAACATCGTCTTTCACAACCAGCGCACCGATGCCCGCCAGCACCTTGCTGTCTCGGTACTCCGGCAAAAGCGTCTTGAAGCGGGGCAGTTTTTCATCCTTGAATTTGTCAACCAGCCGTTTGCTCAGCTTGTTCTTTACCTCGATCACCAGCACCAGCCCTGTGTCATCCGCAACGATGTCATATTCCCCTTTGGCGCCTTTTATCTTCACATTCCGGCGTATTCGATCAAATCGCAGATCCAGCGGCTTGAACAAATATTTCACGTTTCTATAAAACAATTCCTCCGCTATTTCACCCTGTACGATACCCAAATCGCCCAGATTGTCTCCTATTTTTTCCAGCTTTTCGATGGTCTTTCTCAGTTGGGCATCCGTTCGATTGAGTTGCTCGTCCGTTCGATTGAGTTGCTCGTCCGTTTTTTTCTGCGCCTCTTTTAATTC
>JBFXFK010000257.1:0-5860 GCA_050179135.1 Desulfatirhabdiaceae bacterium | reverse complement strand
GTTCATTCACCATTGTTATGCTCATTCGTGCCAGTTGACTATCTTCTCATTGGAATATATTTCATGCCAAAGAGCAAATCTAATTTTTGAGGCCAGCAAGCAAAATTAGTGCCACGGATTCAGGATAGAGTCTGCCGCATTTCCGACATCTCATCCAACCCGGAAATCGTACAGCCGGTATTGTAAGGTCATATTCTCCTGACTTATGTGCGCGTTTTACAACTGGTGGTTGAATCGCGCGTTTATTGATACTCAACTGATTAAGAGTCAGTTCCACAAACAGAATTTCTTCACCCAATGGGGTACCTTTATTTTCATCAATCCAGTATCGGGTATCCATGGGGACAATCAAGCACTCCGGTGTATTTATAATTGAACCGATAGCACAATAATGCAGCAAATGAGAAAGTCTGATTGGTATTTTTGTCGCCTTCATTTTTCCTCTTGTGCGGGAGGCTCATACGGCTTGGTAACTTTTATCATGACAGTATCCTCCACATTTCGCATGGAATTCAGTGTCGGCCAAATTCCATTTATTATTTGGTCATGCCTTTTTAAAAGTGATGCACAGTTTTTACTGTTTCCGCTATAAAAAACCAGTTTTTGTTTGCTTCGTTCGCAATAGCTTCGATAATTCAACCATTCCTTAGCAAGGCTGTCTATATCTGACTGAATAGCTGATTCCATTTCAGGATGAGCCTCACAGCATCGACGCTTAAAAACAGATAGCGCATTCGATATGGATGTGTTTTTGGTGTCAAACCACTTGGCTGCATCATTACAGCACAAACCATCCACCCCATGACGGATGGTAATGACCATTGCAGCATGAAGCGCCCGTTGCCTGGCCTGGGCGGTAAACGGGGTTACACTGCCCGGTTCCACATACAGGTAAAAGGATTCATGAAATGGTCGAAAATTTTCGTAATGCGACAGGCTTCTGGCCTGATTGCGGTAATAGTGCGCAATTACAATGCCCGGTATATCCCCCCGACCAATCCGACTGCTGGCCTGGATATATTCCGCGGTTGTTAGTGGTTGACCATTGATGACCATCAAGGCCAGCCGAGCCACATCAACACCCACAGACAGCATGTTGGTTGTCAATACCACATCCACATGATCCGGATCATCTTTATGTTTTTCCATTCGTGAAAACGTTCGGCTGTTTTCTTCCGAATTCAGACTGGTTAACGGAACAATCTCACGTCTCTTTTCATCAAAAATGGCCATAAATTGTTTCATCAAGTTGTCATGTAAAGCATCTTGGGCATGTTGATCATTTTTTTCGTTCAGCATCAAATCATTTTCTTTTAAGAATGTAACATATTCTCTGACCGAGTAGTTTATCTGGTAATCACTGTCACCCACACCCTGCAGGCTGCCGTGATAGACAACCAAGGTCCACCATGCATCCAAAATATCCTGATCCTGCTGATTCGCGAATATTATATAAGGTGCAGATAACAGTGCTGCTGCCAGAGGGGTCAGGGAATTTTTTCTGAAAAAAAAAGGTGCCAGATAACCAAGATAGAGACGTCCGGGCATTGTTTCTATTGGAATGGTACGCGCAAAAAAGGAATCATCGATGGAGATGCTGGTAGGTGGAAAAATGGCGGTCTGTCGCCCGAACAGGCGCTGAACCTGATGAGATGCGTTGCGAATGGTGGCGGTGGAAGCAACATATTTTGGGTGGACCCCGCGAAGCTTCAGTACCGTATCCAACCCAGCTTCATACAATCCGGCAATGGTTCCCAATGCACCAGTTATCAGGTGCAGCTCATCCTGAATAATCAATTCTGGCGGCCTTCTGACCCCTTTTCCAAAAAAAACAGTTGCCCGTTCTTCCCATGCCAGCCTGGCAAATTTGTCAACTGTTGCCAACAGCAATGTCGGGGGATTTTTATAAAGCGCCTCGTCCACCACTTGAATCGGCAGAAGGGTATTCTTGGACAGAGCAAAATCACATTTTGGATTCGGGCAATGAAACTCAAACCGGGTTTCGTCTGATACAATACCACAGGCATTTATTTTTTCAGCATCCTGTTTCCACAATGATGATCCGCACCAGGGACACTCATGATAAACAAGCCTATATGGTATTTCCTGGTTCTCTATAGCTTTTTGAAATTCCTCAAAAGCTTCCTTCAGAAGATTCGGAGTAGTCGTACCTCCCACCCATAATCCACCCGAAATGGGCTCAGCGCCCAAGAGACTGACATTTTCCCGCCTCAGCAGCTCCAGCGCGCAGATCAGTCGGATGGCGCGCTGAAACTGCTGCTGGGTCAACAGCCGAAGGGTATAGCGGAGAATAGCCACTGTTCCACCGCCACTTTTCTGATAGGTCAACCGACGCCAAATGATTAAAAATGCCATGAGTGCCATATAGGCTTCTGTTTTGCCGCCTCCGGTCGGAAACCATATCAAATCGACAACATCCCGAAACTTGCTGTTTTCATTTGCGACAGACTCCAGGCTGAGAAGAAAAAAGCCCAACTGAAAGGGCCGCCAGCGGTAATCTTTTGGGTCTCTGCCGCGCCTTTTATCTCCGATTTCCATTTGTCTTCGCATGGCTTCATTGGCCAAACCGAATGCGGTTATCGCTTTAGGGTTGTTGCGCAAAAATTCAATGCCATCGCGCATTCGTTCAACTGCATTATCGACGCGTTCCAGCATTCGATCACCGATCTGTTGGTCCGTTTCAGGCTGTCGTTGGTTCTTTTTATGCTGGTTCGTCAGCCAATTTTGATATGCATCAACAAAGCGACTTAGGGCAGTCAAAACCGACTTTGGTTTTTTCAGGCAGCTTTCAAGAAAGGAAATGCTTAGTGTTTTTTTGTCAATTTCATCGACATCCGGCGATACAAGAGGAACTTCAACAGATGGAAAGAAGTCCAGTTCCAGTTGGGGCGGTTTTTGATGTACATTCCAGTCCACCGCCGCACCATGACCGATGGCATACACCAGATGGTGCCGGTACAGCAGATCGAGTTCCTGTTCCTCTTCATCCATCAAGGAAATATCTTTTTGGGGATAGGGATAAATTTCACCTGTCCGGATTTCGGCGCGAAACCGGACTTCAAAAAGAGACATTTCATTAAGACATCTGTAGTACTCATCATCTGTTATGGATTCATTTTTTTGTCGGTTACACAGACTCAATGTCACCAGCCAGCCATTTTCATGCCTCCTCCAGAGTGCGGTGACCTCAGCTCTACCGTCCCATATCGGTATCTGGATAAATGCTTTTGTCTCGTTTTTCGGTGATTTGAAATGAACCGGTTTATCCGTTTGACCGGTCGGAGTACGTTTCCATTCACTTTTTTTCGGGTCCATTTTTTCATATGACACAGCCCAGGGGAAAACATCAATTTCTGCATCATGGGAGACGTAGCAGGAAAATCCGGCAGCAGACGGCGGAATATATCGGATGGTTTTTTTGACTGATGATTTGTTTTTGTCAGGAGATTCGATATTCTGTTGATCATCTTCAGGCTCATCATCCGATTCCGATTGACTTGCCGGATCAATTCCGCTTTCGTTTGGAACAATCGGGAATAGTACAGCGGTGACAAAAAGATTAACCGGAGCAGCGGGTAGCTTTATGGGTTCATCAATTTCTCCAGGTCCAATCAGGCGTTGATGCACCCAGTCAACCAGGCGTTTCCGTTGTTCTGCAAGGTGTTTTGAATAGGATAAGGTTTTATAATTTGTCACAGTTCCTCAAGCCCATATCATATGTTAATCAAAAACGGATGAAAGCAGTCTGTGTAAATCAGCTTATATCATCAAAATGCTTTTAAGCCCTCCACAAATAGCACCAGGTAACTGTTTACTGGGGTGGCATCGACCATAAAGCAAACTGAATTTGATTTCAATGGTTTAAAAATGATGAAGGATAAATAATGACATTTAAAGGGATAAAGAGGTAATTGAGTCCTTGGGTGAAATCCATCATCATTTTCGTATGATAAAATCAAAGGGGTGAACAATGAAGTAATTCTCAACAACCCTGGGAAATCGTACAATCGCCAAAATATCTGGGTTTCGAGTCAAGCCCGCAATGATGGTTAAAGTGAAATTGGTTCTTCTACCGTCGTTCCTAGAAAAGCCGGAATCCAAATTAACCATCCGAACTTATTGAAAACTAACAAGAAGCAATCCGTCAATTCTTCGAGTAGTTAATTTCGGAAGCATTGGATGACTCCAGCACCTCCCTTTTGATGGTCAGAACGGATTCATCAACTCCTCTGTTATTTGCGTCATTGCAAAGCACCGCATACCCCCACTTGATCAGCGAAATCGCCATATCCTTTCCGCTGCCGGTAATCTCGATACCGGTGATACACCGGGGATGCACACAGGAGCCGGTGTTGTAATAACTGTTGTCGGCTTTGAATTTTTTCTCGATATCATCTGTTCCTTTCCCACATTTCAGCAACATACGTTCGGTCAGGGACAAGTTTTCATAGACCGGGCGGTGAGTGTGACCCGCGATGATCGTGTCGATCCGGCAGCCCGGAAACCAGGTCGGGTCGGGGAAGCCGGTTGTGGCCCAGGTGTGAAGGGCTTTGTCGATGTCGTTGCATTTTCCCGGATTGTTGGCCGCCCGGGTCGGGTCCCGGAATCCGCATTTCTGAAGCCGGGACCATATCTGCCGGACACAGTAAACACTGAGCCATCCCCAGATACCTCGACACTGGGAATCTGCCTGGTGACCATGCCACATCAGAATATGATCATCCAGAACCGCGGCCTCATAGGTTTGAATGCCGGGAAAAATCCCTTGAAGGGCTCTGCAGCGATTTTTCCAGCAATCGTCATGATTGCCCCAAATTTTGATGTAGCGGGTTTTTTCGGGGTTCTTGTCATGAAACTGGGCCAGGCGGTCATACACCGAGGTATGGGTAATGTAAATCTGGGGAAAGCGCTTGTTTTCCCACAGGTCTTCGGCATCTCCCAGTTCGATCAGGATGAAGCCTTTGGCGTGGTAATAATCCAGGGCGCAATTGAAGATCAGGGAATTGGCGGCAAAGTCGTCTGCGCCGGTGCCGTCGCCGCGATGGGTGTCGGAGAAGAGGATGAATCGGGACTTGGCTGTCGAGGTGAGCCTGACGGTTTTCATGGCCTCCATGATATCCGCATATTCGACATGGTCATTTTGCCTGTTCCATATGGTTGTCCGATTTCTGAAATACGCAGAAGAAACGGTAATGAGCCGGGTTGTTGAAAATCAGGTTTGAAAGCCTATGGCACAATGAGAATGGTTTTTCAATAGATATTTGCAAGGGGAGGGTAGCAGGCTGAAGACTGAAGGCTGAAGGTGCTGCATTCAGGCAGAGCAGCGGGTAGGTCAGGGTGCCGCGGCTATTTGTGGCTCACTGACACCTTGCCAACGGCTGGCCTCATAGTCGCAATGCTTTCATGGACATAGTCCATTTGTTGTAAGCCCTTTGAGCCTTTTATGATCCCTTTCCAAATCACATCGTCCGGACGTTCGTTCTGGGCGTACCGTGAACAGGACGGCTCATGTCCGCCAAATCGGAAGTTGTTCAGGGTTTTAAACACCGGTATACCTGGGTTGAGTTGGGGGTGGCTGTTACAGCACGGGTTTGCCATACACAGACGGGGTTTCAAAAAGGCCCGGGCACATCACATGGGCCGTTCCGGTTTCCGGCCCAGTCGTCCGGGACGTTCGTTCCGGGCGTACTGTGAACAGGACGGCTCATGTCCGCCAAATCGGAAGTAGTTCAGGGTTTTAAACACCTGTACCTGGGTTGTGTTGGGGGTTGCTTTTGCAGCACGAGTTTGCCATACACAGACGGGGTTTCAAAAAGCCCCGGGCACATCACAAGGGCCG
>JBFXFK010000256.1:0-6008 GCA_050179135.1 Desulfatirhabdiaceae bacterium | reverse complement strand
CAATTCGGCAGAATGTGTCATTGGCCTCCTGAATCATGCCATTTTTATCCAGAACCACCAGGCCTACTGACGCATTATGGAAAAGAACCGAGAAGCGGTCCCGGGAGGCTGTCAGTTCCGCCTGGATTCGACGCAGCTCTTCATTTTGCATCTCCAATTCAATCTGATGAACCTGGAGTTCATGGTACAGCCTTTCAGTTTCATCATGCTCATGGATCGGGTCAATTTTATCGTTTCTTCGAGTCGGCATCCTGACCTGCTTTTTTAACGTGAAAATACATTAACCACAGAACACACGGAATACACAGAAAGAAATGTGAATAAAAAAAACGAATATCGAATATCGAACAAGAAATGTCGAAGTTTGAAGTTTTCGGCCGCTTTGCCGGACCGCCCAACGCCGGATTCATCCATCTGCGGTTCCTTGTTCGATATTCTGCGGTTCGCTGTTAATTGGCCGACGGTCGGACGGTAGAGACAAGGCATGCCTTGTCTCTACGTTCACGCATCCAGCACGCTCCGGACCATTGCCGCCAGGGACTGAACAGAAAACGGTTTTTGGAGAAAATGAATTCCCTTGTCGATGACCCCGTGATGGGCAATGACATTGGCGGTATATCCGGACATGAAAATGGATCGCAACCCGGGTAAATGGTCATGAAGCCTGGCGCATAGATCCCGCCCGTTCATTCCGGGCATGACAACGTCTGTGATCAACAGATGAATCGGGCCGTCATGCTGCAGGGCGATATCGATGGCTTCTTCGGGGTTTTTGGCCGGAAGAACCCGATATCCGTAACGCTCCAGTATTTTGTATCCAAATGTCAGAATCGTTTCGTCGTCTTCCACCAGCAGAATGGTTTCATCACCTCTGGCCGTCGGTTGATGTGTTGCAGCGGATTCTGTTTCCGGTTCATCGGCAGATGTCTGTGGGAAATAGAGTTTGAATGTCGTGCCCTGACCCGGCTCACTGTAAACATGGATAAATCCATTGTTTTGTCTGACAATGCCATATATCGTGGCCAGTCCCAGGCCGGTGCCCTTTCCCAGTTCCTTGGTGGTAAAAAACGGTTCAAACAGGTTGTCCTGAATGGCTTTTGTCATGCCGGTACCCGTGTCGCTGACCGCAAGCACCACATATTTTCCGGGAATGATTTCTGCGTGCCCGGCGCAGCGGGTTTCATCCATGGTCTGGTTTTCTGTTTCGATGGTGACATTCCCCACCACGGAGATGGCATCACGTGCATTGAGGGTCAGATTGACCAATATCTGATCGATCTGAACCGGGTCCATCCGGATCGGCCGGATATCTGCCCCGGGTTTCCAGACCAGATCGATATTTTCTCCGATAAGCCGACGAAGCATTTTCAGCAACCCCGTAATGGTGTCATTGATATCCAGGGCTCTGGGGCAGATCGTCTGTTTTCTGGCAAATGCCAGAAGCTGTCGGGTCAACCCGGCAGAACCCTCTGCGGCTGCCTGAATTTCCAGCAGATTGGCCCGAAGCGCACTGTCCGGGTCGGTATCATCGATGGCCATCTCCGTATAACCCAGTATCGTCTGAAGCTTGTTGTTGAAATCATGGGCCACACCGCCGGCAAGCCGCCCCACAGACTCCATCTTCTGGGCCTGAAGCAACTGGTTCTGGAGTTTTTCCCGCTCCTGCTTGGCCCGCTTCTGCTCCGTGATATCCGAAAATACGGTTGCAAACCGGTTTTTTGACGGAGAAAAAACCGAAATGGAAAAACTCTTTTGCATCGGCTCAAAGGTTGTCTCAAAGATCCGGGGTTTTCCGGTTTTTGCAACGTCGGCATAGATATCCAGATAAGGCGCTGCATCGGTTCCATACACATCCGTGGCCCGTCGGCCAACCACATTCTGTCGCTGAATGCCCGTAATCCGCTCAAAAGCGGGGTTTGCATCCAGCAGAATGTAATCAACCGCCTTTCCATCGGCATCATGGACGATGTCGTGGAGGATAACCCCCTCATTCATAGTATCATACAGGGACCGGTATTTTGACTCGCTGTCCTGCAGTGCATCCACGTCTTTTTTACGTTCGGTGATATCGTCCGTAAAACCCAGAAACCGGGTTTCGGACAGTTTGACCGAGGCCAGCCGCCACCATCGGTTTTCACCGGTTTTGGTCGTAAAAATAAGTTCTGCCTGCATATCGCCAAGCTGTTTCAGATGGTCAAAATCCAACATCCAGTCTTGCCGGGATTCCGGCGGCAGCAGGTCCGAAACATGCATGGCCAGCAGTTCGGATTCCGCATATCCGGTCATCCGGCAGGCTGCAGGATTGACCTGCACGTACCGGCCGGTTTCATCCGTAACAAAAATCCCATAGGGTGCATTCTGCACATAGCTTCGCCATCTGGCCTCGCTTTCATCCAGCGCATCCTCGATCTGCTTTCGCCGGGTGATATCGATTGCATACACGGCAAACTGATCCACGCTGCCATCGGGATTCAGCACCGGACAAATGCTGTGATAAACCCAACGGCCATCCCGCTCATCCTCAAATGTGGTCAACAGACCCGTGGAAAGGGCCTGATCGACAAAGACCTTACGCCTCGCTGCCACATCGGCGGAAATAAAACTGAAAATGGACCGGCCGATGCAGTCCTCGGGCCTTTGTTTGCCCACACGCTCCGCAAATGTCTGATTTGCCGCCAGGATTATATTATTTTTGTCAAACAGACATACGGATTCATGAATGGCGTCAAACAGGGACTGAAGTGTGTTCCGGTTGCGCTGAAGGTCTTTTCTGGCTTTTTGAATGCGCGTATTCGATACGACCAGTATCGCGATAATCAACAGCAGGCAAAAGCAGACACTGCCGATCAGCAATAAGGGAATCCGATTTTCTTCCCAGAACGACACGGGCCGATTGATGACCGTGCTCCCGGGCGGAAGTCGATCCATGGGGATGTTGAAGCGCTGCAGTTGATGATAATCAAAAACCGGACGGGACCGGCTGTTTTCCACGACAGGAAGATTCACCGGTTTTTCTGACAGAATTTTCAGGGCCATCTCTGCCGCCTGAATGCCATGTTCCCTGCCTTCCAGGAGCATGCCGCCGACAATGCCATATCCCAGACGGGTTTCGTGCATGGCATATACGGGTACCGGGCTGGCTTCTGTGATCAGACGGGTGCTTTCCTCCCGGGTCAGGGTTCTGCCATGTTTATCCGTGACATAGGTTAAAATGATCACCAGCGAGTCGGCCGGCAGGGCTTTCAGTTGCCGGACCAGATCAGCTGCCGATCCATCGGGCGTCGAAATAAGGGATATCCGGCCCTGATACCTGGCAGCAACGGCCATCAGATCTTTTTCAAGCGCCAAACCGCTGGATGTGTGATCATGAACCGCCAATATGAATTTTGTTTGCGGGTGAATCGTCAGAGCCAGATCGATGGTTCCGGCAATATCCTGCACTTCGGCAATGCCGGTTATGGCATCATGGACATCGATCATTTCCGGACGATATCCATTGACACCGGCAAACACGACAGGCACTTCTGGAAACACCTCACGGCCCAATTGTGTCATGAATTCCAGGGCCGGGTTATCCAGAACAAAAATGAGATCGAATTGTTTTTGGTGATACTTCTGCTTCAGGTACTGGTGAATAAACGCCATATGGCCCGGGCCCAGAAACCGTTTGGTGTCCAGATGCTCGACAGACGGAACCAGAAATGGATAGGCGCGTTTCAGGGAAGGCAGGATTCCGGCCAGTTCGTTGTCCGACCAGTCTTCACCCTGATGGTATGAATTGAGAATCAGAATCTCGGGTGTGGACGCATCTGCAATGACCGTCAGGCTAGATATTCCTGACAGGATGATCAGCCCAAATCCGGATATCAGGAGTCTTATTAAAAAAAAACGTGACATGTATCCATTTATGGCCATTGTAATGGTCCTTATAAACAGCAACAGACTATATTTACGGCAGGTATTCAAGGTCGCTGAGGTCTTTAAGTCTTCCACTCGCTCTCTTGTTAATTTTAAGATGTTCCAGACTGATAATGCAGACAGGGATACCATCAATTAAATCTGTTATTCTCTGGCGATAACAGTCACCAAAACTTACTCCGGATATATCTGTCAACACCTCAATCCGGATGGGAGGCATCCCCATCCGGATCACCTGCTTCTTTTTCAGAAACATCTCGGCGTTCAGCTCAGGAACATCAAAACCGAATTCTTTCAAAACATTCAGCATTTTTTCTGCATTTTGAGGAGAGACAGCAATCCAGATATCCATATCGCCCGTTGCTCTCGGATATCCGTGATAGCCCACAGCAAAACCCCCAATCAACAGGTATTCAACATTGTGGGAGTTCAGCAATCTCAAAAAATCTCTGAAGTCTTGTGGTAAGCGGATCGTATCCATAAAAAATTTGTCTCATGATTTCAACGCTGTGTATGCGTTCTAAAGGTGTTCTTGACAGCCAGTACAGTTTTTCATCAGATTCATTATCCAAAGAATCTGTTGAAAAGGCGCTTTTATCCATTCTAATGTGATCCAATGCATTAATTTCCTGCATAACCCATCACCTTCATTATGTAAATGTTCATGAACCATATTTCAAAAAACGATTTGACAATTCATACTGCTGTTCTTCCAGAATAGCGCTGAATTCAATTCCAATGCCTGATATCCGCATGGATTCACCCCAGTGGATAACATGCCGGATCTGACAGCGAATCAGGTTTCTGTCACTCAGTTCATGAATGGAGATCCAAACATCGTCTTCCATTTTCCATTCCCGGCTGGAAAATAAAAAACATCCGCCCCGGCTCAGATTGATCGTCACGGTCCGTTCCGGATCAGCATCATCCGGAGTTGCATACAACAGCACATTCAGATGAATGTCCTTTCGGGCATCCGATCGGATCATTCTGGGAACAAAGTTTTTGCATTCTGTAAAAATGAAGTCATCCAGGGTCCATCCGGATTGAAACCTGGAATGGAACAGGATCGGGCTTCCCGTCTGCTCATTCAGTTTCAATTGAACAACCGGAAATTTTTCAACCAGGCCATACACATAATTCCGGTTTTCTTTCAATGCCTTCATCTTGGTGGGCAGGTCGATAAAAATACCATGATATGTGTGACTGCAGATATCGTCACTCAGATTTTGAAAAGAGGGGGACACAAATACCTGAATGCCATATTTTTTTAGCAGATCGAGATAAATCTGTTTGGCCCGATCATCCTGAACGATCAGCAATACGCGAATGTCCATCATGATTATGTTTAAACCTTTTTGAAATCGACATTCATATTTTGTTCACCGTGAAAATGGAAAAACAGAAGCATGGTGTCAGGGAGCCGCAAAAAGCCGCGGCACCCTGACCTACCCGCTGTTTTACGTATTAACACCTACTATGTATCTATTTATTTTAAATTGAGAATCCGATATCCCGGAATACAGGCTATCCGTAATTCCGGTTCAAAAATAGTTTTCAAAGCCGGTAGGTAAGGTTGGCCGGTAGTTTGGCCTACCTGACTGTTTGTAGAATGATGCTTATAAATTTCCATCAAGCATGGTGTCAATCGTATAACACCTGAATTGGGTATGAATCAACCGGACATTCAGAAAAATAATTTCGCTGCGTTATCGGTTGGGGATGGCCTAACAGGCCTATCCCCGCCCTGCTGCCTTGCGAAATGAATTTTCCGAAAGTCTATATCAAACCCAAAAGATTGGGGGAAGAATGCGCCCGGGGCCAGGCGTTTATGGGATGGCGTGATCGGCAGCGCGGGAATATTTTTTGTGCCTGTTGCGTGCTTCGGGGTTCAATTTAGAGAAGCAATCTCCGGTTTGTCAATCACCTGCCGAATCAGAATGGCAATATCTCTTACCGAAATCGGTTTCAGGGCAAACCCCCGGATTCCCAATGCTTTGGCGGTTTCATCATCGATGGTTTCACTGAAGCCGGTACACAGGATGATGGGTATATCCCGCCGGATTTCCAATATCTTTCTGGACAGCATC
>JBFXFK010000255.1:0-6056 GCA_050179135.1 Desulfatirhabdiaceae bacterium | reverse complement strand
CAGTATCATCCGGTTCACAATCCCGATGGCCGGTTCAAGGCCGCACAACTGGTCCGTTCCTGTCAGGCCCTGCGGGACATGTGTCTGGCCTATGAAATTCCACTTTTATCCGGTAAGGACAGCATGTATGTGGATGGCCATCTGACCGGAAAATATGGCGAAACCCACAAAATATCCGCCCTGGAAACCATTCAGTTTTCTGCCGTTTCCGTCATCGAGAATATTTCCCGGTGCCAGACACCGGACATCAAACAGCCCGGAGATCATGTTTATGTTTTGGGGATTACCCGGAATGAATTGGGCGGCTCCGAATATTATCACATGCAGGGATATGTGGGTCTGAATGTCCCCCGGGTCAGACCGGAAGCATTCAAGCCGGTTTATCGGCGCCTGGCATCCGCCATCGAAAAGCGTCTGATCCATTCGGCTCATGGCATATACAGCGGCGGACTGGCCATCCATCTGGCCCTGATCGCCATGGGCGGCGATATGGGCATGGACATCGATTTGAGCCGTTTGCCCACAGACGGTATTTCGCAAAATATTCAGGCCCTGTTTTCCGAGTCACCGGGGCGGTTTATCGTGACGGTAGCGCCCCGTTGCCGGACAGAATTTGAACAACTGACATCCGGCATGGTCTGTGCCTGTATCGGCCAGACAACCGGGGATCAGGGAAACCTGGTGATTGCCGGTTTAAACGGGCAGCCACTGATCGATGTTTCTGTAAATGATCTGAGACAGGCCTGGAAAACGCCTTTTGGAGAGTTGATATGAATCGCAAACCGGATGTTCTGATTCTGACCGGATACGGACTGAACTGTGATATGGAAACCGCCCATGCGTTTGAGCTGGCTGGCGCACGGGCCCATCGGGTTCATATCAATGACCTGATCGATGAATCGGTTTCCATCCACTCATTCCAGATCATGGTATTTGGCGGCGGGTTCAGTTGGGGAGATGATCATGGCGCAGGTGTCATTCAGGCCGTGCGGATGAAGACCCATCTGGGCCGTCATCTTCTGGAATTCATCGATCGCGGAAACCTGATTATCGGTATCTGCAATGGTTTTCAGACCCTGGTCAACATGGGACTGCTGCCGGGATTCGACCAGAATTATCAGTTGCGCTCGGTTGCCCTGATTCATAACGACTGTGGCAATTTCCGGGATCAGTGGGTCAGCCTCAAAATCAATCCGTCAGCCCCCTGTATCTGGACCCGGGGAATGACCCAGCCGGATCTCTTACAGGATCTTCCGCTCCGGCATGGCGAAGGCAAATTCTATGCATCGGCTGAGATCATTGACCGGCTGGCGCGGGACAATCAGATTGTATTTCAGTATGCCAAACCAGACGGCGCCGCTGCAGGGGGCCGGTTTCCGTACAACCCCAACGGCGCCATGATGGATATCGCCGGTATCTGTGACCCAACCGGGCGGATTCTGGGGCTGATGCCGCATCCCGAAGCCTTTCACCACTTCACCCATCATCCGGACTGGACCCGAAGACAGGCGAATCCATCGCTGCCGAAACCAGGTCTTGGACTACGGATTTTTGAGAATGCGGTGCGGTATCTGGCAAAGGGTGACGGATGAAGGATGAATGCCCAGCAGCCAGTGCCCCCAAAACCTTTTCGATCGTCACACTGGGATGCAAGGTCAACCAGTGCGAATCTGAATCCATTGCGGCATCCCTGGAAAAATCGGGCTGGACCATGGCAGATCAGACCGAATCTGCCGATGTCTGCATTGTCAATACCTGTGCCGTTACCCACAAAGCCGCCATGCAGTCCCGCCAGGCCATTCGCCACTTCAGAAAAGCCCATCCCCATGCACGGATTGTTGCCACAGGGTGTTACGCCCAGACCGATCCGTCTGCCTTAAACCGCATCACGGAACTGGATGCGGTTTATGACAATGTGCAAAAGGCATATCTTCCCGACATTCTGACCTGCCTTTCCAATGGGCAAACGGGCGATCTGCCCCAGAAGAATCAAACCGGTTGTGAGGTCAACAGCCTTCCCCTGTCCATGAATTCCCGAACCCGGCCCTTTATCAAGATTCAGGACGGGTGCAATGCCTTCTGTACCTACTGCATCGTGCCCCACGCGCGGGGAAGAAGCCGGAGTCTGTCACCGGATCGGATATTGGAACAGATCAGCCATACCGACAAAGCCGGTTACCCCGAAGTGGTGCTGACCGGTATCCATATCGGACAGTACGGACTGGATTTTGATCCGCCGACTTCCCTGACACAATTACTCCATTTGATTCAAAATTCGGAATTTCATCTGCGGATCCGGTTGAGCTCCATCGAGCCCATGGAGTTGTCCGACGATATCATCGATCTGGCAACCCCATCAAACCTGCTGTGCGATCACTTTCATCTGCCGCTTCAAAGCGGGGACAACGACATTCTGAAGCGCATGCACAGGCCCTATGACCGGGACTGTTTTGCCGACCGGGTTCTGGCAGTTCATTCCCGATTGCCCAATGCCGCCATCGGCACAGATATCATGGCCGGATTTCCGGGCGAAACCGACGCGGCCTTTGAGCAAACCGTCGAACTGGTTGACCGACTGCCACTCACCTATCTTCATGTATTTCCCTTTTCTCCCCGAAAAGGCACACCGGCTTTCCAGTACCCCGAGACTGTTCCGGATGGGGTTGTCAAAGAACGCTGTCGCATCCTTCGCCAGTTGGGCATGGATAAAAAAACCGCCTTCATGAAATCCCAGATCGGACAAGTGCTTCATGCCGTCATTGAAACCGGCCGGGACACGGCAACCGGACTTCTGAAAGGGGTGACCTCAAATTATATTCAGATCATGATATCCGGTGATGATTGTCTCCAGAATACCCTTGTGCCGGTTCACCTGGAGAGACTTGGAGACGGCGCTTATCTGATTGGGAAAAAGACTGAATCTGCATCATTTTTTGTTTGACATTATTACAATAATGCATTTAATGAAGAAAATCTATTTTTGCGCTAATTTTTTCCTTCATTCGGACAGGGTAAATGCAGCCACTTCTGACGGTGTGCCTCCGATTTCAAATTGTTTTTTATCTTTTATTTTTTTTGTGGCCGTTTGCTTTTCCCGCAATGGCCGCTGAAATCACCCACGCAAAAACAAAAAACCCCTCTGACGTTCGTTTTTCCCCCCTGATTGTTCTTGCACAGGCTGAATCCAGTACAAAATCACCCCCGAAAACGCAATATGAAAAGAGTGTCGAAGCCCTGAAAGCCGGAGACCCTGTCGCCGCCCTGAACGCCATTCAACAGGCCATATTTGAATCACCTGCCAATCTGGAATACCAATACATGCTGGGCAACGTCTATTTTCATTTGGGACGTTACACAGAAGCCGAGAATATTTATCTGGCGCTGATTCGCAAAGATGCCATCCATTTTCAAAAATGCACTTTCGATCTGTCTGCCGTATATCTTCGCACAAAAGAATTCGAAAAATCCCTGAATATGCTCAAAACGGCGCGCCCACTGGATGATGGCAGAGCCGATTATGAGACCGGAATCATTTTCATGCATATGAAAAAGCCAGAAATGGCCATTGCGTTTTTTGAAACCGCAGCACAAAAGAAACCGGAAATTGCCTTTCAGGCCGGAATTCAGCAGGCCACGGCTCTCCGGGAACTGAATGAGACCCAAAAAGCCAAACAGATTTTAAACACGCTTCTCCGCATGGAACTGAATCCGGAACAGCAGGATGAGGCATATGCACTCCTGGAATCGATCGAAACCACTCCCGAGCCGGAAAAACCCTGGTATCTGTCTGCCAGCGCTGGTGTACAATATGATGATAACGTTTTTCAGGATGCGCTGGATCAGGTCATTTCATCCCCTTCGCCGGGGACTGTCCGTGATAAAGAGGATGTGGCCGGCATGGCAACCCTTTATGGACGATATGACCTCTGGAAAATGGATGGATGGAAAGCCGGACTGTCTTATTTTCACTACCAGTTGATGTATCGCAATCTGACAGAAAACAATCTGATTGGCGCCAGACCATCGGCCTATTTGCAGTGGAATCGAAATCCCTATATGGCAAGCCTTGAATATGCCTATAACCGTTACTGGGTGGATGAGGAACCCCGGGTCGATGTCCATGCCCTGTTACCCCGAGTATTCATTTTGCATGGCAACCAATTTCAATCGGAAATTTACGGTGGTGTGGAAGGCCGGTTTTATAAGGATACCACACCGGATGACCGGCATTATTTTTTGGGATTGAACGAATACTGGTTTTTCAATGGCGGCAAAGCCCATCTGCGTGCCGGATACATGGCGGATTACGATAATTATATTCCCGATATTCGTGGCGATTCCAGGTTCCACCAATTTCAGGTCGCCATCAACTGGCCATTTTGGGAAAATCGGGTCCGTGCCGACATCTGTGGCATTTATCTGTACCGGCATATGGATTTTGACCCCAATCTTGATGCGGATGAAAAACGCCGGGATAATGAATTCCATGTGAATGTTCAGCTTTATGGCGATATCATTTCAAATTTTTCATATAACCTGGGCTACTTTCAAACAGTGAATGATGCAAACGTCACCAATGATCTGGGCATCGATCCCTATCATTTCCAACGTGCGGTATATTCATTTTCCCTGATCTATTCTTTTTGACGCGTTTGTTCTTCCCCTGGCTGTTTGGAGAGCGATTCTGCCCTGTTAAGGAGTCTGCATGCAAATTCGCCTGATCACCGTTCTGTTCATCGGGATATGCCTGTTTGGAAGTCTATCCCTGGCAGCAACCGAACCCGTCGGGAAAATCACTTTTCTCAAGGGGCAGGTGTTTGTCGAGCGAAATGGCCAGAAAAATCCGGGAGCGCTCAATGATCCGGTCTATCTTAAAGACAGATTGCAGACCGAAGCCAACAGCAGTGCAGAAATCGCTTTTCTGGACAACAGCCGCATTCGCATGGCTTCGGGAACCCTTTTGGAAATCACCGAATTTTTGTATCAGCCCGGAACAGAAACACGCCAGGGTTTGATGTCACTTCTGGCCGGGAAAGCCCGATTTCTGGTTCAGACATTACAGAATTTCAAACAGAAGCAATTTCGGGTTCAGACCCAGACAGCAGTTGTTGGCACCCGGGATACGGATTTTCTGGTATGGGTTGCATCCCTCACCGAAACCTATGCCCTGTGTCTGGAAAACACCATATCCCTGATCAATACCGTAAAACCGGATCAGGAAGCCATTCTGTCCGCCTTCATGTACAGCGTAATCCAGGGAGAAAACCCCCCTTCTCCCCCTGCGTTCATCCCCCAGGACCAACTGACCAGTGTGGTTCAGGAACTTCAGGAAATCGGAAATAAAAAAAGCCTGATCGGAGAACCGCCCAGTATCGAAACCAGCGAATCCACCACAACCACCCTGACCACATCGGAAGATGGCGGCGGGACCGATACCACAACCAACACGACAACATCCCCAACCACTACCGAAACAACCACGGTTCAGGGAGAAGAGACCACATCGACCACAGTCGGGCAGGAACAGACAACGACCTCATCTACGACCGGGCAGACTACGACGACAACTGCAGGTCAATTTGAGGCGACATCTACAACCGTTGTCACAACCACATCCACAACCACGACGACAACCACTACCAGTGAACAGCCGGCAACAACATCCACCACTATACCCGATACCACCACTTCCAGTACGACCACAACCAATACCACCACTACTTCCACAACTATACCCGATACCACCACTTCCACTACGACAACAACCGATACCACCACTACTTCCACAACTTTACCCGATACCACCACCTCCAGTACGACAACAACCGATACCACCACTACTTCCACCACCACACCCGATACCACCACCTCCAGCTCGACAACAACCGATACCACCACTTCCAGTACGACTACAACCGATACCACCACTACTTCCACAACTTTACCCGATACCACCACTTCCAGTACGACTACAACCGATACCACCACTACTTCCACAACTATACCCGATACCACCACTTCCACTACGACAACAACCGATACCACCACTACTTCCT
>JBFXFK010000254.1:0-6090 GCA_050179135.1 Desulfatirhabdiaceae bacterium | reverse complement strand
GGGAAAATGCATCATTCTGTTTCTCCATCATTTGTGATCTGTTTCATCCGTTTTGTCATTCCAGCTTTTGCCTGAGCGGCGATGTCGCCCATTTCATCACCAAAAAAACAATCCGGCCAGTTCAGAACATTGCCGTAGTCATCCAGTTGAAGCGACTCCAGCTTGGCTGGTGTCTGGGTGATATCGGCAAAATAGGAAGACACCATGTCACTGGATATCACGTTTTCTGCAATCCGTCTTTGAAGCCGGCGGAGGAAATGTTCCGAATGTGTTTCGATAACCAATTGAATGTTTCGGTCTTCACCGTATTCCCGTGATTTGATCACATCGATCATCACATCGGCCAGTGCAGACTGGGCGCCGGGATGAAGATGAATTTCAGGCTGTTCCATGACGATGATCGAATGGTGCGGCGCATAGAAGGACTGAACCAGTACCGGTAACACCTGTGAAATGCCAAAGCCCACATCCGGAAGGTCAACCCAATCTCGTGATCCCCTGGTGCGAACTTTGACTTCGTATTCATATCGGTTATCGGAAATAGGATTTATCTGAAATCCCTCGATCAACCCCATTTCTTTCAATTTTTGGGCGATGATCTGCTGAAAGGGTTTTGCATTCTTCTTGTATCCAGGACTTATTTTCCGGTTTTGGGCAGCCAGTATGGCAGCCACTGTATTTTCTCCCGAATATCCGACACTTTCCGGACCGATGCCGGTCCAGGAGTACAATCGATCCGCTTTGGTGCGCAATGGTCCCAGATAACAAAGTGAATGAAACAGCTTTTCATGCTGCAAATTCAATTCCTGAACAAAATCTGCGTTCTGATGATAGGCGACCACTTCATCCGGAAAACCATAGAAACGAACCGGCGTACCTTGATACCAGATATTTCCCCGTTTCCGCTGTAACTCGTAACTGGCGGATTCCACCCTGTACGCTGTCTTGGTGTCGGATTTTCGCTCCAGACCCACATTCAGCGTTTCTGTCTGATTTTCAAACAGATGATATTTCAGATGATCCAGAACCAGAGCATGTTGATCCCGATCGCTCAATCCCACCTGGGCTTCAAATGAAAGTGTGTCCCCGGAAAAGTTTTGCCGGGTAACCGGATCAGTGATTTTTAACGCTTCCTTGAAACACCATTGATACTCAAAAGAGATTTTATTCTTCGCATTGCGGCGAAACACCATTTCCTGATAGGAGCCAAGCTGAACCGCTGAGTTTTTGTCACCGGGGTAGAAAACGGCTTTCCTGTTCTGGGATTCAACCGTTTGTTTCAGCATCATCAAAAACTGACCAATGCTGGATTTTCCGGAACTGTTGGCTCCAAAAAAAAGGGTAATGGGCGCCATCCGGATGACGCCGGTATCCCGCCATCCCTTGAAATTTTGTATCCGTAAACGCTTTAGCATCTCTTGTTCGCCTTCCAGTTCAAGTCATGTGAGTCAACCGGCATAAATCACCTTCCCATACTTGTTCGCCGGCCAGGCGATGCCGCCAAATATATCCTTTGTTTCGGCAAACCGCTCCGGAGTCATCAGAAAGATATCCACGGGAATGTCCAAGTCACCAAGCGCCGATCGAATTCGGCTGTTTTTGGCCCGATGGCCGGTATATCCAGAATGGATGATCAAAAGATCGATGTCGCTGTCCGCGGTCATGGTGTCGGAAGCAGCGGAACCGAACAGAATGATCTGCTCCGGAGTGTTGACGGTCCGGATGCATCTTATAACCGAATTGAGAATGGTGTCTGTGGGTTACACTCGTTTCATCTTGAGTGGGAGGAGTTATGAATATGATTTATAGAACGCTTCAGCCGTGAATTTTACAAACTCTTCTGTTTTATCCGAACTTCGGGAGATTACCTGCCAGGGTTCCAGGCGTGCAATCTCGGTCTGAAGGTCTTTAGCGGTCCTGGGACTACACCCCAGAATATCTTGTATTGACCCTGCGGAAACGCCCTGTGACTGGAAGATGAATACAAATTCGAGAAGCTCCTGAAAATTGAAAAATTTCTGCTGGTAATCGTTTGGAGACTGGCTTGCAAAAAGGACCACAACCCCTTTCGATCTTCCTTCCCGAATAATTTTTTGCAGGAAAATGTTTTTCTGCCCCAAATAATTATGCGCTTCATCGATCACCAGAACCGTTCGGATGGTTCTTCTGTCATCCTTGATCGGGCTATCCGGCATCAATGCCATTTCCTTGTAAAGCCTTTCAATGACAAGATATACAACCAGTTCCTTCAGAACGGGCATCGCATGAAGATCAATCAGAATGGTCCGGTTTGAAAGGCAGTCAATAGGGGCTATTTTGCTTCCATGACTCCAGAAAAGATTGAAGTCGGCCAAATCCCGTAACACCTCGATCAAGCTGTCCGCATTTTTATTTCCTTCTTCATACATGGGAACAGCAATCTGAAAAATGTCCTGAAAATCCGGGAAAGGCATTTTACTGCCAGCCCTTTTTTCATAAGCTGTTCGTATGATTTCGGCCAATGAACCTTTTTGCACCGGGCCCAGCTTGCTATTGATCGATGCAAAACTTTCCGCTTTTTCTCTGGCAGAAATATTGATGGTCTGCTCATCGTATGCGGGCAGCATGAATGGATTCAGTGGCAGGCTTTGATTGCCCTGAAGCAATCGGTATGGACAGACCCTGGCCACATCCATGAACCGTTGGTTGTCAACGACATCGCCCTTGTAATCGAAATAAATGAAATGGGTCTGAAAGCGGGACTGTATGCGGATATCAGCAAGAATTTTGAGGATGAATTGGGTTTTTCCAGCCCCTGGTATTCCCATGATGGCCATATGGGTATTGGCATGTTGGGATGTGTTGTTGATTTCTGTCACCAGTTCTTTTTTGTTCAGAACCGATCGTCCGATGAAAATATCCAGGGCATGTCCGGCTGCCCCCTGATTCCTACCCAACTCGACCTCTTTCAGAATGAGCTGAAACAATTTCTCCACATCATTTTCACATTCATGAAACATCCTGCCCAATAACAGGGCACCGCTGTCGATGTGGTTTTTGATGATGGACCGGTTGGAAAAAAATTCCTCTTCGCTGATTTCATGGCGGCTGTAAACATAAGAAATCATTGTCCGGATGAAAACCTCATCCTCTCCGATAAACGTTGGACGTTTCATTTCTCCGCCACTGAAGTCATGGCTGGGAGAAATGGCAATGCCTTCTTTCACCAGGGATAACGCAAATGCCATCCGGGCCAGTGTGACTTTTTCCAGTTTTGTGGCCAAACGCAGTGAACTGAGAACATCATCTGTGTTGCGGGAAGTGTAGAGACGGTCTGCCATATATCAATTCTCCCAAAAATAGCCTTCTCGATAGGTAGTCAGTTCTTTTTGCTGGTCAAATACCAGGCTTCCGGCACCAATCAGAGTCGTTTTGAGCAACCGGTAGTAGTTTTTGTCAATTTCGGTATCGGTTGACAGGATGATCACCTGATTCCCTGCATTCGGAAAGTAGTGTTTCACGATGTTGTCCCTGTGGGTGCTGTCGAGGCGGGATAACGGCGTATCGATAATGATGGGCAATGACAACTGGCTGGTCTGGGCGAGGCCCCACAGGAGGCTGATAGCAAAAACTTCCTTTTCTCCGGCGGAAAGCCCGGATTTTTTGATTTCACGCCCATTTCGATCCGTTATCCGGATCTCATAGGTTTTTTGGTCAATCCGGATGTCCTTGATCAAGTCACTTCGGCTGGATAAAAGCCGGTACATTTCGAATGTTTTTTGCTGCAACAGATGGATTTTATTTTCTCTCAGCAGAACGACAAACTGGTTCAGAACATTACAAATGGCATCACATTCCTGAATAAAGTCAGCATGGTCTTTTGAAATCTGGTATCGTTGGTACAACTTTTCGATATCCAGTTGCATATTTCCGATTTCGTTATCCAGCGAAATGATTTCTTCTTCCAGCAATCGCAACTGTTCCGTCTTTCGACCGATTTGAGCAGAGCAGCTTTGAATTTCCAACTGAAGCTGTTCAAAGAGCTCTTTATCGGATTCGGCCACTTCACTGCATCGAATCTGTTCCTCCATCTGCTGAATCCGGGATACCAGTTCATTTTTTTCTGAAAGGAGGGGATCAAGTGCGTGGATATTGCTGGCTTCCAGAGATTCCATCCTGTTCAGAACCCTTGCTGCATCCCGGTCAGACAAATCCAGAACCCTGTTAATGCGCTCCCCTGGGTCGCCTTCCTGGAGGAGATGAACTATGCGGCGTTCCAGTTCAGCCATTTTTTCAGAAGAAAGTTTTTCCTGATAAATGGGGTCCGGCTCTTCGACAACGCGTACAATTCGTTTGGCGAGGTCAGCAGCACGTTCCTGAATGGCAGCCCCACTGGCTGATTGACGTTCCAGTTCAATCTGTTGCCGTACACATCCAAAAACTTTGCCAAAGATGGAAAACGGCAATACTTTTTCACACATTACCTTGATTTCATGTTCGATCTGAGTCAGGCGATTGACAGCTGCGATATGACGGGCTTCAAGCTCCCGGATCGCATCTCGGGATTCCGGCTGAAGATGAAATGCAGCCTCGAATCGTGACCTGGCTTCTGCCAGTTGGTTTGTAAAGGCAGACAGTTCCTCTTTTACACGATCCCGTTCTGTTCGTTTTTTTCCAAGTTTGTTTGTTTCCCGTTTCAGTTCACTTTGTTTGAACTCGATATCATCGTCCGAGATTTCGATGAATCCCTTTCTATCATCCTGTTTGATGGATGTGACATCCGTAATAAGCCGGTTGATATATTGAATCCCCAATGCGGCTTCCAGTGATGATTTCAGTCGAATTTCGGAGTGGTCATCTGCTGCGATGGACTGGATTTTCTCGCCGTCAAAAAAGAAAAACTGGGTGATACCTGGTGGTATGAGGGAGCGAATATAGTTTTGCCAGATTTCCTGATTCTGTACAGAAATCCGTTTTTCATCCTGTATCACGACCAACCGCTCAGCCAAATCCCGCGGTTTGGGATCACGGACAGATCCAGCAGACCAAGACCGCTTGATCACCATTTCCGAACCATCATCCATCCGCAGGGTCAGCCCAAATGCAACAGTGGTATTCCCCTTTGACCTTTGGGTACGGTTCATGTTTTTCAGGATCACATCCGGCTTGGTCCCATACAGACAGAAATTGATTGCCTCCATGATAGACGTTTTTCCGGCTCCGTTCATACCACCAATCAAAAAGATGCTGTTTCCATGAAGGCTTTCCGGAAACCATATCTCGGTCTGGTTCTGGAATGATTTGTAGTTTTCAATGACCAATTTTTGAAATTTCATAAATATGCCTCGGTTAGTTCCCAGATGCCATTGGGGGAATCACTTTTCAAAATACCTTCCCGGATCATCAGCATTCTTTCCCATTGGGTGTTGTTTTTCCAGACAAGGGTTTTTCCATCTTGGCGCAACTCCAGGTCACCAGGCTGTAGCTTGCCGGAAAACTGTTTTTCCATGACATCGAATATTTCACTCAGTCGCGCATGTCCGCCCAATTGCCTCAATGCAATGATAGTCTCTTCCCGAAGGACAGAACTGTCCGTGCGTGGCAGTTTTGAACGTTTCCTTTTTATCTGGTTGCCAGTAGATGAATCATCATTGACACCAAGCCGATTTTTCAGATCTTTTGAGATGTTGGAAAGCTCATCTGCGACATATTGGAGCGTTTTCATAATTTGATTTTTAATATCCAATTCTGAAGCCAGTCGTATCTTTTCTGTACGCAGACCGTCCGGTACGGCAACACGCTGTTTTTCCAGTTTTGAAATTGCTCTGGATACTTCCCGAAGCTGAATTTCTTTTTCCCGTAACTTAGGATCCTCTTGTTTTCGTTCGATACAGTCGATTACATCACGGCACAATTCAAACAACAGGTCAGGGTTGGTGGCGAGATGTTCAATATCCGATTGTACTGTCATATGATCCGCTCCTTTTGCAACGCCATATTGCCCTTGATGATTTCCCGAAGTGCGTCATATATCCCGGTCCGCCTCTCTCGAAATTCATGTTCATGAACTGTTTCAAGCAGTTTGAAAACTTTATCCACATTGACACCATG
>JBFXFK010000253.1:0-6104 GCA_050179135.1 Desulfatirhabdiaceae bacterium | reverse complement strand
TACCAGCCTTACCCCTGATCAGGCCGATCCGGAGCGCATATTGAATTTGGCCCGGGGTCATTGGGCAATCGAAAACCGCCTGCATTGGGTCCGGGACGTCACCTTTGACGAGGACCGTAGTCAAGTCAGAAAAGGCAACGGAGCCCAAATTATGGCCAGTTTGCGCAATATAGCAATCTCGTTGCTGCGTATGGCAGGCGCCCGCTACATTGCTCCCGCCCTGCGTGCTTGCGCAAGGCTTGGCCAAGGCGTCCTACGACTCATCGGCGTCCCGGATTAACTTTGACGGGTCTCTGTACACGGCTTCGGTCTGATTGACTGCCCAACCAAATGATGATACTAAAAGCATGTGCCATAACGGCGTGGCGCATTTTCAGATAAACCGAAAACGTGACTCATGCATGATGACATTGCCGAAAAAATAGGGAAAGCGTCTTCATGAAAGGAATCATTTTTACAGAGTTTATTGAGATGGTTGAAAGAACCTATGGGTTTGAAATGGCGGACCGGATCATTATCGGAGTTGATCCTCCCTCCAAAGGGATTTACACTGCGGTTGGCCAATATCGGGATGATGAACTTTATGCACTGATCCATAAATTGGCAGAGCTGACCCATACGAATGTCCCTGATTTGACCCGCTCTTTTGGCATGGCACTTTTCCCAGGCCTCAAAAGGCTTCATCCGGAATTTGTAGATGCCATGTCCAATGTGTTTGACCTGCTGGAAAACATCAACGATCATATTCATTATGAAGTCAAAAAACTGTATCCGGATGCGCAGTTGCCCCGTGTGGACTGCGATCGGGAAGGAAATGAGCGGATGACAGTCCGCTATCATTCCCATCGTCCGCTGGGGGATTTGGCAGAAGGATTGATCAGGGCCGTGATCCATCATTTTCAGGAATCCATCGTGGTGGACCGGCAGGATCAGGATTCTCTCGGAAGCCATGTCAATTTTTATCTGAGGCGATTCCAATGACAGATCCGGATTGTATTCCAAAGCATTATCTGGATCGCGAAAGAGAAGCCAGAAAACAGGCCGAATTCCTGCTGGAAAGCAAAAGCCGTGAACTTTATGAGGCCAATCAGGAGCTCATGAAACTTGCGGCTGGTTTGGATCAGCGGGTCAGGGAGCGTACCAGGGAATTACAGTCTGCCCGGGATGAGGCCATTCAGGCAAACAGCACCAAAAGTGTGTTTCTGGCCAATGTCAGTCATGAACTCAGAACGCCGCTAAATGCCATCATGGGAATGGCAGAATTGATGACGGGCGATAATCTGACGGAGCGCCAGCAGGAATGTGCGGATATCATCCGAACATCTGCGGAAGTTCTTCTGGAAAGAATCAATGAATTGCTGGATTTGACAAAAATTGAAGCCGGGCAGCTCGAGCTGGAATCCATTCCGTTTGATCCGGTAGAATTACTGGATCAGATCGTGACCATGCTTGCCGAAAAGGCACAGAACAAAAATCTGGATATCTTGCAATATGTTCATCCTTCGGTTCCAGCACGTCTCATGGGTGATCCGGGAAGAATCCGGCAGATTTTCACAAACCTGATTAACAACGCCATCAAATTCACGGACACGGGAGCCGTTTCTGTCACAATTCCTTCACTCGATTCATTATCAAATGGTCTGTTTCTGCATGGTATCGTTCTGGATACGGGCATCGGCATTGCCAAGAATCAGCAGAAGATCATTTTTGACCCATTCCGTCAGGCGGATTCTTCCATTGCACGCATTTATGGTGGAACCGGTCTGGGGCTGTCCATTACCAGGCGACTGATCCAGGCCATGCAGGGAAAAATAACTGTAGAAAGTGAACCGGGAAAAGGAACAACTTTCCGTTTTTGTATGCGTGTCGAGCCGGCGGATACCATGACGGCCAATCTGGTCCCAGATCCCCTGATGGCGGGTCGTATTGCCTGGATATTGACCAGTCGAAAATGGGGAGGACAAAATATCGCGCTGATGCTGAAGGATTTTGGCATCCACACTCTGGTGGCGCACGCGATCGACCAATTGAATGATACCATCCAAATCGACGCTGCTTTGGCCCGGCCTGACTGGATATTGATGGATTGTGGCTTTTATGATCATTTATTTTCCGGTATTCTGGATATGGTATCAGAAACATCTTCAATGCCGCCGTCCATTTTTCTCCTTTGTCCCATTTCCAGTACACATTCCCAATGCCCCCTGATGGGAAAAACAATTGCCGGGATCATTCGAAAGCCGGTAACCCATCAACGGCTTCAACGGAGTTTGATGCGCCGGCTGGATTCCGGAGATGAGATTCATGGTCCGAAACCCCCTGTCAATGCCCCTGACCGAATCGTGCCAGGCGCACCAGCAGTACCGGAAAAACGTCAATCTCTTTCCATTCTGGTGGTGGATGACAACCGGATCAACCGTCTGGTCTTGTCCCGCCAGGTGGAAAACCTGGGCATTTCCGCCGAAATGGTGGATTGTGGCCGTGCTGCGATTGAATCCGTCCAGCGAAAATTTTTCCCCCTGATCCTGATGGATGTGGAGATGCCGGAAATGGATGGACTGGAAACCACCCGCCGGATTCGAAGTGCAGAACCCCCCACGATTCATCATATCATCATTGCCATGACAGCGCATGCCATGTCAGAACACAAAACAAACTGCATCGAGGCGGGTATGGATGATTTCCTGAGCAAACCGGTAAAGCTGGAAATTTTAAAAGCCATGTTGAAAAAATGGCTTCCCGAATGGAATCCGGGCTTGGTAAAAAAATAAAAATTTCGGTGACATCCTCTGTTTCTTGAAACACAGATGTGCATAGGTGGTTCGTTACCACCGGAAACCAACGCCTCCCCCAAATCCGTTATAATCAGGAATTATCAAATGGATTCAGAATGATACCGATGGTAATAAAACCCGTGCCGCAGAGATATCAGGCATTGGCCGGGTATCCCTGTGGCGAAACATGAAACGGCATCATATGGTGCAGAAGCTGTTTCCAAAACGGTATACGTTCCATTTCTATCGGCTTCTGCCCCTCTTTTTTCCCTGTGCAGATGGTGAATCAGCACTTCGCCCTGGGAATTGAAACGGACCGGAATCCCGGATGTTCCGATACCCGAATGGGTGATTCCGATCATGTTCCGGTATTGCCATTGTTTCCGATAATATTTTCTTCCCCGATTCAGATGAACCAGGACAGCCCTTCCCCCGGGCAGGCAGATTTGACCAGCATGTGTATGGCCGCACAGATATAGATCCACCCCCATCTCGGCGGCGACATCATACAGCTCGGGTGAATGGATCAATGCAATGGAAAAGTCCTGATCCGCATGTTCCAGTGCGTACAGTGCCTGATCCGTGTAATAATAATGCACATCATCGGTGCCGATAATCCGGATACGGTCGTTCCCGCGGCAGACCATGCAGGTTTCATTGACCAGCATCGTGATCCCAATCCGCTCCATGGGATTGAGCATGAGACATCCATCGTGGTTTCCCAGAATACCGATGAATCCGTTCCGGCTCGATATATGCCGGATCAGGTGTTCTATACCCCGAATGACATGTTTGTGAGCGCCATGCAGTCTGGTTCGGTAGTCCCCGGCCAGCACGCACAAATCAACGGTCCTGTGATCCAGCAGGCCCAGAATCCGGTCTTCCAAACCTTTCATTCCGTCCAGGTGCAGGTCCGAGAGATGAAGGATACTGAACCCATCGAACGTCGGCGGCAGATTGGAAAAATACAAATGATTCTCCCGCAGCACGATGTTTTCCGCATTGCGAACCCCTTTTGCATACTGATTTGTCAGATGCAACAGCAGTTGAAAGCTTTTTATCATCACGAGGAGTTCAATCCAGTGGTTATGCCCCCGGTTTCCATATCGTCCGGTTTTCATGTTTGCCATTTCCATGTGAAACCGGTTATTTGCCCAGAGCTGTCTGCGATTGATAAATCCCTGCTCCGGGAACAGCGAACCGGAAGGCAGGGCATCGTCGTATCGAATGATCCGGGTTTCCGGACTGGATTGTGAGTTGTCCATACGGGTACCGTAAAAATAAATTGTGACAGGTTATTGGATATCTTGTTTGAAGAATCGGGCTTGGTTCCAACTTCGTTCAAGGTTTTTGAGCTTTATGTCAAAATTTCATTTTGACACTCCAGTGGGCCAAATTGAAACCAAGCCCAATGCTGGGCTACCGTCATTCCGGGCTTGACCCGGTGGCTTTTCAGGTGCATTTTCACGGTAATTTTGTGGTGTTAATTACTTGACCGCATGTGCATACTACATTTTTGAACTGTGTGTCAAAATTTCATTCAGACACTACGGTGGACCAAATTGGAACCAGGCCCCGTATCAGGAGCCAAATCTGACTCGCTTCATGTCAATTTCAGCCTGCTTCCGCAAATTATTCAGGGATGACTGGGCATCACTGTCAAGCGGAATTGTCCCATGACAGGCCAGAATGTCCCGGGTCCTTTCCATGGCCACATCCGCCCAGTTTTTTTCTCCAACGGCCTGCCAGTTTTCCAGAGTCCTCCGGTTGCACAACCTGGGCTGCCCGTGTTCTTTTCTGAAAAAATCATTGACAGAATACAATCCATCAGACGCCAGCAGATTAGCCTGTTTCGATCGATAGTCGGCCGCCCCCACGCGGCTTGAAGAAACAGGAGGTGTCATCTGGCCTGTTATCCCGACTAAATTTTGAACTATTTTTTAAGTTATTCTTATTATTGGATTTTTTTATTGACAGATGATCATGTCAAATTTATAAGCTACAACCTGACTGTTTCCTCAATGGTGCGGAAGCGTCAGGATATAGCTTTCAAGATAAAGATTTTGGCTGCGTTATCGGTCGGGGATGGCCGAGAAAAGGCCTATCCCCTCCCTGCTGCCTTCCCAAAATCATTATCTTAAAAGCTATAGAATGCAACGACAAAGGTGTCGGTCCCCTGTTTCAGGGTTCCGGCGCCTTTTTTATTTTTGGGGAATCATGATGCCGCAGGCAGAGTCGCTCACCTCTTTATAGTTTTCAAGCTATATAACGATTCCCCCAGGGGCGATGAATTCACCGGAGAGGTAAAAAATCGAAATGGACGAAAATTTCAAACCCGAAATCGTGGTTCTGTTCTGCAGGCAGAGTGTGGATCCAGCAACAGACATTTCCGCTGTGATCGGCCTGTTGCAGGTGGGGCGGTCGCGTCTGGTGGCCCTGCCGTGTTCCAGCAAGACGGATGTCCCCCATATTCTGAAAGTCCTGGAAGATGGCGCCGATGGCGTCCTTATTGTCGCCTGTCCGGACAAAGCCTGCCGATTCATGGTGGGAAATGTGCGTGCGGAAAAACGAATCCGGTATGTCCACGACCTTCTGGAATCCGCGGGGCTGGGGGGAGCACGGATCTCGCTGATACGGGGCGTAGGTCTTACGGCGGACAACCTGGCGGAACAGGTGGATCAACAGGCTCTGGCGGTGCGGTCTTTGGGAATCAATCCGATTAAAAGTTGGCCGATAAAAGGAGAAAATTGACGATGATCATCGCGGAATGGAAACCCATTTCTGAAATACTGGAAAAACTCAGGGGCCATCGGAAAATACTGGTGGCCGGCTGTGCGACCTGTGTGGCCGAATGTGCGGCAGGCGGGGAACGGGAAGTCGAAACACTGGCCCCGCTTCTTCGAATGGCGCTGGCAAAGGAAGGCCATCCGGTTGAAATCATGACGGCCACGCTGGAAAGACAGTGTGAGCCGGAATTTATCGAAACCTGTCCCGGGATGGATCAGGTCGATGCCGTGGTCAGCATTGCCTGCGGTATCGGCATTCAGTCACTGGCGGACCGGTTCGATCCCGTCCCCGTGTATCCGGGGGTCAACACGACATCCCTGGCTGTCCGGAAGACGCCCGGCGTCTGGTCGGTGCGGTGTGAAGCCTGTGGCGCGTGCGTCCTGGGTGAAACGTTTGGCCTTTGCCCGGTGGCCCGTTGCGCCAAAAGCCTGATGAACGGCCCCTGCGGCGGAACCCGGGAAAACGGAAACTGCGAGGTGAATCCGGATGCGGACTGCATCTGGCTGAAAATTTACGAACGGGCCGAGGCCAGAGGCCAGCTCG
>JBFXFK010000252.1:0-6178 GCA_050179135.1 Desulfatirhabdiaceae bacterium | reverse complement strand
TATTAAAAACCCGCAACCTTCTGCAAAACATAAATCGCTTCGGGCATCCCGATCCTGCCATCCCCGTTCACATCCGCATCCAGCGAGACATCCACAACCGGATACCCGGCCAGGATCTGCAGGGCCATAATGCCATCTGCCAGGTCAATATGACCATCCGCATTCAAATCACCTTTGGAGCTGGTCGCGATGCTAATGGTACAGAAGCTTCTGCCCTGATTCTGCATAGCCTTCCAATCGCCACTGTCGCTGGTTCTTACCTGCAGGAGATAGGAACCACCCGGTTTCAGATATCCTTCCGGGACGGTTATCGACAGTAAATTCTCTGCTCTGGGTGTGGAAAAAATCCGGTTGTCGTTCATATCGTCAATGACCAGTCGATAATATATGGGTGTATCCGGATGACTGACCGGCGTCCATTCGATGGTCGGGGTTGTGGTCGTTAACCGGGCCCCATTTTGGGGTGTGACAAAACCAGAAATCGGCATGGTTCGATTTACAGTCTGAACATCCTGTGCCGCCTGAACATTCTGTTCCGTCACATCGATTCCGTTGCTGACAACATGAAACGTATAAGTCCCCAACGCGGGCTGTCCATCCACAAAAAGCCAGCGGTAGTAGGGATCACTTGCCCAGACATGGAAATCATCTTTGGTATAGGGCAGTGTTCCCGTGGGGCCTTCGATATAAATCTCGTCGATAACAATATTGGGGTCCTGCCATAAACTGATATCATAAAGGGTCCTAAATCTGCCGTCCGGATAATTGTTGTTGGTAACAGATACATAAATTGTCTTGGGATCATTAAACGGTGACATGCTGGTGCGATGGCCCTGGGCATTTCCATCCGGATCATCATAAACGGTCAAAAAAATCTTGTGACCGGTCAGAAGATCAAATCCACCCAGATCCAGAACAAAGTTTCCATATTCATCCACCCGGGTTTGCTGAGAATGGATTGAATTCTGACCCCATTCCGGATTGATGGAGACTTCCACCAGATGATTGCCAAGAACCTTTCCGGAAGGTGTTTTTGCCGATCCGGCGATCCGGTTGTTAATAGCATCGGCTGTGGACTGAAGGTTTTGAATGGTCATGCCCGCCTGCACATTGCCGACAACCACATCAATGACATCTCCGACCGCAATCCCGCCATTTGGCAGACTGCCCCCGTTAGCATAGAAGCTGCCATCGATGCCTGTCCTGCCGACGATAGTGCCCTCGGGATCACCATAAATGGTTATTGTGACACCATTGACCGAAAGCGTTCCTTCGGTATCCGGCGGAAAGCCATCTCCATTGATCCAGTTATGCGTGATCATGGCCTGGAGTCTTGGAAGCGTCCAACCATACTGTGTAAAATCTTCGTCATCATCGATTTGACGGGCTTCACTTCCGGTTCCTGCGGTGATGTCAAAAAGCTGTTGTTCGTCCGGGTCGTTTCCGGGCTGTGAGAAGTCTGCGCGCCAGTTACCCGACTGGTCGGCATTTACCCGCCGTATTGTACACCCGGTGTTATCGCAAAGATGTCCGACCTCGATCGTGCTGCCCGGATCGGCCGTGCCGGAAACCGTATCGGCGTCCGGGTCCACACCGGTAACCACCAGACGGGTAACCGTGTGCGTTTTGGTGAAGGAATCATGGGTCAGGGAAACGATATGACCGGCCTTTAAGGGGAAATTGTTCAGAGGGAAATTGACAAATGTCCGACTCGGGTCCCAGTCTGCTGTCACAACCGTTCGGGTATCCTGATAATCAATGGCGGACCCGGTGGCAGGATCATCGATGGTCAATATGACTGCCGCTCCCAGGGGCCACTGATAGCCATGCACTTCATTTTCTTTCATTCGCGCCGCAAAGTTGGGACGCGGATTGTTGCCGTGATACCAGCAGGTATTGCCATCGGCATCGGTCATCAGCAGGTCGATGTCCATACCGGGTTTCAGGCCGGGGCACCGGGTTGAAAAATTGCCATTTTCATCCACAGTAACCGGGTTGTCACACAGCACTGAGCCATCCGGCCCATAGACGACGATCCGAACGGTCTGATAGCCAGGAGCTGTACCCGATATGGTGTCTGTTGTGGTATCGACGGCAATGGATGCATCCGGCACCGTAAACGAAATGTTTTGATCAATGCCATACAGAATGGTTATCTTATCGCCGGGTTGGAGCTGATAAGGTTCATTTTGATTATCCGGATTGTTGAATTCATAAACATTTTTATTGAAATTGCCTCTAAAGTCACTGGTTAAATTGGCATTCAGGTTGATGTTTGAACTTATCGGATCGATGGTAAGCGTCAGCGCAGAATCAAACGGGAAACCGTTTCCGCTGATCCAGTTCTGATCCGGTGACACATCCAGGCGGGGGATGCCGTTATAGGGCTCAATACTGGTTGTGTGGCCTGTGCTGGCGCCGTCTGCTGTGCCAAACAGGGTCATAAAGATGGCATGACCGCGTTGAAGCGTATAACCGGATGTTGAAAGACCATTGAACACGAATGCGCCATCGGGTTGAACCAGTGTCTCTCCGAAATAAAATCGCTGGGATTCGGGATTAAACTGGTCCCGGATATCCACAATGACCTTCCGATTGGCCAGCGGGACATTGTCAGGAAGTGAAAACGCCTGTCCGGCAATGGTGTTTTCGGCAATATTGACCTCGGCTGTCAGATTCTGAACCACCATGCTGACAGTTTGAGAGCCGAATGTTGCCTGAATCCGATCCCCGCGGACCAGGGATTGCCCGGGCCAGTTCTCTCCGACAGCAAAAAAATTGCCATTGCTGTCCGTGGTGATGGTGAAATCCCCCCGGGTTCCCTCATTGATCTTGACATTCACACCTGTATTGGCCGGGAAACTGTTCAAGGAAATCCAGTTGTGGGTGATCATGGCCTGAAGAACCGGATTATTGTCAGATGTGAAAGAGAACAAACCTGGAACACTGGTTTTGCCGGATTTGGTCAATGATACATTCGATGGGCAGGTGATTTTATTGCCGGTTGAATTGTAGCGTTTGGCCTGTCCGGTATCCGGCGCCGGCGCCGCCATCAACAGTCTGTCAAGGATAACTCCCTGTGGACACATGGGAATGATCAAAAGCGTGATGGACAAAAACATGAATACGGTTTTCCAATTCTTCGCCATTTCTTTTCTCCTTTTGAGCCAGCCTGTGGGTTTATCAATACATCATTATTATTTTAGTAACATAATGTCTTTTGTGCGGCGTCCGAATAAATCGGTATGGTTATTCATGAAAACATGGTGCACATGTCGCCCGGGTTAGCGGCTATCATTTTGAAAAGCTGCCAGGCCCGGGAAAGGGTCTATCCCCTTCCTGCTGTCTTCCCAAAACTATTGTCATAAAAGCTATATTATGAACGAGGTTTATTATATCAGCAGGAATTCACAATCAAGAAAATAATAGTTCAACATCCTGATTTTATAAAAAAACAGAAGCAATCCGGATCAAACAGCCAATCCGATTTTTTGAATTTGAGTATGTAACTGATATGATGAACATAAATGGTCATGTATCATTCCGGAAGGTTCACCCCCCGGACATGCTCATGATCAAGGGTTTGGTCGCCCCCAGACATGAAACTGAATGGCCGATCGTAGCCCGGGTTAGCGGCTACGATGCCTGAAGATTCATTTTTCGCATGTTTCATGTATTCCATGGTTAAAAGTATTTTCACGGTAAATCAGATTTGGATGCCGATCATGATTTTTAAGCGGAAAAAACCAATGTAGGAACGGCATAAAAACCCATTTTCACGGAAATTGTCATGAAATCATTCCAGGAGGTTCATCCACCGGACATGAAAGTGGCCTGGGCTACGATGGTTGAAGATCATTTTTCGCGTGTTTCGCGTATTTCGTGGTTAAAAAATATTTTGACGGAAAATTTTGATAGTGTCAGTCGTTACGTCCGGGATGTCTGTTTGGCGGGTGGTCTGATGTGTCAGCAGGTATCGTTTGGCATTGAGATGCCTGGTATCATCGCAAAAGTCCAAAACAGGCAAAAAAATCCTGCTTGTTATGACGGATATGGCGGTCGTATTCTTAACCGGTATAATCGGGGCCTGAAAGAAAAGTGCCTGCCGGCTGACCAGCGGGCTTTAGCGGATTGCGGCTATCAGTGGGCGGGCAACAGTGTCAAAACACATCCACGACATACCGAAATTGCCCCCAATATACCATTTCCAGAAATAGGATTTTTGATTCTGTTCACAGATCAAAAAATTAAAGGTTATTGTCAACGGGAGCAAAACCCGGCTGTAAGCGTATTGATCTGCCCAAACACTGCCGCCCAAAAAACAAAACAATACCGCAAAACCAATACCGGTTTTCCATGCATCAGAGCGGATATCGACATGCAAAATCATAAATATGAACTGGATCGATAGCGAGATCGGGCATGCCAGCTCGAAAAAAAGAAAGTGCAGTGCCATCCATTGGCGGTTTTCAATCCCTGTGGCAATTGCCTGGATGCTGTTTTGCACCTTGTTGAAAACTCCGGAAAATGGAAATGAAAAATTTCCTGTTCCCTGCTGCAAGGTTGTTACGGCCAACTGAAAATAGATGTAGATCAGCCAAATGACGATCGGTGCAAACACAAGGATGGCCGAAACCATAAAATTCCGGATTGTATTTTTCCCATCCTTTCTTTCCGGCCATGCCACCCGGGGAAAACTCAGAATGGCTGTTTCCTTGAACAGGGCTGCAACCCCAAGAAACATGCCGGATGTCCGGCTGGAATGGGCAACCAGGGCCAGAACAGTGAATACAGCGGCAGGCAAATCCGGCACGGCTCGTGCCAGTGATGTCAATGTTCCGGTTGACCACATGATTGCTGTCGCCAGCAAAATTCCTTTGGCTGAATTCAGATTCTGAAACCGGTTAAGGATTATGAGCAGGAGTATCCAGAAAAGAAAGTTCAATAATGCATATGCCTGAAGAATCAGAAATGGTTGTCCGATACCGAGTAGATAGGCCAACAATGGAAGGCCTATCCGTCTGGCGCGATAGGCCAGTTCCCCTTCGCCATAAGTGGCTTGTTTTAACCCGTCGTGTCTCAGTAAAGGATCGACGGCAATTTGTGCGTAGAATTGTCCGTCATATCCATAAGGCGTCAATTCCGGCATGTCGAAATCCCGAATTTCCGGCAATACATTATCCTGAAAATTTTGCCCAAAATGAATCAATTGAAGAAATCCGTATCTTGAATCGAAGCTGGTAAGTAAAATCAGGATGGGCATTATGGAAAGCAGAACCCAGGGCGCCACCTGGCACAGCCGCGTGCGTTTTGAGAGTGTCATCCAGTTTTTTTCAAGACATTCCATATACGGAATTATCATGTGACCAAATACTCCTGTGTTATGCTTCCCGGGATTTTTATCTGAAAATGTTATATTTCAAAATACAATACAACGCATGAAAGCCATCTTTCCAACCAATTTTTTTCCCCTCCCTGTACGTTCTTCCATAGTAGCTGATGCCCACCTCAAATATTCGGCAACGGGTTTTGGCCACTTTGGCAACAATTTCAGGCTCAAAACCAAAACGTTTCTCCTCGATATCAATCCCCTGGATGATATCCCGGCGAAATGCTTTGTAGCAGCTTTCCATGTCTGTCAGATTCAGGTTGGTAAACATGTTTGATGCCAAAGTTAAAAAACCGTTACCAACCCGATGCCAGAAATACAATACACGATGCGGATTCCCACCCATAAATCTGGATCCAAAGACCACATCGGCCTGGTTTTTTATAATGGGGTTCAGCAGATTGGAATATTCCATTGGATCATATTCCAAATCCGCATCCTGAATCAAAACGATATCACCGGTTGCCGCATTGATACCGGTTTTTAGCGCAGCTCCCTTGCCCTGATTTTTTTCATGGTAAATAATCTGGGCAACCCGTGGTGTAATCTCTTTTTGCAGAAGATCTTTTGTACCATCCGTTGAGCCATCATCAACAATGATGATTTCCTTGTTGTCAAACGGAGCCCGGCATACCCTATCCACAATCTGTCGTATGGTTTGTTTTTCATTATAGCAGGGAATAATGACACTCAGTTTCATGGTCTCTCTGTCATACGTTTTTTAAGGATGAAGGATAAAGAGTGAAGTAGCATAGGGCCTTGTGCCCGTTCGGGTTCATATCACCGGTT
>JBFXFK010000251.1:0-6188 GCA_050179135.1 Desulfatirhabdiaceae bacterium | reverse complement strand
TTGGAATGGAGCATATTGCTGTTTAATCATGTAATCGCCCCGATATGAGTGTAGTCACAGAATTAATTTATTCATCTATCCGATTTAATTAGCTATATCGGTTGCTTTCCGGAAAAGGGGATATATATAATGACAAATGCAATGGAAAAGGCATTTTTCTGTGAAAGCTCGACGTTTCATTTGTGACGGGTTTTGTCGATGTCGTTGCATTTTCCCGGATTGTTGGCTGCCCGGGTCGGGTCCCGGAATCCCCATTGCTGAAATATAGGCCATATTCCCCGGACAAAAGTTGCACTGAGCCTTTCCCATATTCCGCGACACAGGAAATCTGACTGGTGGCCATGCCACATCAGGAGATGGTCATCCAGAACCGCGGCTTCATAGGTTTGAATGCCGGGGAAAATTTCCTGAAGGGATCTGACACGCTTTTTCCAGCAGTCGTCATGATTGCCCCAAATATGGTAATGGGCGCATTTGAAAATCAGGAAATTGGCGGCAAAGTCATCATGGTTTTCCGATTTTGGAAATACACAGAAGAAACGGGAATAGCCGGGTTGTTCAAACTCAGGTGTCAAAGCCTATGGCACACTGAGAATCGTTTTTCAGCAGATAGTTCTTATGGGGTTGAAGGGAAAAGGATGAAGGACGAAGGCGGAAGGGTGAAGACAGAAAAAACAAACTCAATGACAAAAGAATTTATTAACCACGAAGGACAGTAAAGGGGCGGGAAAATGATTCAGGCAGGATTGTCCGTCGCGATCCAAGGAACCCGGATCGTGAATGTGGAACCATGACCCGGTGTGGATGAAACGGCAATGGAGCCGCCATGCTGGCGCACGATCTGATTGGATACGAACAGGCCCAGGCCGGTTCCCTTGCAGCCTTTGGAAGAAAAAAACAGGGTAAAAAGCCTGTCCCGGGTTTCCCGATCCATGCCGGTTCCGTTATCGGTGACATCGAACCGAACCGTATCCCCTTCCGGCCGGACCGCAAAGATGACCTGATGGGATGGCTTGGCCGTATCCCGGATGCAGGCGTCCATGGCATTTTCCAGAATATTCATCAGGGCGGAATGCATGCTCTCCCAGTCGATTTCCGCATACCCGATCGATCCGGAAAAATCCCGGACAAAGTCGATCTGGTGTTCTTTCATTTTCACTTCGATGGTGGACGCCGTATCCGCCGCAAACTGGCTGACGTCAACATTTTCCCGGTTCAGTTTGCGTTCTTTGGCATGATACAGAATATCCAGCACCATTTTCCGGATGCGTTCGGCCATGAGCCGGACGGTTTTGAGCCCGTCATCAACCTGTTCCAAATTATTGCGTTTCAGACCCGACTCCATCAGATAAACGCCGCCATCCAGTCCGGTCAAAAGCCCCTTCATGCCATGGGAGATGGAACCGATCATGAGCCCCAGGGCCGCCAGATTGCTTTGAAGCTCTGTTTTTTCCCGAACCAGCCGCTCCAGGCTTTCGGTATACTCCCGCAGTTGCCGCCTGCCGACAATTTTTTCAAAGACTTTTTTCAAAGCGATTTCCAGCACATCGATATTGATCGGCTTGGTGATAAAATCCGCAGCCTGATCCTTGAAGCTGACAACCGCCAGTTCCATGTCCCCATGTCCGGTGATCATGATGAATTCCGTATCCGGACTTTCCAGCTTGATCCGACGAAGCAGTTCAATGCCATCCATGCCCGGCATCTTGATGTCGGACACCACCACCGGCGGATGATGCCGGTGAAACAGCTCCAGCGCCGTTTCACCGTTTTCCGCCGGTAATACCCGGTAACCGGCATCGATCAGCGAGACATTCAGAACATCCCGGATGTCTTCTTCATCATCCACCAGTAAAATGGCATGTTCCATTGGCGTTCTCCTGTATCGGAAACAGAATGGTAAATGTGGCGCCTTTTCCTTCTTCAGAGTGTATCGTAATGGTTCCGCCGCATTCCTTGATGATGCCGTAAGAGATGGAAAGACCCAGCCCGGTGCCTTTGCCCACTTCCTTGGTTGTATAAAACGGCTCGAAAATCTTTTCCTGCACGGCCCTGGATATGCCGGTTCCCGTATCAGTGACATCCACCTGAACATGTTTCGGGGTCTGTCGGGTCGAAAGCGTAATCCGTTTGTCCGGATGATCGATGCTTTTCGCGCCCCACCGGTCTTCGATGGCATCCCGCGCATTCAGCAGAAGATTGATGAAAACCTGCTCCAGACGGCCCGGGTCCCCCATCACCAGGGGCAGGTTCCGGTCGATCTGCCAGGTCACCTCGATCCCCCGGACTTTCAACTGCTGGCTGAAAATTTCAAAGGCCTTTTCCAGAATATCATTGATATTGATCCGTTCCAGACAGGCTTCCGATTTTCTGGCAAACTGGCGCATGTGGAGAATGATGCGGGTGGCCCGATCCACGTTGCTGTCAATTTTCTGAAGCATGTTGGTCAGTATATCATCTGCCACCGGTTCATGGCGCGACGCTTTTTTGATCAGAAAACTGCTGGCGGTCTTGATGACCGACAGGGGCTGATTCAGCTCATGGGCCACACCCGTTGCCATTTCGCCCAGTGTGGCCATTTTGCTGGCCTGAATAAATTGCTGCTCGGCCTCCAGGCGCTGGGTGATATCCGATGTGGTGACCAGAAGCACCCTGCGGCCCGGATATTCCGAAGGGCTCAGCCAGATATCCACAAACACGGTCCGGCCGTTTTTATGAACATGCCTGACCTTGTTCAGCACGGTTGATGTGTGAAGCTGGCTTTCATAGTGAAATTTTTCAGATTCCTGAAAGAGATCCAGAAACGGTTTTTGCCTGATTTCTTCTGCGGAATACCCATAAACCGTTGCCACACTCTCATTGCAGTCCAGTATCTCCAGGCTGTCCACATCCAGTACAAACACCGGATTGGGAATGTTGTTGAAAATGGCGTGGTATTTTTTTTCGGATCGCTCCAGGCTTTCCTCAAGCTGCTTTCTGCGGGTAATATCCAGGCACACTTCCATGACACCGACAATATCACCGGTGTCATTTCGGATGGGGGATGTTCGGGCCACCCAGTACGTGATGGAACCATCATCGTTTTTCCGGGATTCCTCACCGTAATGCGGTTTGCCGTCCTGAAACGTCCGCTCCACCGGACAATTGTCGCATCGTTCGGTTTTGCCCATATATGCCTGAAAACAGTAATCCCCCAATCTGGCCTGAAACCGCTCCAGAAATTCGCCGTTAAACCGGATCAGGCGATAGGATGAATCCTGGATGGTGATCAGGCAGGGCACCAGTTCGAACAGATTCTGGTATTCATCCCGCTGACGGTTCAGCTCGGCCTGTTTTTCCGCGATTTCCTTTCCCATGTCATAAATGGCGGTGGCCAGAAGCCCCATTTCATCCTTCTGGTTCACCTCGATGGGGTAATCATAATGTCCGGCCCCGATATTCCGGGTTCCGTCGATCAGTTTTTTGATGGGCCGGTTGACAAACCGCAGCATGAATAAAAAGATCAGGGCGGAGGTCATCAGGGATAAAAACATCGAAAGCCAGATGATGCCTTTCCGGTATCTGGAAATCTCCATATCGGTTTTTTCAAGAGAAATCACCACATCCAGCGCCCCCAGAATGGATTTGTCAGCCGGATGCACATGACAGGCATCGGTGGAACAACTGGGTTCGTTGCAGATGGGGCTGATGATGCCCAGAAGCCTGTGCCCGTCCGGCGCGTCAAAAAAACGGGTTCGCTGCTCCAGGGACAGATCCATCAGCGGCGGATCGGTTCGATGACAGATATCGCATGCCTCGGCCTTGATGTTGGTAAATGTGTTCACCTCGGTTTTCAGGTTGGAAAATTTGATCTGTCCATCCTTGTTATAAATGCGGATGTGGGCAATGCCCTTCTGTTTGCCGATATTGGAAATGATCTGGGTGATGTCATCCCGGGAATTCAGCATCATGGCATAATGAGCGCCCAGGCGGATGGTATTGGTCAGACGGTTGGTGCTGACCATGATGTCTTCGGTAATCCGTTTTTTGTGGTAGTCGATGTTGAAATAGGCCCATATGAACATGGACCCCAGCAACGTCATCCCGACCAGCAGGATCAGTTTGGTGAACAGACTGCGCTGGAGATTTTGGAGGAGAAGCATCATGGAATGGTCCCGCTGCCCATTTTCATGAAAATTCGCCCGGCCGGTGTCAGATTCTGATCGATCTGAATCGCTTTTCGGGATAGTCCCATGGCCATCCCCAGCACCTGGGGCAAATACAGGATTGGAATCTGAAGATCCGTCTGATTCTGAGCGGATATGCTGTTCTGATAACCCTCCAGATTCATTTGACACATGGGGCAGACGGTTACAATGGCATCTGCAGACCGGGCAGATGACAGAATGGCGCCCACCAGCGTCATTCCGGCCTGATGATGGGTATTCATATGGGAGGCGCCGCAGCATTTGGCCCCCATATCCCATTCATGAATCCGGGCTCCGGTCGCTTCAATCAGTTGGTTCATGGATGTGGGCGATTCCGGATCATCGAAAACAGCATAGGGTCTCAGGCACTGACACCCGTAATACGGCGCGATGGAAGTTCCGGACAACGGGCTGATGACCCGTTCCCGGATGGCCTTTGCGCCGATATCCACGGACAGGATATCCAGGAGATGGCGGACATGAATCCGGCCGGTCAGCTTCAACCCGTCTTCGGCCAGAATCTGATTGAGGGTTGACAGCATCGCGGGATCGGTTCGAATGGTTTCCGTCACTTTTTTGAGGTTGAGATAGCAGGCGCTGCATGGCGCCAGCAGATCCAGATCATCGGCCATGGTTTCCGCGATGGCCAGATTGCGGGCCGGAAGCGCCAGGGACAGGAGACGGCTTTCAAATTCCGCAGCGCTGGCGCCACAGCAGCTCCAGTCCGTGAGCTCCATGAGTTCGACATCCAGCCCTTTCATCAGACTTTTTGTGGACTGGTTGTATTCCCTGGCCGTGCCGTCCAGTGAACACCCGGGATAGTAAAGATATTTCATGCCTGATTCTCCAGTTCGGTTACTTTGCGAAACAGGTTGCTCAAGTTGATTCTGTTTCCGGATGGGCCCAACAGGGATATTTTCCCCTTTGACATCAGTTTGAGGCCCAGTGACGAGAATTTGAGGGGGAGCATCGGATTTTTCACGGCCCAGAACCAGCCGCTCATCATTTCCATTTCATGAACCCGACCATGGCGTCTGACACTTTCCAGAAATTGCCGGTAAAACAGGGCTGTCGGCGTCTTTGTTGTAAAGCCCAGTTGAACACCAATCTGTTTCAAATCGCTCATGGCCTCGGTCAGCGGCAGCCCCCTGGGACACCGGAGCGTGCAGCAGTAACAGGATGAGCACATCAAAAATGTCTGACTGAGAAAAATTTTTCGGGTTTCACCGGCCAGAACCTGACGCCACAGATAACGGGGGGTCACATCCATGGCAAATTCATTGGGACATGATCCGGTGCAGGTGCCGCACTGGATGCAGGCGCTTAGTTTTGACCGGATCGATGCAAGGGGGTCGGTTGTCAAACCGGTGGTATTCATAATGGGCTCCTTTTATTGCAAAGGGCATAGTGGGTTTGGTGGACACAGTGGACCTGGTGGACAGGGTGGACTGTGCATCGTTCAATGTGATGGTCAGGCCAGGGCCGCATCGATTACGCCAAACATGTGCTGGGGCAGCCATTCATCCATGACCGCCGCATCATTGGGGCAGACGGCCGCACACGCGCCGCATCCCTGACACATCAGGGGATCGATGACAATTCTATTCAGGTCGGATTCCATCTGTCTGGCCCCATACGGGCAGGCGGAAATACATTGCTGGCACAGGCTGCACAGGCTGTGTCTCACCCGGGCCGTTGTTGGGGATGTCAGGATTTCCGGCCGGGACAGCAGGGCCAGGGCCTTCTGGGCTGCGGCTTCGGCAGTGGCAATGGATTCGGAAATGGCGCCCGGAGACAGTCCGATACCGCAGACAAAAACCCCTTCCCGGGTACTTTCAACCGGCCGCCATTTGATGTCGGCTTCCTGATAAAAACCATCCAGATCCGGTTTGATGCCAAAAATGCCGCAGATATCCGTGTTGGGTGTCGGGATCATGCCGGCAGCCAGAATCACGCGGTCCGCTTGAATTTCGAGCACTCTGTTCAGGACAGGTTCCATGA
>JBFXFK010000250.1:0-6205 GCA_050179135.1 Desulfatirhabdiaceae bacterium | reverse complement strand
GCATGGCCCGTTTCAGCGACTGGCTGGATATCCGTACGCGGGAAACATCCCCAAACACTGCCGTTTTCTGCATGTACATATCATCGCGGTTCAAACAGGAGGGACTGTGGGAAAACAATACATGAAAATTGATAAAGTTATGTGTATTCATACAGACTCCTTTTTTGTTTTCTTTGATGATGAATAGAAAAAATCTTCGACAATTCTTCGTTTGTTTTCGTAATTCCAATAATACAGTCTCGGGCCGAACTTATTCCAGTCCAGAGTCGGTTTTATCTGAATCGCCAGACGCCGGAGAAGAATCAAATCTGTCGGATCATTCGCCCGCGCCATTTGGAACAATCTACTTTTATTAACTTCTGCATCCGCCAGTAAAGCCCCGAAAGGCTTTACATTGATCTCCATGCCTTCCTTGCATTGCTCGCACCATGGGAACAGGAATACTACCCTTAACCACTGTTCATTGGGCCGGGCTTCATGAAACAACCGATAGATGGCAGCGGTATCCCGAAGATCTTCGGGGGTTCCAACCCGGCGTAATGCGGCTTTCAATCCATTTTCCAGACCGTTAAAACGCTTATACAACTGAATAAAATCAGGTTTTTTTACGTTTTGGGCTGGTTCGCTTGTTTGCATTCGAAGGACCTCCTTCCACGAGTTTTTTTAATTCAAAATTCATCGATTTGCGTGTAATGGCAATGATTGGGACCAGTTCTGGTTTATGGGTGTACGGTTCGGTAATTTTTTCAAAGATGTTCTGGCAGATATCCCGCAAAGATTCGGCAAGCTGTTTTCGTGCAGTCTTATATTCTTTAAAGGACATGGAATTTTGAAGAAATTCATGTAACACAGGCTCGGTTCGGGCATAAAACAGCTTTTCGCCCATATCGTGAATTGGTACGCCGATGCCTTTGATCCCTCTCTTGCTGTCACCCTGACTGGCATAGCGAAGCTTTCCCCACAGTGATTTTTTTGCATCAATACCCACCTGAATAAGCCTTTGCAGATATTCAAGATTTGTGGACCACCCCTGAGCCAGTGATATCAGTTCATGACGACGCTCCAAAATTGCCGCCTGCTTGTTCCGATATCCTCCCACAATCAGATGCAACCCTTTTGCCGATTCCATTTTCATGATTTGTAAAAGTGGTGCGGCAGGCGAGGTTCCTTCTCCTGTTTCTGCATTCATGCCCGGAATTATAAATTCACTGAGTTGGGTCCATGCCGGGGCTGTTGTTGTAAAAGATAAAAATTTGGATTCGAGTTTACCATTTTTCATGTTGCGGGTCATTATCCCGTGGGGGTGAGGCCAGACAGCGTCATGCAGCGTGTACCGGAATTTTTCGGAGAGAAATTTTTCATATAAAACCGAACAGGTTTGATTGGTGAGATCGCATATCCCATCAGAAGCGGATGGGATGAGTTCGATATGAGCAGGTTGCCAGAACAGACCGCGAACCAGACCAATTCGGGTGGCGAATATTGTTTCATCCTTCATTACAGGTTCAACCCAGGTCGGCTTGTCATTGTTATAATCCGGTTCATAATCGGGAAGGATCTCTTTTACCAATGAAAGCGTTATGACGTTTCGCCAGATGGTTTCCCGAAGCGAATCACCCATGACCAGTGTGGTGATTGGTGCGCCACCCCGCAGGCTGCCTTTGAATCCGCCGCCGAAACTGGGACAGTTGGATGCCTGATTGAAAAGCACGATGGCTGCACATCCGGGGCTGATACGTTGAATTTCACCAATTTCGTTAAAAAATGCATGATTGTTGCCCTCCGGCAAGCCGATAAGCAGTTTTTGAATTGGTGTCGATTCTGCGGCCTTGACCCCACGAGTCTGCATAAACGGATGGGTATCATGATTCATGTCAAACCAGTGCCATATATTTTTGACTCTGTCACAGAATTCATTGGGATCAACCGGAGTTTGGAAACGATGGCGTAATTCCGGTTCATCCCGAGGTAAAAAAATCACCTGAGTCAAGCAAATCAGAAGTTGCAGGCAGGCCAGTTCCAGATCGTCACGGGGAAGGCTGATTCGCAGGTTCTCTTCATTCAATTCATTGCAAATCAAATCCTGGTACGTGATAAGCCGAAATTTACCCATACCGCCGTCTGCACGGACTGGAATCCAGGCTTCAGTGAGCAGATTCATCCATTCCTCCTTTTATCCAGAAAATGGGAAACCTCAATAACGCGTTAATATTGATTGAATAAATTTCTATAATTTGGTTTTCAAAGAATTGTGCATGAATCGCTGAAGACGTTAATCTCATGTGACACGGATAACATTATGCAAAAATAAAATCAAGTGGGTTAGTTTATAGAATTGTGATTGCAGTCACTGTTGTTTTTTTTAATTTTTGTATATATTTTGGATTATATTCCCTTTCCAAGGGATGATCCGTGGGTGAGTTTGCTGAACAAGCCTGAACGGAAATGTTCCCCATGTTTGTGGGGCTGGCGTCGGGCGGTTTCTCCGTTCGACGCTACTCTTTTTCCAAACCAAAATCTTTTGTATAAATGAATTGGGTTTTACCTGCTGTGGATATCCAGACATTGTCCCCATTTGATGTAAATTCGATAATGAACCGACCGGCATCATCCTTACTGCAATCCGTCAAATATTTTTTCCAACTTGCAGGCACGGGTGTACCGTTAAGATTTATCAACTCAGCAATCCGCTTTTTGTCGTTATCCGATAGCTGATCCCCATCCAAAAAAGCACCTCCGCGAACTATCGGGACAATTGTCAGGCTCATCTCTCCATCCCGTGTCAGGGATGTAATATTGTCGTTGTCATCACGAAACTGCTTCATGGTCATTGTCGTCAATTGTCTGGCTCTATCCGCATTGCTGTGCTGGATTTGTGAATATGCGAAATATTCTCCAATAATATTTTCAGGCTCATCCCAATCATTGCTCTCATACACGCTATCGATCATGTCCCGATAGGCCCCAGGAAAGCTGAACAGATTGTTTTCACAATTTTTTGCCAGTTGTTCGGTCCGCCACAATACCCTTGCGTTACCATATATATCCTTGTGGAGTTTATAGTCATGGTTTTCGACTGTCATAATGGTGCAACATGGCAATTCAAATCCGGGTGGCCGATGTCGATTGTGGCGATGAAGCCGACCGATGCGCTGAAAAAGCAGATCGATTGGACATATCTGTGTCACCATCCAGTCAAAATCCAGATCCAGACTTTGCTCAACCACCTGTGTTGCAACCAATATCCGGCCTTTGTCCCGTTTTGCCTCCAGTCCGTATTCATCAAGTACCAGCATTTCCTTATTTTGTCGGTCAAGAAACCGGTATCGGGAATGAAAAATATCCACCGTGATGGACGTCGGGTTTATGGCCGGATCACGAAGATCGCGCGCAATAGCCTGAGCATTTTTGACCATATTTACAATGACCGCAACGCGGCATCCCGACTCAGCCGCTTTTATGATTCGGGAAAGAAGTTCAGCATTCGGCATTGCATCCGGTAATGTCAGGCAGTCAATTCGAATATCTCTTTTCGGTGGCATGTCTTTTGGGGCAGGCTCGTAAAAACGAACCGGTTTCCCTTCCATTACCTGAGTAATCAACGGATAGCTGTTAACTGTCGTTTCATCGCCATCCCAACTGTCGATAATCTGGTTTCGAAGCGTTGCCGACAAAGTTGCTGACAACAATATGATGCTGCCGCCGGTATGCTGTTGCTGCCGAATCACCCCGGTAAGAAGGCCATGCATATAGCTATCGTAGGCATGCACTTCATCAACGATGATCACTGATTTGCTGAGCCCGTAACTCCGAACAAATTTATGACGTACTGGTAACACCGAAAGCAGTACCTGATCCACGGTGCAAATCCCGATCTGTCCCAGAAAAACGCGTTTTCTGCTTTGGGCCAGCCATTCCGCACACTGCACAGATGCGTCATCTTCTCCAGACATTTTGGCATGGCATCCTGCAGCGACCAATCGTTGAAATTCATGATTGAAATCCCTTTTGCCATGAGCAAGAACCACATTGCCACCTTTTACCCCGAACAGTTTTTCAGCAAACAATTGAATTCGGGTGAGCATGGCATTGGCAGTGGCCTGAGTTGGGAGTGCAAACACAATGGAATCAGCCAAGGCTCCATCGAGAAGACGCCACGCATATGCAAGGGCCGCTTCTGTTTTCCCCGACCCGGTCGGTGCTTCTACGATCGTCAGCCCTGGTTCTACCGGCAAATCATCAATTACCCGTTGTATTCCACGAGGTGAATAACCTTTTCCGATCAGGGATTGAATGCCGCTATAGGGTAATGATGAACGGATAAGGCCGAATCTGGCCAAAAGCTGTTTCTGCATATTCTGTTCATATTGATCAGCAAAATATTCAACAGGGCTACGCCGGATTTCCTGATAAGGGAAAGCGTCAACATTTGAACCGATCCAGTCAGATATGGAGCAAAAACCAGCCAAGAGCAGAGAAAATGCGCGGTCATGAATAAAAGGAAGGATGGATAAGGATATCCCGACGGGCTCAAGAAATAATTGCATCATGGCATGGACAAACTGGCATCGTGCTTCCCGGTCATGATGCAGCACATAATCTTCTCCGGCCGGGTAGGTCCGACAGTGTATCGATGAAATATCGGGCAGTTCACCGTGATGACCGGTAACTGCAGCAATCCATGGATGAAAGACATAAAATTCGGTATCCTTGCTGAACCACTCCTGATATTCCTCCGATGTCAGCAAATACCCAGTCAGACCATGATTGTATCCCTTGGTGTCACTGCAATCCACATCTTCAGGATCAAACTCTGGCCAGCATTGATCCAGAATATCAGGTACCTTCAATTGAAAGCGGATATCGAATTTTCCAATATCATGAAGGGATAGAAAGAAAAGAACGATTGCACGCAGTTGACGGTTATCAAGTATTTCGATGTTGGTCACTGTCCGGAATATTCGATGAATGACCGGATTGGAATCCCACCATGCGGCAGCAACCGACGCGACATCCAGCGAATGGTAAACCAGCGGATGCCATTTGGGTTCTCCTGTTTCTTCAGATTTAGCCTTCCCCCAATACCGAAAATACCCCGGAATCAGATCACTCATTTTTCCTCTCCTACAGGCCGCTCAGGTCGGTATGACTCAATGTGCATGTTTAGAAAATAACCAGGCCCAAACCAGCCCCGTTCACCCAAATTGATGACCAAATGCGTTATCAGAATTGATTTATAAAAACAAATCAATTGTTAATAAAATATTTTGAATTCAGATAGATAACTTTTCAGTTTACGTATTTTATCTTTATTTTCCATGAGCCAATATCCCCGCTTTCACAAACCAAATGCCAAGTGACGGAATAAATCAGACCGTATTTTGCGGGAGTTCAAATTTTTATGTAATATTCGGAAAAACCATGACAATTGCCGGATAGTCCCCAAAAATCAGACAACCCGCAACAGAGAACCCAATCCGTCATTCAGAAGCATTGACATAACCGTCAATATTTGAGACTGATGGAACAGATATCAAACCAAATTCTGCATCACGGGCCATAAACCCCAAGCGGGGTCACAACTGCGCAGCCAACCACCCTCAATGAATCGACTTCAAAATGATACGCAATACAATCATTCGTCTTGTCTGGATCATGGTTTTCATGACAGGCCTTCCCTGTTATGGCAGCGAATCAAAACTGCAGTTGAGCCCTGAAGAACAATCCTGGATAGACCAACAGCATACGGTCAGGGTCCGCATCGGCAATGCCCCGCCATATATGCTGACAGATGGTCAAATCCAGGGCATCGCCATCGATTATCTGATGCATGTATTCAATCTGAACAATATAAAATATCAGTATGTCAAAGAACAGGATGTGACATGGCCCCAGGCCCTCAAATACATTGAACAGCATGAGGTGGTGGACCTGGTCCCCACCGCCAAAATTACTGAAGAACGCAAACAGCACATGCTGTTTACCGATGAGTATCTGTTTGCACCGTGGGTCATATTTACCCGGTCGGATTCCGGGTTTGTCAGCTCAATCGCGGATTTGAAAGGCAAAACCGTGTCTGCGGGAGTACCCTGAAATCAAACTCAAGGTCGTTTCCGCCAAACTGGACAATTATGCCGAGATACCGGTCCGGGACCTGTCCACAGGTTTGGTCGATGCCTATATCGGCAACCTGTTCATGACGACC
>JBFXFK010000249.1:0-6207 GCA_050179135.1 Desulfatirhabdiaceae bacterium | reverse complement strand
GATCGTGAAATGAAAAAATCCTGGATAACTGGAAAAACAAGGATTTTAATGAAAAAGATCGGGAAAAACATATCGGCTTCGATTCTGTTTCTTTGCCTCATGGCACTGTTCTCCAATCCCGCTGCCGGAGATCCGCTGTCTGACGAATCTTTCACCCGGAACACCGAGACTTCGATCACGGGCTACGACGCGGATTTAAAAACACGTTTTTCGTCTCACGAGATGGATGACGGAATGACGGTCATCGTTGATATCCAGTTGAAAGACAAAAAGCGGATCACCAACCGGATTGACCTGAGCAACCCAACTGAACCGACCTTTGAATTAAAGGCTGAAAACGTTAAAACAGGAAAGCCGGTCAGCCTGAGCGCCAAAGAACTGAGCGATCTGATGGTCTTGAAAAACATTATCGGTCAGGCATCATCCCCCGCCCACAGTTTTATGGAACGGACACTTGATCTGCTGCTTGCGACGGACCCGGATGGCGAGAATATTGATTTTTCAAGTTCAAAAATCAGGGAGGAACTGAAATTCAGGGATAAATCACAGAATGACCCAGTCGGCATGGAAAAGTACACATCCTTCTGTTTCAACCTCGGGCAGACAGAAACCGGGGCATACACCATAAGGGTAAATGGCGTTGAAGAAATTATCGAAGAACAGGTTGTTGTGGGCCCTTGTTATACCGGAGAATGCCTTGGCCGTTGTGGGTCACTCTGCACCGGAAAACAAAATTACACACAGGAATGTTTGAATCATGATTTATGCGCCGGTGCAACAGGAGAAAATTTTGGGGTATGTCGTGATGAGTGGTTGGCTGCTGCGGATGGATATTTATTCGGGCCCAATTGCGCAAAAATGGATGGTCAATGGACGGATAATTATGGCTATGCATGGGTCTTTGATCCAGAAGAAAAAATCGGATTGATCACGGGGACCGTCAACACAGGCCCGTGTGGTATCTTGACCGTCACCGGCAAGCGCAACGCCCAAATTATCAACATGACCATAACCAATCCGGCTCCGACCCCGGACTGTTGTGCGTCTTTTACCTATACCGGAACGGTTCAATGCAATACCGCCAGCGGTACAGGGACGAGTGCATGCTCAGGTAGTGGCTCATGGGTCATGCAGCGGGACTTTGGGTATTCACAGTAAACGATCATGAATCATGCATGATGCTTCACCTCCCAGGCATGAAAATGATATCTTCCCAAAAAGCCCCGTAGGGGCGACCTGTTTGTAGAAATTGATGCTGTATTTCCATCAAGCTCCATCGGAGCGGCCTGTAACTGGAATACACAGACCGCCCCTACGGGGCTTGATGGATTTTTTATGCCTCATTCTACAAACAGGCCGCTCCTACGGAGCTTGAATGACGGAACCTTGCATTTTAAGCAGATTCTCTACAACGGGGTTGAATTACACCCAACAGGCTCTAATGAACAACCTGGAACAGGAAGGGGTGCTTGTCATGAAACGCATTGGTATAATTATCGGAAGTGTGATTCTTCTGGCGATTCTGATCTTTGGGTGGTGGGTCATCAGCCGTCCCGAACGCGGCACGACCGGGGCGGTCAGCACAAAATTCCGCTGGCTTGGGCCCAACGACAAGATCGTGGTCGATGGTTTTGATGATCCCAAAGTCCAGGGCGTTGCCTGCCACATCTGCCGCGCGCAGACCGGGGGTGTAAAAGGGGAATTGGGTGTGGCGGAGGACACAAGCGACGCCAGCATCGCGTGTCGTCAGATCGGCCCGATCAAGATCACCGGCGACCTCGAGGACGGCGAACGTGTCTTTGACGAGCGTCGCAGCCTGGTGTTCAAGAGTCTTCAGGTGGTGCGATTTTTTGACCGCGAGCGCAATGTCCTGGTTTATGTGGCATATAGCGACCGGGTTATCGAGGGCAGCCCGAAGAACAGCATCAGCACCGTGCCGATCATGCGTTGGCCGGCGCCATAAAGATGAAAGGATGAAGGATGAAACTTTCTGCCTTGCCATTTCATCCTTCATCCTTTTCTTTTGCGGTAATGACGATTCAGGCATGAATATCAAAAACCAGTTTTATCTCAAAAATCAGGAACTGAACAGGTAAACCGGGCTTATGGAAGAACAACAGCAGGAGAAGGAGACAGTCGTGGCGGCACTGCAGGATTCCGAGAAACGGTACCGGCGGCTGTTTGAATCGGCAAAAGACGGTATTCTGATTCTGGATGCCGGTACGGGATTGTTGATGTCAATCCGTTTCTGCTGAAATTACTCGGGTATTCTTACGATGAACTTTACGGGCAACATATCTGGGAAATCGGTTTGTTCAAGGACATTGCCGCATCCAAGGACGCTTTCAGAACCCTGCAGGACAACGAATATATCCGTTACGAACATTTGCCGCTGGAAACCCGTGATGGGCGGGTCGTGGATGTTGAATTTGTCTCGAATACGTATCTGGTGGACCATACCAAGGTCATTCAGTGCAACATTCGCGACATCACGGCGCGCAGACGGGCAGAGAAGGCCCTGCTTGAATCCGAGGCCAAAACGCGCAGCATCCTGGATAATATCGGCGTCGGCGTGGTGCTCATCAGCCCGGAAATGGAAATTCTTGAACTGAACCACCAGATGCGCAAATGGTTCCCGGACATCGTCCCGGGTCAACACCCCATCTGTTACCGCGCGTTCAACGATCCGCCACGTGATTCGGCCTGTGACGCCTGCCCGACTTCCAGGACGCTTGCGGACGGCCTGGTTCACGAAACCACCACGCAAACGCCGCGGGCAGGAAAAATCCGCAACTACCGCATGGTTTCGTCTCCGATCCTCAATGCGTCGGGCGGGGTGACGGCCGTGATCGAGCTGGTCGAAGACATCACGGAGAAACTGTCCATGGAGTCCCAAATTTTCCAGGCTCAGAAGATGGAAGCGGTTGGACGGCTGGCAGGCGGTGTGGCGCATGATTTCAACAACATCCTCACCGTGATTCTCGGCTATGGGGAAATGGGTCTGGACAAGGTGAATCCTTCTGATCCCGTGCATGATGATCTTCAGTAAATCCTCGATGCCGCCAGTCGGTCCAGGGAGGTTGTCCGACAATTACTGGCCTTTGCCCGCAAGCAGATCATCGAGCCCCGGGTAATTGATTTGAACGATACGGTTGAGGGAATGCTCAAGATGCTGCGGCCGCTCATCGGCGAGGATATCGACCTGGCCTGGTTTCCTGGAACCAACATTTGGCCAATCCGGATGGATCCCTCACAACTTGACCAGATATTGGCCAATCTGTGTGTCAACGCTCGGGATGCCATCGCGGACGTCGGCAGAATCACTATCGAAACAGACCGGGTGAGCTTTGACAACGCCTACTGCGATGACCATTTGGGGTTTTTCCCCGGTGATTTTGTTCTGCTGACCGTCAGTGATAACGGCTGCGGCATGGACCGGGAAACCCGGGACAAACTTTTTGAGCCATTTTTCACCACCAAGGAAGTGGGCCGGGGCACCGGTCTCGGGTTGTCCACGGTTTATGACATCGTCAAACAGAATGACGGGTTCATCAACGTTTACAGTGAGCCGGGCAATGGCACAACGTTCAAAATATATCTGCCGCGTCATGAAGGGGTTGCTGTCGATTCCAAAAAAGAGTCGGCCGGGAACATCCCGTATGGACATGGCGAGACCATCCTGATCGTGGAAGATGACGTGACGATTTTGAATTTGGCCCAAATCATGCTCGAAAAGCTGGGGTATTCCGTACTGAGCGCCGGCACACCGGCTGAGGCTATCCGACTGGCCGATGCACATCCAGGCGGGATTCGTCTGCTCATCAGCGATGTCGTTATGCCCCAAATGAATGGCCGTATTTTGGCCAATCAATTGCACTAAAAAAGGTCATATATGGCCAATGATCATATATGACCTTTTTTGTGCCTGTCAATTATCGCCCCAAAAATGCTTTCATGGCGAAATATGACCATAAAATCAATATAATGGGTGATATGGCTGTGAACCTTGTTAACCTGGAACAAAAATTGAATATGTACTCCAATATTTGCGTGTCCCCCACCCCTCAGTGGACAGAAGACGTGAAAGCGTACCGCACTGTAGAGACGCAATGCATTGCGTCTCTACCCCTATTGAAAAATGGGCTGCAGACATACCCTTGCAGAACATAAAAAACGTGGTTTAAATTCAGGGAGACAATGATGGTTACAGCAAAACATGATCCTGATGTTTTTGAAAAATGTCCAACAGGCATCAAGGGTCTCGATGAGATCACAAAGGGAGGACTGCCAAGAGGCAGGCCGACGCTGATCTGTGGCAGTGCGGGGTGTGGCAAAACACTTTTTGCCATGGAATTTCTCATGCGGGGGTCATGGATTTCAAAGAACCCGGGGGCTTCATGACCTTTGAGGAAACAACGGAGGACCTTGCAAAGAACTTCAAATCCCTTGGTTTTGATCTTCATGGCATGATATCGCGTGGTCTCGTTGCAACAGACCACGTTCTTGTCGAGCGAAGCGAGATTGAGGAAACGGGTGAGTACGACCTGGAGGGATTGTTCATCCGCCTGGGCAATGCCATCGATTCCATCGGCGCAAAGCGGGTTGTCCTGGATACATAGAAGCCCTTTTCTCCGGGATGTCAATATCACGATTCTTCGGGCAGAACTCCGCAGGCTTTTTCGCTGATTGAAAGACCGCGGCATGACGGCCATTGTTACGTGTGAAAGTGCTGGCGGACTTCTGACTTGTTACGGGCTTGAAGAATATGTCGCCGATTGCGTCATTTTTCTTGATTTCCGCATTCAGGAGCAAATTTCCACCCGACGCCTGCGTATTATCAAGTACCGCGGCTCATCTCACGGTGCGGATGAGTATCCTTTTCTGATAGACGAGTACGGTATCTCCATCCTGCCCATCACGTCCCTGGGGCTCGACTACATTGTTTCCACGGAACGCATCTCAACAGGTGTCCCAAAGATGGATGACATGCTGGATAAAAAGGGATTCTACCGGGGCAGCACCATCCTTGTCTCGGGTACGGCGGGCACAGGCAAGTCCAGTTTGTCGGTCACCTTTGCCAATGCCGCATGCATGAGGGGAGAGCGCTGCCTGTATTTTGCCTTTGAGGAATCACCCAGCCAGATTATCCGCAACATGGGTTCCATCGGCCTGGATCTCAACCGGTGGGTCAAGAAGGGTCTTCTCAAGTTCCATTCCGCCAGGCCGTCACTATACGGACTTGAGATGCATCTGGTCACCTTCCTCAATGTGATCAATTCGTAAGATCCACAGGTTTTTATTATCGACCCGATCAGCAACCTGAGCTCGGGTGTTGGTCTTGTCGATGTTTATACCGGTTCCGGCATGGTGTTGACCGGCAGCGCCCGGGCGGTTCAGGATGCCCGGGAAAATGCCGCCGAGCTGTCACGCCGGTGGGAAGCGGATCGGAAAGCCCGCGAGCAAAAGCGAAAGAAAACGTTACTGGAAGCCAGAATTGCAGCCCTTCGCGCCGAATTTGATGCGGAATCCGAAGAGCTGAGCCTGATGGCGGAAGAAGAGCAAAAAAGACAGACGGTTCTGGTGGAGGACCGATTGGAAATGGCGCATCTTCGCAAGGGGAAGCCAACACGGAAAAGTGTTCGAAAAGGAAGCGGGAAAGGAGCATAAAGTGATGGATGCATCACCCAGAAAGAGAAAGAACGCGACGACGGATCCAACCGGGGAAATCTGGGATCTCCGATTATATGTCGCCGGTCAGACCACGAAATCGATTACGGCCTTTGAAAATTTAAAGAAAATTTGTGAAGAGCATCTTGCGTGGAAATACCGTATTGAAGTGATAGACCTTTTAAAAACGCCTCAGCTTGCCAAAGGTGACCAGATCGTTGCCATTCCGACACTGGTAAGAAAGCTTCCCTCACCGCTTAAAAAGATTATCGGAGATCTGGCCAATACCGAGCGTGTGCTGGTGGGCCTTGACATTCGTTCCGCCTCCCGATGATCTGGCTGTAAACGGTAAAAACAGAATTCAGAAGCCAGAAGCCAGAATTCAGAATAAATAAGGAAAATATCATTTTTATAGTAAATATTCGGTAAACCAGTTTTCAATATGACTATGCAGTAATACAAAAAAGGAAAGGCTTGATCGCAAAACAGGGTTATTTGCAGAGCAGCTCTCGGAAGCGTTTATGAAGCGGATATAGCCAG
>JBFXFK010000248.1:0-6251 GCA_050179135.1 Desulfatirhabdiaceae bacterium | reverse complement strand
GAGGAAATAAAATCGAAGAAAATTGAAGAAGAATGTCTTAATGAATTTTCATGAAGTAAAGTCAAAAGAAAAGAACAACATTTTCAAACCGCCGAATAAGATACATTTTCAGGTCGCCGCTGACACAGGGCCTTTATCTTTCCAGGATTGGTTGTGTATGCTTACCGCCAAACGTCACCATTTCAGTTGCGTAACTAACGACAAAAATTTACGAAAACAATGTAAAAATAATGGTATTTCAGCAGTTTGGGGACTTGAGATTCTTGCAGCGCTCCACAAATCAGGGGGGCTTTCAGGTGCTGATGTTTTGGCGATTGCCAAACAAATTCGAACTGCAAACCCAACACATATCACAGAAAAAATTATTTCAAACTTTGAAGAAATCATTAAAGGCCAAGAAACCGAATGAGTTCATTTGTTAAATCCCCAATTCAATCCACTGTTTAATCACTCACGTTTCGATTTCAATCTATTTGCTCCGCTTCATACAATCATTCACAAGCGATATCATTCAATGTATCGCCATTTTTCTGAACCGATCATGATTCAATGATAGGATAACTAATCTTGAGTTGTTCCTTTGGCCTCATCAAGCACTTTTCTGACCATTTCTGCCAGATCACCTCTTCCCACGGGCTTCATTAGAAATCCTTTTACCCCAATTGATTTGGCGTAATGCTGATCTTTTTCCTCACTGAAACCTGTGCAAATAATGATGGGAATATCAGGTCTGAACGATATCAGTTTCCAGGACAACTGATCCCCTGTCATATTCGGCATCCCTCTGTCACTGATTACCAGATCATATTTTGACGGATTTGCCTTGAAAGCATCCAACGCATCCAAGCTGCTTGTTCGGGTAGAGACATTATACCCCAGCCTTTCGAGCATTATCTGCATCATTCGAGCAATCGGCTCTTCATCATCAACCAGCAGAATACTTTCTGAACCTGTTGGATACTTTACGGCGGCATCGGTGTTTTTTTCGATAACATCCTTCAGAAGGGGCAAATACACATGAAATTCGGTTCCCTTTCCCACTTCACTGGTAACCTTGATATCCCCGCCATGGTCCTTTACGATCCCGTACACTACCGAAAGCCCCAGGCCGGTCCCCTTGCCCTGCTCTTTGGTGGTAAAATAGGGATCGAATATTTTATCCATCAGATTTCTATTAATCCCGGTACCTGTGTCTGAAACGGTTATGCACGCATATTTTTCATGTTTCATTGGAACATCAAGCAAATCATCTTGCTCGAACGGCACCTCTGAAAGCAAGATATCGATTGTTCCGTTGTTTTCATCCACTGCATGATATGCATTGGTGATCAGGTTCATGATGATCTGATGAATCTGTATGGGGTCAGCCGAAACCATTCCGCAATCCGTTTGAATCCGGCTGGTGATTTTGATATTCATGGGTATGGTTGCTCTGACCAGCTTCAATACCTCTTTCAGGACCGGCTGAATCTGGATCGGCAACTTCTGAGGGTTGGACTGACGGCTGAAAGACAGGATCTGTTTAACCAGATCGCTGCCCCGTTGAGCGGATTGATAAATTTGTCTCAAATTTTTGTTAATGGGATTGTCTTGTGAAATTTCATCGAGAAGCATTTCTGAAAGACCGCTGATCGGAAACAAAATATTGTTCAAATCATGGGCGATGCCGCCGGCAAGAAATCCAATCGCCTCCATTTTTTGCGCCTGCATGAGCCTGGATTCGAGTTTGGCCTTCTCTTCCTCTGCCAGTTTTTGATCTGTGATGTCTCTGATAATGTTGAGAATATGAGAAACGCCATTTATTTCGATAATGGTAGCAGACATCAAGCCATAAATTTCTCTATCCTTGGCAAAAAAACGGGTTTCATAATTTCGGATCTCGCCTCTCTTTTTCAATCTATCTATAATCTTTATCCGGTCCTCCGGGTTTACCCAAATATTGATTTCTAAAGAAGTTTTACCGACAACTTCATCTTCTGAGTAACCGGACATCTCGACAAATCCCTTATTAACCGAAACAAACATTCCGTCCGACAATCTCGTGATTACGAAGGAATCAGGACTGGTCATGAAAGCCTTGCGGTATTTTTCTTCACTTTCGTGCAGTGCTCGGATAGCGTTTTTGCTTTCCGAAATATCCATCAAGGAGAGAAGGACCTTCCTGTTATCACTTATATTCAAAAGGGAAGTGGAGATAAGAATGTCCACAACCACTTCTTTTCCATTCAATATGAAGGTCATCTGACCTTCCTCTTCAATTTGGGGCTTTCCTGTTTCAAAGGTTGACAGAACTCGGGACCGCAACGGGCAATCGGGACACTCTGAATTTGTACCGCATCCATCACCGTGGAATGCGTGCTTACAGTTAAATACATCTCCGCAAAGTAACCCTGAAAGGGCTTCTTTGCCATTTCCGACAAGAAGGGCGCCATTACGGTTTATCATTTCAACCCTTATGTTTTCATCAACAAGAGCAAGAATATTTGGAGCACTGTCAAACACTATTTTCAGGTTGTCAGCATTTTGTTTCATCTTTATTTGGGCATTTTTTCGATCTGTGATATCAACGACAACCGAATAAAGAATACTTTTTCCTTGAATTTTCACTTTACTGCTGTAAACCAGTACACAACGGGTTTCACCAGAACCCAATCGATGCATGAACTCGAAATCGGTCTCATTATCCAACATTACTCGAATCATGCGCTTTCTGGTTTCCGCTTCACCCAATGTGTTAATATCCCATATATAAAGTTTTGTGATCTTCTCATGGCTGTATCGATAAAATTTACAGGCAGCCGAGTTTGCATCAATAATTTTTCCAGATTCCGGATCTATCAACAGCTTGATTGCATGGTTTTGCTCGAACATGCTTCGATAGAGTTGCTCTTTCTCTCGTAAGGTTTCCTCAATCTTTTTGCGCTCAGTGATATCGTGGGAAACTCCCAACACCGAGCATACGTTGCCTTCCGCGTCGAATTCCGGGGACAGATTCACCTCCAGAATCACAGGTCCATCGACTCCTGTAAACTCGAACTCAACCTTGGAGGGCTCAGAGGTTTTAAACACCTGTATTATCCGTTCTTCCCAGAGATGGCAAAGTTTCTCGGGAAATCCGCTCTCGCGGTGATTCTTACCAATCAGATCCTCAGCTTCCAATCCCGCTACTCGTAATCCCGCTGAGTTGATATACAGATGCCTACATTCCCGGTCGTAACGCATGATATAATCAGAGCTGTTCTCTGCAAGGGAGCGAAATTTTTCTTCACTTTCTCGCAGTTTCTCATCCGATAGCTTGCGCTTGGTGATATCCCTCAAGAAACAAATGCATTGTCCACCTTCCTCCGGGCGAAATTGAATACTGACTTCAACTTCAAAAACGGTTCCATCCTTTCGACGATGTTTAGATTCAAAACGATCTGACCTTTGTGAAATGACTTTTTTCATATGTTCGGCTACCACTTGAGGGTCCTCAACTGCCTCCAAATCAGGAATGTGCATATTCAGGAGTTCGTCTTCGCTGTAACCAGTCATACTGCAATATGCATCATTGACTTCAAGCAATTGACCATCTGTGTCAGTCAGCCAATAGCCATCCATTGCAGATTTCAGGATGGATCTGTGCCTCTTCTCGCTTACTTCAATTCGTTTTCGGTTTTCCATCTCCTTAAGTTTTTTCAAACCACTTTCGGAGATAACAGTAATCAGCCCTTTGATGAAAAACAGATAATTGTTGAGTTGTTCCTGTGTCCAGATCGGCACTCTCTTAACCGCTTTAAGATATGCATCTTCGTCAAACCCATACTTTTTGGCTTGAACGCGGAAAAAATCCAGATCCGGTTCTTCCAGAAAAAACTGGCCGGTAAAAAAATTTCCATAATGGATGCCGTCAATGATGATGGGTGTTGCATTGTCCACCAGTCCGTGCGGACAACGGTAACTTACAGCGGGATTTGCCTCATGGATGTGGTCCTGAATGTATTGATCACTCTTGATGCAAAGCAATTCAGTGTCTTTATTTTTCCTGTGGAACTGTGTGCAGATGTCCTGCCATGCAGTGGCTGTAAGAATGTTGCCATCGTTGTCAATAATTGATGAAGGAAAGGAGTAGATTTCATTGAGCCTGTCCTGCAGGTTTTGAAAGTGTTCCATATCTATCAAATCTTGCAATCGATATTTCATGTTATAACTCCGGGTTCACTATCATGACGTTTTACAATTTTAGTATAGCTTTCAAGATAAAAATTTTGTGTGCGTTATCTGTCGGGGATGGCCGAGGGCTTTTCAAGGCGTCAGCCGCTAAAGGCCTATCCCCTCCCTGCAGCCTTCCCAAAATCATTATCTTGACAGCTATAGTTGCCCATACTTGCATTATTGTTGAACTCCACCTCTCTCCGTTCCTCTCATAAATATTTAATTTAATCGGGATATCTCACAATTTTTTTCTTCAGACAACAAATTTATCTAACCTGTTTAACCGGCATAACCCGTTTAACCCGCGCGCATTGAGTTTGTTCCATCCATAAAACAAAATGGGCTTCATAATCTCAAGGGGGGTCAGGTGGCATACACAGAAGAGGATTTGACAGCCGTAAACACGGCCATAACCCGGCTGATGTCCGGTGAACGGGTTGTCAGGATCACCAAAGGCGATCAGATGGTTGAATACGGCCAAACCGGTTTGCCGGAGCTTCGGGCCTATCGCGCGGAGATTATGGCCGAGATCAATGCAGCATCGGGCAGGCCCCGGCATTACCGGGTGCGTACTGGCAAGGGGCTGTAATCGGGGGATACCTGAAGATATTGGACAGCAGGGGCCGAAAAATCCGAATGGCTACCTCTGATTTTGAAGGGGCTGGAAACGGGCGCCGGCTGTCGTCATTGGGAATGTCCTCGGCGGGTCCGAATAACACGCTGTTTTCGTCTTTGGGGTCCTTGCGGTCCCGGTTGCGCGAGCTTGTCCGAAATGACCCTCAAATTGACGGCGGACTGGATACCCTGGTTTCCAATTTGGTGGGAATGGGGATTTCTCCCCGATGGCAGATCAAGGATTCCGAACTGAAAATTGAATACTTTTTCCCGCCACCTCGACCCGGCTATATGAAAAACCGGTCCCGAAACCGGCTGACAGTATTTCTCCATGCCGTCCCATCCGGGATATTATTTCATGCGAGTTGCCTTATCAGGCGTCAATGAATGGACTGGAAGGTCATTTTGAAACAAATCCAGAATCTTGTCCGGAATGATGGCGATTTCGATGGTTGTCTTCGATATATCATCCGGCAAAATCAGGGTGAGGGCGCGTGCATGGAGCGCAAGACGGTCAAAGCCATGATTTTGAATGAGATAATTTATGGCCCGGGTTGAACCGTAGCGGGAATCGCCGACAACCGGATGACCGGCCAATTTCGCATGCCGCCGGATCTGATGCGTGCGGCCGGTCATCAGCCCGATTTCCACCAGCGTATAGTGGGTGCTGTGATCCAGAATCCGGTAACGGGTCTCGCAGTTCTTCAGGTTTCCGGCGCCTTCGGGATGGTGGCGCCCGCCGACGGCTTCAGACAGGGGCCAGCGCCATGTCCCCCACCCGGCATTTTTTTCCGGTTTTTCAAGACGGCCATGCAAAATGGCAATATACCGCTTGTTCACCTGACGCGATGCAAACTGCTCTGAAAAGAACTGGAAGATCTTCCGGTTTACAGCCAGCAGAATGACACCACTCGTCTCTTTGTCCAGACGATGAACCGGATTGACACCAAAATCCGGATCCATCCGGATCTGCTCCTGAAGAATCGAATCATTTTGGATTCGGGCAGATATCCGGGAGCAGAGATCCCGCCCTGTCTCGTTGTGAACCGTCATGCCTGCGGGTTTGTCAACCACCAGCCAGCCACTTCCCAAAGCCAGCAAGGGTATCTGAAAATCTTGTGAATCAATTGTGTTCATATCTGACATCATTCGAAAATGCCTCCGGATTATTGTTCATGACACTTTCCCTGGCCCATCGCAGAGGCAATGAGATGAGCGGCCCGCAGGGGTTCGGGCAAATGACCATTTTTTGCATGGCGACGGATGGTTTCCGCTGCCTCCCCGTAGGTCACCCCGATCCACTGGATGAATACATTTCCTGCAGGAACCATGATGTCGAGTGACGAAATGGTGCGCCATTTTTCCGGGCCATTTGGTACATGCTTGATCAGGGCGTTGCGAATGGCAGTCAGGTCCGGTGCTTTTGAAGCCACCACCAAAAC
>JBFXFK010000247.1:0-6282 GCA_050179135.1 Desulfatirhabdiaceae bacterium | reverse complement strand
TTGATTAATGAAACTGCACTCTTATGCTATCAGGAGGTTATTATTTTATCTATGCGATAATTTCCTCAGTTTTTGATATAATCATTAGAATTTTGTCCCATGATTTCAATATATAACGTTCGTTCCGGGCGTACCGTGAACAGGGCGTCTCATACCCGCTGTGATTTTCAGACGTCTCTTGTTTACGTGGAATCGATTTTCAACTCACTCTTTTAGTGATAAATGATGGTCATGGCGTTTACATTCAAAGGCTTTTTCGGATTGGAACGAACCGTCATGATTTGAAGGCAATATTGGCCGGTTGCGCTTTGAAATTCAACCTTCAAATCGAAAGTTGGCCAGGGTTTAAGGGAGAAATCCATTCCATTCCCCGGAACCAGAGCCGCAACAGAAGAAATGATACGGAATCGCTAATTTTGAAAGATTTCCAACTTTATGCCCCAAACCAATGTCGGCGCACCGACATAGGTTAATTACTTGATATATATTAAAATATTTCGATATGCGAAAAGTTTTTCCTCTCGGATCACAGCCTATCAATGGCTGACTGAACCTCCTGCATCAATCTGGTCAGGGATTCCCGAAGCGTGTTCTTTTCTTCCTCGGACCAAGTGGCGGAATCATATGCGGTCAGTTTGTCCCGGGTTTTTTGGATCACCTGGCTCAACGCCGAGGCTCCGCCCGCTCCCTGCTGCCGTACCGTTTTACCAGATTCCTGTTTCTGGCTTTTTTCTTTGTACTTTTCCCAAGCGGTCGTCATGCCACGCGCCTGTTTCTTGCGGGCAATTTCAATGAGCGTGCTTCGGCTGACGGTCTTGTTGCCCCGGCATTCATCCCGGATATCCTGAGGCAGCCGGTTCAGCGTCAAAATTTCGGTCACGGTACTGCGGGCCTTGCCAATAACACCGGCCAGGGCTTCCTGGGTATAGCCATGATCCTTCATGATCTTGTCCAGGGCTTCGGCCTCCTCTACAGCCGTCAGGTTTTCCCGCAGCAGATTTTCCACCAGGGATATCTCTGCATGATTGCCATCGACAAACATTGCAGGAACAGTTGTCAGGCCAGCCTGTCTGGATGCTTCCAGACGGCGCTCGCCGGCAACCAGAATCGGGGTACCGGCTTCATCCACCCGGAATAGCAGCGGTTCCAGCACACCATGCCGGGCAATAGATGCGGCCAGTTCAACCAGCGCATCCGGATCCATGTATTTCCGGGGCTGATCCGGATCAGCCATAATGTCTGTCACAGCCAGTGTGTAGAGTTTTCCTTTCTGATATTTGACCATATAAATTTCCTTCTGATATCACACAGATTTTGAAGAATCCGCAGCCAGTTTCTGCCGCCGTATGTATCGCTCAGCCACTAACATCACCCGATTCCCGGCTCGGTTTTCGGTATCCCTTATCCCTTGAAAAGTCAACCATTTCCTGTAGATCGAACCAACTATATTCATTTGCTGTTCTGGATTACGCGGGCAGTATCAGTTACGGCGGTGTTGACATGGGTTTTTACTGATCCGGGTTTGTTTATGCGGATTGTTATTGCGATCACCGGATTGGGATGGTAGTTAACAGGCTTTATGTTGAACGGTTATTCAGTCGTACATGGAGTCGAAGGAGCTTCCGAAGCCGATAGATGGCAACTTCGTTCAAACCCTGAAAACGGTTCTGGCCGACCTGCAGAAGGTGCCGGTCAAAAAAGTGGTGACCGATAATCCCTGCCGTCCGCATGGATTCGGGCGTTTGGACCCGGCAACGACGGTTCCGTTTCAAAAGAATCCGGTGATTGGTGCTTTCTTCCGTCAGATCGACCGTGCCGATGAGCTGGGATCGGGTATGCGAAAAATGATGCTTTATGGGAAAAAATATGGCGGTGCCGACCCTGAACTCATTGAAGGCAACATCTTCCGCATGGTTATCAGCGTTCCCGAATTCGGAGCCAACCCGGCGGAAGTTCCGCAAATCATTTCTGCTACGCATCCGTCTGAACAAGTCACCGGGGAAGTACTCAAGCTCATCTGTGCCATGACCGGGGAATTGAAACGCACAGAAATTCAGAAAAAATTGGGACTAAAGCACGAAGATCACTTCCGTGAAGCCTATTTACTGCCATCGTTGAACACGGGTCTGATTGAAATGACCATTCCGGGCAAGCCAAAAAGCAGTAAACAGAAATATCGCCTGACGGATAAAGGCAGAATGCTTCTGGAGAAGAATTCATGAAACAGGAAGGCTTGACCGGATTAAAAATGATTCCGTCCAAGAAAATTGAGCGGCATCTGCTTCAGCTTGCTGATCACCTTGCATGCGCCACAGAACTGCAAAAGGCCAGGGCCTTGATTTTGCCAAATGATGGCAGGTACGTTTTCAGGTTCCGGACCACAATTCGGGTACGGGTGTCGGCTTCCAGTGCCCGGGACAATTCAGCCGCGTCATATCGGGTACCGCGCCAGGCAATTCGGCTGTAATCGGTTTCATCGAAAATGGCAAAGTATTGGAAGGGTGACAGTCAACTCCGGTCAACGGCATCCATCAGCCGGATGTTACAGGCCAGGTTCGGGGGGGCAGCCAGGCCCGGCAGGAATTTGGGCGTAAATGTGCCAGGTGTTTGGCCGCCTGATAGTCTGGATGGGATAGAATTTTTTGACAGGATTTACAGGATGAACAGGATTAAATGAAACAAATGGGTGCCTGGTCTTTTTCAATCCTGTAAATCATGTCAATCCTGTCAAAAAAATATCTGCGAGGATTAACAGGATTGACCAAACTGGGCCAGAACCGTCTGAACTGCAATGTAACCGACATCGGAATGCAGGTAAAACCTCAATAAAACCGGGCAGTGACAGGACTTTGTCCTGTAAACCATAGAAAATCATCGGGCGCGGGCAAGCCCACGGTACCTGACATCCCAGGTTATTGAGCAGTTACAATTCTTCTAATTCGAAACCTGTCATTCTGATACACACAAAAGCAATCTTTTATCTGAGAAGAATAATTTTTCATAATATGTTTAACAATCTGCAACTTTTCTGTCCCAGTTGCGTTTTCCAGTCTCAGCAGCAAAACTCCACAATGTTTCATTGAACCGTGATATACCAGCTCTCCAAAGTCTTTGTCCATGGTTACGACCATGCGGTTCTCCGTAACGGCAGTGTGGATGATATTCTCGTCCTCCATGCGGGAATCGATGTCTCTCACTGCTTTAATATCATAACCTTCCTCCCGCAAATATCTTTCGATTCTTTTGCCTACACCTACATCGATGAGAAATTTCAGCTCGGATGCACTCATGCATGCACTTCCACGGCGAATACGCGCTCCTCTTCGACCAGTCCGGTTACATAAGCGAACACCGCCTGAAAATCCTCTCTTTCAAGCTCCGGATATTCTTCAAGCAGTTCCTGTTCCGAAACACCCCCCGACAGTGCACGGAGAATCTGTTCCACAGTTATTCTCATACCCCGAATGGTCGGTTTACCGACCATTATCCGGGGGTTCACCGTGATTCTTGAAAGCATATTTTCTGTATTTGACATGATTGGTTTCTCCAATTTTCGATGGGTTGTAACAATTGAACAGTTACAATCAATAGTAAATATATTCATGATTTTCAAGAAATTCAAAAAACATCGTCGAGGACGTTCGTTCCGGGCGTACCGTGAACAGGGCGGCTCATGCGTGCTGTGATTTTTTGAAGTTTCTCGTTTACGTGGAATCAATTTTCAAACCACTCTTTTTGTGATAAATGATGGTCATGGCGTTTTCATTCAAAGGCTTTTTCGGATTGGAACGAACCATTTCGGTCACGGCTTGTTCAAATGCCGACCGGTTGTCAAAGGCCAGATTGATTTCGCCCGGTGTAAAATAGTTCCATTCGATATTCCGCATAAACCCGGCTTCGGTAAAATTGGAGGAGCCGATGAGCATGGAACCGGCGCCGGACCGCCGGTGAAAGAGAAACGCCTTGACATGAAAGGGCTGGGGATTCTGATCAAACGGCAGGTCGGATGGGTGAAAGACTTTCAGGCAGGTTTCGGGAAGCATGGATTGGAGATGGTTTAGATTCCAGAAACAACCGCTCCAAAAATCCACCACGGTCATCGGCCCGTTTCTGCCGCATGGCCATCAGGTCATCAATAGTCAGTCCGTGAACCTGCAACGCCGCCAACAGAATCTCCATCATATCTGCGGATTCTTTCAGCACGCCGTCCGGATCGCCCCGCTGCCATTCGGCAAACAGTTCATGGGCTTCTTCCAGAATCTTGGCGCCAACCGCATTCCGGTATTCCGGTTCGCCCAGCGTCCGGAGTTGGGGTGTTTTGCCGGATTTTATGATGATTTTAGGGATACGGTCCAGGATCAGTTTTCGGTATGGAATGGATGGCATATCCGTTTTTTCGATCAAAGCCGCATCAGGTCACAGGTTGCGCCAGGGAATCGACAATTCGTTGTACCTTCTCTCTATCCACTTCCAGAATTGCCGCAACTTCATCCGGCTTGAATCCTCTCATCAGCATTTTTCGAATAGAGCGCTGTATTCCCTCCTCAATTCCCTTTTTTTCTCCCACTTCAATTCCCTCTTTCATTACCTCATCCCGAACCTCATCCCGAACCTCTTTCCGGGCAAGCTCCATCAAAAGATCATACGCTGCAGATTCAATCATCAGATCCCTCCTTCTGCCAATCATTTCTTTTGGCAATTCCCGCGATATCAGGCCTGACAGGATGGCCATCGAGGTCAGCATTTCCGGGACGTATCACTGTCATTGATCCGGTTTTCTGCCTGAACAATCAATTCCGGTCCATGCCGCATCAGGGGCACAAACGGCATCAGGCAGGTCAGATTGTTACCCATGACCTCCCGGGCGTCCATTTCATAAATCCGTACCAGACGGTATTGAAAATGGACCTCTTCATCCTGGTAACAATCGGTCGCAGACGCCGACGGGGTCAGTAACACAATACAGGACATGATCGGCATCCGGTGTTTCAGCTTGTGCCGAATCCGGTAGTCCAGTATCTGCAGGATGCTGTCGGTTTCCCAGGCGGATTTCAGTTCCAGAAGCACCATCATGGATTGGCCTGCTGCATCCGTCACCTGGATGGGATAATCGCTGCGCTTGAGGGATACGGTTTCCTTGGGTAAATCCTCCAGTATCACGCTTTCGGATACGGATATCTGCAGCAGATGCTCCAGTAGCACATCCCGGCATTTTTCGATCAATATTTTTTCCGCAATGTCATAACGCATGATTCCCGTTCCCCGTTTGTCTGAAAATGCGCCACGCCGTTACGGCATATTTTTAGTATCATCATTTGGTTAGACAGTCAATCAGACCGAATGGCAGAAAAGCAGGTCGGGTTGATCTCTCTGGTCTGGCTGATATTACATCAAGGGAGGCCAATTGCCTGGATAAAGAAACACTTCGTCCGCCCCCATGTCTGATCGCCGCACATTCGGCCAAACTTGTAACTATTCGGAAAAAAAAATAGAAAAACACCTGATTTCTCAGCTTGTAGATTGGCTCAAGGCTTTTCCTGCGTCTAAATCAGCAGTTGCATCATCGGAGATTATCACTGTTCTGGTTTTCATCTGCGATAGTAATTCTTCAGTTGATCAAGTGTAATGAATTTTGCTTCGCCTGATTCTATCCTTTCTTTTCTTAAGAATTTCCTCATGCCATGCAGGAGATGGCATTTCATGGTCATTATGGGACAAGGCATCCCACAACAATTCCATTGCTTGCATCCGCTCGACTGCTGCCTGAACCTCCTGTATCAGTCCGCTCAGGGATTCCCGGCCTATGTTTTTTTCTTCCTTTGATCAGATGGATGGATCGGCAATACCCGTGAAAGAATGTGATTTATTCACGATCAAGGGCTTGCTCATTCCCCGGAAATGAAAATGATGTTTTCCGAAAAAGCACTGTAGGGGCAACCGGTCTGTAGAAATTGATGAACACGACATATTGAGAAACAGCCGGGCCGCCTCAGCGTCCAATGGTTGCCCTGCCTGAATGCTGTCAGGCCGTTGGCGGCGTAGAGACAAGGCATGCCTTGTCTTTACAAACCCGAGCTATAGACTTCCAGAAAATTAATTTCGCTGCGTTATCGGTCGGGAATGGCCGAAAAAGGCCTATTCCCTCCCTGCTGCCTTATCGAGGTAGGACAGCCAGTTACCCGACTGCCCCCTCACAGACCCCGGCGTGCGGAATTACCGCACCGGGTTCCTCAGGATTATTCGCTTGGGTGCTTCTGCATTCAAAAGGCCATTTTCAGTTGT
>JBFXFK010000246.1:0-6332 GCA_050179135.1 Desulfatirhabdiaceae bacterium | reverse complement strand
GCGGCCGGACCAGGGCAAAGGCATTATCAAAGAGACCGTTTTCAACCTGTTCCACAGCCAGGCAAAGCCCGCCGGCAGCCAGCAGGGCAGCCTCATGGGAAAGAGGCGACGTGATGGTATCCGGGTCCAGGTAAACCCGTTTTCCCTCGGTGGCCTCGAGCCGCTGGATATGGCCTGCTGAATGAACCCGGAGCAGCTCGTGTTTTTCGGCTTTTCTGGGAGTAATTTCCGAAAAAAGACCATGCGATTCGAACGTATCGATCATGGAATAAATCACATCGAGTCGTTCCGGACACTCCGGGTGGTTTTCCTCCATGCAGTGACCGGCATATCTCGGATCTCTGATAATTCCGGTTCGTTTTCTGGTGTTCATCCGTTCCTGTTTCCGACAGCCTTACATTCGTTTGTGAGATATGGGTTGAGATTCTTTCACCTGATGTCAAGCGATTATCACGGCGGGATTCCGGTTGTCAATTGACATATCCAGTAGTCCGTGTTTACAAACAGAAATTGTTATTTTTAACCAAACCGGATATATTTTTCATTTTTTTTTAACTGGAATCACCCGTGCGGAACCCTGGCAAAATAAAATGAATATGGAATTTGCAAATGGATCAACAGTCTGAAGTCATTGAATTGAATTACAATCAGGAAGAGATTGAAAACGTCATCGTCATGCTTGAAAATTTGGCAAAAAACAGCGAGCAACTGGCATTTTTGCCTGAAGATCAACGGATTGCGCTGCTTACCGCAGCCGGAAAACTTTCCCGGCCCAGCCGCGATGAAATCAACAAACGACGAAAACAGAAAAACCTGTTGCGCCGTCAACAACTGATGACAAAAGAGCGTTCTGCCAGGGCTGTCACCGGCATCCGTACTGCACGCAACACGGATATTTTCAGGGCGCCCCTGCAAATTACCGACTTGAACACGTTGGCAGAAAATGAAAAGCAGAAATTGAATTCACCCAGAAACTGCTATATCTGCAAGGCAGAGTATATGCATCTTCATTTTTTCTATGACGCCATGTGCAAACGCTGTGGTGATTTCAATTATCAAAAACGGTTTCAGACCGCATCGTTGCATGGAAACGTTGCGTTGATCACCGGCTCACGGTTGAAAATTGGATATCAGGCAACCCTGATGATGCTGCGGGCCGGTGCTGAGGTTATTGCCACAACCCGATTTCCGATGGACGCGGCAATTCGATATGCTGCAGAAGCGGATTTTTCAGAATGGGGCACGCGGTTGCACATTTACGGACTGGATTTGCGCCATACCCCCAGTGTCGAAATTTTTGCCGCCCATGTTGAGCAGAATTATCATCGTCTGGATATCCTGATTAACAATGCTGCCCAGACCGTACGCAGGCCGCCCGGCTTTTATGCGCATCTGATGCAAAATGAAAATCGTGATCCGAATACGCTGCCCGATAATGTGCAGTCCATTCTCGACAGACATGTTTTGCTGAAAAGACAGCTTGATTCTGTCAAAACCGGTCAACCCGTGCTGTCATCCGATCTGCCGGTTACCTGGCATGGCCAGGGGCCGGGAATCGGTATCCGGGCATCGGCTCAATTATCCCAAATTCCCTATGCATATGATAATTCCCTGTCCGCTGAAGCGGTATTTCCGGAAGGCATGCTGGATATGGATCTGCAGCAGGTGGATCTGCGGGAAACCAATAGCTGGCGGTTATGCCTGGGAGAAATTCAGACACCCGAGATACTTGAAGTCCAGCTCGTGAATGCCATCGCCCCGTTTGTGCTGTGCAATCGCCTGCTCCCACTCATGAAGCGGGATAATACCGGACAGAAACATATTGTCAATGTCAGCGCCATGGAAGGCAAGTTTCATCGCTTCAAACAGGCATCGCGCCATCCGCATACCAATATGGCCAAGGCTGCGCTGAACATGCTGACCCATACAGCAGCCGAAGATCTGGCCAGGCATGGCATTTTCATCAATGCGGTTGATACGGGATGGGTGACAGACGAAGACCCGGTCCGGCTGGCCGCTTTAAAACAGCACATCCACGATTTTCAGCCGCCGCTGGATATCATTGACGGTGCTGCCCGGGTGTGTGATCCATTTTTTGATGGTATTCTGACCGGGCACCATTGGTCCGGGAAGTTTTTAAAAGACTATCAGCCCATTGACTGGTGATCCGACAGTATTGAGCAGTGAACCGCCGCCTCCAGGCGACCTGAGCGATTTGTTGTTCCTGAACCGTTTTTATATTTCAATCCCCTCAAGTCGGGGCCATGGTTGGGTATATCAAAAGATACCAATTGAAAATTTTTTGTTATATGGTATATTTTAGCCAATTTATAACAGGAGGTGCCATATGGATTTACAAATGCTCGCCCAAAATATAAGACGGTTGAGAAATGCAAAACACCTCTCTCAAAAGGAATTGGCTGAAAAAGCGGGCCTGTCTTTACCATCGATCAAGAATCTTGAACTTGCCAAGGGTGAGCCGCGCATGAGGACCATCCAGGCAATTTCAAAAGTCCTGGATGTTAAGGTCCAAGAGTTTTTCTGGCCGGTGTCCGAATTGAGGACTGTCAGATTTCGATCTGTAAAGCGCATGCAAAACCGTGAAAACATTTTGGCTACTATTACAAAAAAAATTAAAGATTTTAATTATTTGGAAGAAATATTAAACTACCATATTCCTTTTAATTTAAAAAAAATAATTCCGCAATGTCGCAGAGACAACATCATTGAGACTGCCAACCTTTGTCGAAAGAAATTGGGGTTGAAACCTCACGAGCCTATTCATGATATTTGCGGACTGCTTGAAAAAGCGGGTGTCAAAGTCCTCTTTCTCCCGATGTCGTCAGATGGTTTTTTTGGATTATCAATTGGAGAGAAGGACGGAGGCCCGGCGGTCGCCGTGAACGTATGGGAACGTATTCCTGTGGAACGAAGAATTTTCAGCGCCGCACACGAATTCGGCCACATTATGTTGCACCCGGACGCCTTTGATATTGATCTGAAGGAGGAAAACAAAGACGAAGAAGCTGAGGCGAATCTGTTTGCCGGACATTTTTTGTTGCCAGATGATGGTTTTCGCGAGGAGTGGAATGATGCCTCGGGATTGCATTTTGTTGACAGGGTTTTCAAGATCAAACGCATTTTTCGCGTAAGCTACAAGGCCATCCTGTATCGTTTAACTGAACTGAACTTTGCTGACAAATCTATTTGGCCTCGGTTCAATTCAGCCTATCAGCAAAAATTTCACAAATCCCTTCCTTATACTGAAGAGCCCATGGGAATTGATTCTTCAGAACCATATGGCCTTAAAGCATATGATTTTTTTGAAGATTGTTTCAGCAGGCTTGTCAGGCTTGCCATAGAAAAAGATAAGATATCGCTTAGCCGTGGAGCAGAAATGCTCGGTATCAGTTTAGAATCAATGCAAAACCTCCTGAAAAATTGGGAGGTCATCTTGTGATTCACCGGCGTTCACAAAACATACTGATGATAATGGATGCGTGTGTTCTGATTGACTTCATCAAGGCGGACCCTGTCGTTTTACAGCTTATTGTGAAGCATGTGGGATTGCTTCATGTCATTGGTCCGGTTATTGATGAAGTCGATCAGATTGAGGATGAAAATGATCTCATTGAGCTTGGATTGATTGTTGTTGAACCTGAAATCGAAGACGCATTTACGGCTGGAAGCCTATCAGGGCCTTTATCTTTCCAGGATTGGTTGTGTATGCTTACCGCCAAACGTCACCATTTCAGTTGCGTAACAAACGACAAAAATTTACGAAAACAATGTAAAAATGATGGCATTTCAATAATTTGGGGACTTGAGCTTCTTGCAGCGCTCCACAAATCAGGGGGGCTTTCAGGTGCTGATGTTTTGGCGATTGCCAAACAAATTCGAACTGCAAACCCAACACACATTACAGAAAAAATTATTTCAAACTTCGAAGAAATCATTAAAGGCCAAGAAACCGAATGAGTTCATTTGTTAAATCCCCAATTCAATCCACTGTTTAATCACTCACGTTTCGATTTCAATCTATTTGCTCCGCTTCATACAATCATTCATAAGCGATATCATTCAAGGTTTCGCCATTTTTCTGAACCGATCATTACTCAAGAATAGTATAACTATTCTTGAATCGCGTCCTTTGCCTCATCCAACACCTCTCTGACCATTTCAGCCAGATCACTAAATGCAACCGGCTTCTTCAAAAACCCTTTGACACCAAGGTCTCTGGCGCGTCGCTCATCGTTTTCATCGCTGAACCCTGTGCAGAGAATGACCGGAATCTCCGGTCGGATCGATATCAATTCCCTGGCAAGCTGCTCTCCGGTCATCTTCGGCATGCCTCTGTCGCTGATCACCAGATCATATTTTGACGGATCAGATCTGAAAGCATCCAGTGCGTCCGGGCTGCTGGTTCGTGTAGTGACCTTATAGCCCAGTCTTTCAAGCATCATCTGTTCCATGCGAATGATCGGCTCTTCATCATCGACCAGCAGGATGCTTTCGCTTCCTGTCGGATACTTTCTGGTGACAGATGCAGTCTTTATGTTTTTGGCGTTTTCTAAAAGAGGCAAATACACATTGAATGTTGTTCCTTTTCCAACTTCGCTATAGACTTTTATATCCCCGCCGTGTTGCTTCACGATGCCATGTACTACGGAAAGCCCCAGCCCCGTACCTTTTCCCTGTTCTTTGGTTGTAAAGTAGGGATCGAATATTTTATCGATTAGAGACTTATCGATTCCGGTTCCTGTGTCGGATACAGTAATGCATGCGTATTTGCCTGGTTTCTTCAAAATGTCATGCAGATCATCTTTTTCAAATACCGTCTCTTTCAGTTCAATATCAATTGTTCCGCCTTTTGCCTCAATTGCATGATACGCATTGGTGATCAGGTTCATTGAAATTTGGTGCACATGCGTGGGATCTGCTAATACCATGCCGCAATCCGGTTTGATATTGCTTATGATTTCAATATTCATGGGTATCGACGATCGAGCCAGCTTCAATGCCTCTTTCAGAACGGATTGAATCCGGATGGGCATTTTCTGGGGCGTGGATTTACGGCTGAAAGCCAGTATCTGTTTGACCAACTCGCTGCCCCGTTGTGCGGATTTATAGATTTGTTCAATACTTTTATGTGCCGGGTTGTCCGGTGGAATTTCATCCAGCAGCATCTCTGAAAGGCCGCTGATGGGAAACAGGATATTATTCAGATCATGGGCAACACCGCCGGCAAGGGCACCGATGGATTCCATTTTCTGTGCCTGTTGGAGCTGGGCTTGCATCAGTTTGAGTTCTGTAATATCTCGAGTGATGGAGATGATATGAGGGACATTTTTGAGGAGAATTACTCTGGCAGACATCAATGCGCTGATAAGTCTTCCATCTTTACTTCGAAATTGAGCTTCAAGATTCTCGTAAATACCGTGCTCCTGAAGCCCTTGGACCAGCTTTTGCCTGTCGGTTGAATTATCCCATATTCCTATGTCCAAAGAAGTCCTACCAATTACATCATCACGGGTAAAGCCGGTCAATCGCGTGAAACCTTCGTTGATATCGACATACAAACCGTCATGTAGGCGATTGATGTTTACGGAATCCGGGCTGAAATTAAACGTCATGCGAAATTTATTCTCACTTTCTATTAACGCATCCTCTACCAGCTTTCGCACTGTGATGTCTTGCAGAAAACACACAAATCGTCCGCCTTCTATGGGTCGGTACTGTACACTGACTTCGACGTCAAAAATGCGGCCATACTTGCTTCGGTGTTGGGACTTGAAACGATCCTCGCCTGATGCTATGATTTTTTGAATGTGAGCAGTGGTATCATTTGCCGATTCAATGACCTCCAGGTCGAAAATGGACATGGTCAGCAGTTCCTGTTCGCTATAGCCGCTCATCTGGCAATAAGTCTTATTGACTTCTAAGATGCGCCCCTGGGTATCCAAAATCCAGAATCCGTCCATCGCTGTCTGGAGAATTGTCCGAAGCCTCTCCTCGCTCTCCCGCAGCGCCTCATCTGCCAGATGTTTCTCGCTGGTGTCGGTATAGATCGCCACGATCAGTCCAGAAGGCAGCTTGTATACATAATTTTCCACCCACTGTCGGATGCGTCCATCCACATATGTCAGAGGATAGTGTTCCGGATGACCGGTCCGCCAGACGCGACGGAATATTTCCAACAGTCCAATCCGCTCCACAAAAGGAAATATCTCTGTGACCCGCCGGCCAAGCATCTCGTCCAGACGCATTCTGCAGAAGGATTGTCCGGGAATGTTCATATTCTCAAAAACAAAATCCGAACCCTCGTCTACTGC
>JBFXFK010000245.1:0-6339 GCA_050179135.1 Desulfatirhabdiaceae bacterium | reverse complement strand
GACATGCTTGCCGGCGCCGGATGCCGGGTGATGCCGGACCATATCGTGCAGATTCCCGGGAGCGTCGTGGAGACATGCATCAAATCCGCGCCTTCTGCCGTTATTCTTTACAACCGTCTGGGTGAGGAAGCCATGCGGCTGGAAGGCCGCCGGACCTGTTTTGGTATGGGAACCGATCTGACCCATACCATAGACATGGAAAGCGGCCGTGTCCGGCAATCCCGGCTGAGTGATGTGGCCAACGCGGCCCGGGTCGGCGACGCCATGGAACATATCGATTTTATTGGCTCCTATGCACTGCCCTATGATTCCCCGGTCAACCTGATGTACATCGATTCCTTCAGGACCGAACTGGAAAATTCAATCAAACCCATTTTCTATACGGCTGCCGGCATCCAGGACATTCGGGTCATTCATGACATGGCTGCTGCGGTCATGGGCGGCAAAGATGCGCTGCGAAAAAAACCGGTTCACATTCACTATGCCGAGCCCTTGACCCCGCTGACCCACTCGACCGGCGCCATTCAGAAACTCTTTTTCTGTGCAGACAACGGCGCCCCGGTCAACTACACCCCGGGAATGATGTCCGGCGCCAGCGCGCCCGTAACCCTGGCCGGCGCCATCGCTGTCGGAAATGCCGAGGCGTTGAGCGGCGTTGTCCTGCACCAGGTGCGTGCACCCGGAGCCCCCATTGTATCGGGTTTTGGCATGTCCACATTTGACATGAAAACCCTGGCCTGTGTTTATGGGTGTCCGGAATACCGCCTGGCGCTTTCGGCCTGCGCCGATCTCTTTCATTTTTATGGGATTCCCATGTGGGGAACCGCCGGTGTCAGCGATGCCCACTGCATCGATCAGCAGGCCGGAATGGAATGGGCCATATCACTCATGACAGCAGTCCTGGATGGCGCCAATCTGGTTCATGATGTGGGGTATCTGGGACAGGGCCTGGTCGGTCATCCGGCAGCGCTGGTCATGTGTTCTGAAATCATTGGCTATGTCCGGCGAATGGCCCGGGGCTTTACCATCGATGCCGATCATCTGGCACTGGATGTGATCCGGGAACTGGGGCCCGGGGGGGATTTTCTTTCCACGGACCATACCTTTGACTTTTTCAGAAAAGAACACTGGCAGCCAGGTCTGTGCAACCGGAGGACCCTGGACAACTGGCAGGCCGAGGGGGAAAAAACCTGGGTGGATCTGGCCATGGAAAAAACCCGGGACATCCTGGCCGGTCATCGGACAATTCCCCTTGGCAGCGATGTTCAGTCAACCCTGAATGAATTGCGGAAGCAGGCTGAAATTGACCTGAAGCATGTCAGCTTTGACTCCTGATATCGGATCTTACTCCGGTGCGGTCTGTTTGGCCAGAACCGCCAGTTTGACGGCCTGAATCTTTCGGTAAACCGCCTGCGGCGGTTTGATTGCGCCATCGACGGTCAACAGATCCCGCACGATATCGATGCCGAACAGTTTCTGGTTTGTCTCCAGATAGGGCAGAATCAACGCCCAGTCCGCCTCGGTGACTGGAGCGAATTCGGCGCCGTTCAACTGTTCATCGATGAGTTGCTGGTGCGGATCACGCGCGAATATGGCGCCGCCCGAGGCCAGGGAAAAAAGATTCGAGCCAGGATACGGGCTGTCCAGGGGAACGACTTTTCCGGAGTCATCAAATCGGATACCGTTTAAAATCACGAATCCGCCGCCATTATGGATATCTCCGGCCATGAAGGATTCCGCCAGAAAATCCAGGCTGGTCCCGTTGATGACCACCCGCGGCCTCCCGACCGCATTGATCAGCGGTCTTCCGGCGGCATTCCCCATCACATAGATTTCCCCCCCCTTTGCGCCATACATGAATGTCTGGCCGACATCCCCGTAAACGATCAGTTTGCCTTTTTTGATGATCTGGCAGAGCTGATCCTGCGCATTTCCATGCACCCGGATTTCCATGCCGTCGATGCCCGATGCCACATAGTCGCCGGAACTGCCGAACAGATCCATGCGAACGTCTTCGGTATCGGGACCGAACCCGCATCCGTGGAATCGTTGTCCTTTCAGACCAAATACCATAAACCGTTTCCAGCCCAATTTGTAGGCACTGACAGCCAGCAGGGCATCACACGCATCACCTTCGGGGGGAAAATCCCGGGCGAAGATCACCAGAACAGTTTCCCTGCCCTTTGGCGCCCGAATGGCTCCAGCGGTCTCATGGTCGATTCGTGCAAATCGGCTGTCGGCGTTTTCGGAAATGGATGGTATTTTTCCCAGAATCCGGTTTAAATGCTCCCGGATGATCTGAATCACGGAGCTTGAACGCATTTTCCCGCAGTCATAACGCCTGTCGTTCAGCCTCGTCAGCACATCAATAGCCCCTTCACGGGCGTCGTCATTCCGGCCGGATTTCGATTCGAGGGCGGTAAGAACCCAGCGCAGATGCCCCAAGTTCCAGGACGGAATGGCTGAAACCATCATCGAAAACAAATGCGCCGCGCCATCCGGGGTCAAATCCCGATCCATTGCCTCGAGAAGGGCGGCCCCATCTGCCGGAGACTCTGGTTCGGCCCCGTTATCGATCCGATACTCTCCCGAAGGCGCCGTAATCGGTCTGTCGAATTTATCCGCGCATGACAGCGTTGTCATCCCGTTTTGTTTTTCCACGGTAAAACAGAAGGCGCCCCCATCCGTGTGGCTGCCGCCCCGGGCATTCCAGTACCGGTCGGCAACGCGCCGGAAACGCGGATCTTCTTCGTTGAGGGATTTCAGTGTGGCATCGATGGCCTGCTTTTCGGAGCCAACCAGTCCGATGGAAACATCGCCGGTCTGAAGGGCAAAGACCTGCGGCCTCAGCATGGCCGTATCCGTAATCCCCAGAAGACGGTATCGATCCCTGTCCGGTTCACTTCCGGCGATGATGAAAAACCAGGGGCCATCCGGTGACCCCTGAACATGCACCCGCTGAATGGCCCGGTAAACTTCCTGCCGTTCGGCGGACAACTGATCGAAATCAAGCTCCGTGGTCGGTGCAATGGCCTCGATGACATACTCCATCGGGTATTTGTAAACCCGCGTCAGGAGGTCGTAAAGCAGTGCGGATACCTCGGTATCGGTCAAAAACTGGGGGACAATGTTGTGCTGCCTCAGGTATTCGCTGACGCTGTAGTAATTGGCAAAATCGCCATTGTGAACCAGGGCTTCATTCATTCCGATGAACGGATGGGCCCCGCCCGGATGCCATACCCGTCCCTTGGTGGGATACCGCTGGTGGGCGATCCAGACCTGAGCCACGAAATCATCCAGCCCGTAATAGGTGACAACCTGCTCGGCATATCCCACAATTTTAAAAATGACCAGATCGCGCGCATGAGACATGACAAATGCGCGCTGTTTTCCCATGGACGCATAAAAACGCTGATTGAGACGGTAGCTGTTTTGATAGATAAACTCATCTTCCACATCACGCAACGGCGCACCATCCATTTCATGGGATTGCGCAAACCGTTCAATGACATCCGCCTTGACCCGCACAAAATACTGAACGATATCCGGCGGCTTGACTGCCAGCCCCAAATCCCTGTAATCCCCTGCGGGTTGGATCCGATTTTGATGGGCGATCTCAAGATCCGGCAAAATGAATTCCGTTTCCACCGACTGTTCGGCCTTCGGATCAATGAGGGCGATCTGAAGCAGGTAGTGGGTCTTCAATGTCCCGGCATCCACGCCCAGTTGTTCGGGATCGAGGGCCGCCGCCGCGATGCCGCCGCCCTTTCCGTTTCCCCGGTTATGCATCTGGATGGAAGGCTCAAAAATATGTCTGCCGCGAACCGGCACCGATGCGGCAAAGCCCACGACACCGCAGCCGCCTTCCTCGGCGGCCTTTTCCCGGGGAATCTTCGACAGCCCCAGTCCATCGATGAGCGCCTTTCTTGACGCCAGTATCCGTCGGATCATCTGATCTGATTTGACTTGCATTGTCTCGCCCTTCAATTGGTTTCAATATTCAGCACGGTAGGGCCGGGCCGAATCAGGTTTCAGCCGGAAAATGATCGGTTACCGTGAAAATGCAGTTAAAAATAAACTTATACCATCAAGCTCCGTAGGAGCGTCCTGATTGTAGAATGAGATTGTAACAATTCCAGCAAGCCCCTTAGGGGCGACCTGTGTATTCCGGTTACAGGCCGCTCCGATGGAGCTTGATGGAAATAACTGCATTAATTTCTACAAACAGGTCGCCCCTACGGGGCTTTGGCTGGTTCCCAAGCAGGAGCTTGGGAATCAGCCAACAGCCAAGCCGCCTGACCGTCCGACGGCCACCCTGCCAGAATGCGGTATGCCGCACCTTCAGCCTTCAGTCTTCAGCCTTCAGCCTTAATAACCCTTTTTCATCAACATAATCCCGATGCGTAAGCAGATCGCTCCGCCCGACCAGTTGCCCCACATGCCGCATCCCGAAGCGCCAGAGAATTTCCTGAAGCTGTACCGCAAATGAATGAAACAGATTGATGAGTCGTTGGGATGCGTATTCCAGACCGTAAAGATTCGTCAATTCCGGGTCGGTGGTCGCAATTCCCCGCGGGCATCCCCGGCCGCTTTCACACGCCGCACACCGGATGCATTCCAGGGCGACCATCTCAGCCGTACCGATGACCACACCGTCGGCGCCCAAGGCAATGGCTTTGGCGATGTCCCAGGCCGTTCGAATTCCGCCAGAGGCGATCAGGGTCAAATGGTCCCGCACCCCTTCGTCCTGAAGGAACTGATGCACCTTTGGAATGGCGTATTCGATGGGCATGGCGATGTTCTTTTTGGCGATATCCGGCGCCGCGCCGGTCCCGCCGTAGGAGCCGTCGATATGAATGATGTGTGCCCCTGCATAATAGCTGCCGACAGCCACCATATCGACATCAGTCGGTGTGGATACCTTTACCGACACCAGCGCACTGGGGTTGATGACCTTGATCCAGTCGATATGTTTTTTATGATCCTCGACGGAATACACCGAATGGAACGGAAACGGTGAAAACAGGGCGTTCCCTTCGACAGCTTCCCGCATCCGGGCCACGGCCGGTGTCACCTTGTCTCCCAGCAGGTGGCCTCCCAGGCCGGGTTTTGCGCCCTGGGCGTATTTGAACTCCACGATGGGCGCCCGCTGGATGGTTTCTTCCCGGACGCCAAAAAGACCGGTGGCCACCTGTGTAATGACATGGTCCTTGTAGGGGACCAGTTCATCCGGATACCCGCCTTCTCCGGTACAGGTGAAGGAATTGAACACGGCATAGGCCATGGCCCTGCCCACCATGGTCGACAGACTGATGGAACCATAGCTCATTCCGCCGCCGTAAATGGGAAAACCGATGGTGATATTCGGCCGGGAGTCATCCTTCCTGCGGTTGAGAGAAATGGACAGGTCCACATCCTTGGGCAGAAATAACTGGTTTGGATCATTTTGGGGGAATTTCAGATCGATTCGATCAAACCCCCCGCCGGATTGCCCGGTTCGATATTCCAGGCCGTTAGTGGGAGGTCCACCGGTTTCAGCCTGAAGCCATGTGGATACTATGAGTGGCGCGGGCCACCGGGGATCGCCAAATGTCTTCCAGGAAGGGTCCGGACCAACCCGGATCGCCTCCTGGGGACAGGCGTCTCCGCAAAAACGGCCCTTACGCCGGCACCGGGAGGCCCCGATGCACAAATGGGATCGCGGTGACAGCATGCGTTTGCCGGCCATGACATGAACCCCGTACGAGCAGATTTCCGCACACTTTCCACAGGCGATGCATGCCGATGAGCGGGTTGCCCTGTATTCACCAAACTGATTCCGGTAACGCGACGGGCAATTACGGGTCTCGCCGCCTTCAATCGGATAGCGCCAGTATATGTCGGACGGTTCATAATCCTTTTCAGGCGGCGCCGCGTCTTTTTTTTTGACACCAAAAATCGGTGCGAAATGCCCCTTTTCCAGATCGTCGAAAAACATGGCCCGACCGACTTCTCCCCTGAGCCTTCTGGCTTCCCGCATCCCCATGGCCCCCATCACTTCGATGAACTGGGAATGCCAGGCAGCCATCAGGTTGACGATCCGCTGTCTGGCATGATGAACCGGAAGACTGTCGGACAGGGGCGGATCATTGAACCCATCGGCTGAACGGGTTTCCAGTCGGCTCTCCATGGCCACACGCAATGCGGTATCGACAGCGACACCATCGGCCCCGCACACGACACTCTTTGCCAGGTGTTCCGCCATTCCGATCCCGCCGGAAACAATCAGCGAAACCTCTTCACGGATCGATGCTTCCACCAGAGCCATGTGAATTTCCCGCAACAGCCGTGTGACAAAAT
>JBFXFK010000244.1:0-6408 GCA_050179135.1 Desulfatirhabdiaceae bacterium | reverse complement strand
CCATCCACTGATTTTTCTGTCATCTGGTACTGCTGCTATCCTAAAGCATTTGTCCCAAACAACAGAAAAATGAGAATGATGAATCTATCCGGCTAAAGCCGGAGGTTTTAACCTTTGATGAGACTAATAAATACCAACATTAACAATGAGTTAGGATATTTTATGTGCGTTAACCGGATAGGCATGCTTTGAACTTAGCCCTACAACGCAACATAGAAACAATAGTACCATATATTGTATCTTGGCTGCGTGATTATCCACAATATATTGTGCTTAAAACATTAAATTGCGTTGTAGGGTTAAAACCTAAAACCTGCAATCGATTTTTATCTATTTGATATGATAAACTATAATAAAAATGTCTGGCAATGAAATGCAATAACAATTTGATCTCATTATCATATCAAAACTGCATTGCAGGTTTTAGGTAAAACGTATTTTCACGGTAACAGCTCAATAAATCCGCGCCGACGGGACGTTGGTGCCGTAGAGACAAGGCATGCCTTGTCTCTACAATCCCAATTCCCATCGCAACAATCCCGGTCACAAGGTCTGCTACCTGAACGGCGTCACGGTCCCGTCATCCAGGTCATATTTGGCAGCCACAATTTTGATCTTTTGGGCCGCCACCATGTCCTTCAGAATTTTGGATTGACCGGGAAGCATGGCCGCCACGTGCCTGGCGCTGGCGTCGCTCACACACTCCACAAACTCCTTTTTCTTTGTTTCCAGGCAGTTCGGCTCACCCGTGCAGGCATCGCAATGTTTTTTGGCCAATTGAAGACCGGGTTCAACAGCCTTGACAATGGCATCGATGTGTTCGCTGCCTGTACCCTGCCCGTTTGATTCCACTGCGGCCGTCACCGCGCCACAGCGTTCATGACCCAATACCATCACCAGTGATGATCCCAGATGTTCGACAGCATACTCGATACTCCCGATCACGATGGAATCCGGTATGTTTCCAGCCACCCGAATGACAAAAACCTCTCCCAGACCTTTATCAAAAATGATTTCCGGCGGAACCCGGGAATCGGAACAGGTCAGGATGACGGCGTACGGTTTCTGGGAGTTGGCCAGTGATTTTCTTTTGACTGCGTCACTCACTGCCGGATACGTCAGTTTGTCATCGACATAATGCCGGTTGCCTTCCATCAGTTTTTTCAGAGCCTCGTCTGCGGATACCTGTGTTTCGCCGCTGGCGCTGGAAAACGCCATTCCGGCAAAAAATGCGACAAGTCCCACCATCGCCAACATGATAAACGTCATTTTTTTCCCCGACATAAAAATTTCCTCCCATTTTTGAATGTTTCGAGATTAAAAAATACCCCCTTCACCCATCACCTGTCCACGCCTGCGTCAATGCCTAAACGGGGATCATACAGATTCATACCAGCCCTGCCAATGCGCCGTGCAATTGCACGGACAAAACCGATGTATCTTCCCTGGTCTCTTTCAATCGCTTCGGCATCGGACGGAAAAACAGATTTTCCGGATCGTTCCAGCAGTTTCTCGAAGTCAACCCAATGCCGCCATCCCTCGGTGAGCGTGTCCACCTGAACAACAGACATGTTGCCATTGCGACGCCAGTGTGTATGCCACCACTCCGGCGTTTTGAAACTCCAGCATTCATCCTCCCAAAAAATCTTTCCATTCGACTGGGGTCGGGCAAGGTGCTCCGGAATCTCTGTAACCGGTTGCATCAAGCCCGGAACCACAATGCCCAGGTATCCGTCTGGCCGCAAAAATCTCGACAGATAGTTGAGATACAGCATATCCGTTCCAAAATAGTGGTAGGCATCAATTGAGACAATGACATCAAAAAAGTCATGGGAAAACGGCAAGGCATGCGCCTCTGCGCGCAATGGAAAAACCAGATGGCCCACGCCGGCCGCTTCTGCCCGTTTCCGGTTGTGATCCGGAGTAATCCAGAGGTCGACGGCCCAAACCTGTGCGTTGAATTCCCTGGCCATAAAAATACTGGTGAGTGATCGGCCGCAACCCAGATCAAGCACGCGCATCCCGGATTTGAGAGGCAATGCCTTCAGAAGCCACTCGATCAGCCACAGCGCATTCGGTCCCATCTGGTTATCCATGATCCAATCCGAATCATATCGTCCGGAAAGGGGAAATTCGGGTTTACTCAAAAGGCTTTGGATATCGGTCATGGTATCATTTTTCCGTGAAAATACATTCAGTATTGAGTAATGGGACATGAGTATTGTGAGGGCGCCTGACCGCGTTGCCGTCAGCTCTCCTCATCCTCTGCCCCGGGCCAGGCCAGAATGACAGCCTGCACCAGGGTGGCCAGCGGGATGGCGAAAAAAACCCCCCAGAATCCCCATAACCCTCCGAATATCAGCACTGCCGTGATGATGGCGATGGGGTGGAGATTGTTGATGCCGGAAAACAAAACAGGTACCAGCACATTTCCATCCAGTTGCTGAAGAATGATATACGCCAGTGTCAGCCACATGAGCTCCGGCGTGAATCCGAATTTCAGATACCCGACCAGAACCACCGGAATGGTCATGACAATGGCGCCGACCACGGGGATGAACACCGACAGGCCGATCAGGGCGGCCAATAGAATGGAATAGTTCAATCCGAACAGACGCAACATGATATAGGCTGCCACCCCGACAATCACCATTTCCAGTGTTTTTCCCCGGATGTAATTGGCCATCTGGATATCGACATCCCGGAAGATGCGATCCACGAGGGTCCGGTCCGCAGGCAAAAACCGGATGATCCATTTTCCCATCTGCGTCTTGTCCTTCATGAAAAAAAAGACCAGTACCGGCACCAGAAAAAAGTACACAAGAGCGCCTATGAAATCCATCAGGCCGGAAAGGGATCTCATCGCCAGGTTACGGGCTGTCGCATTGATCTGCAGGGTCAGCTCACCCATTATATAGGCCACCTGTGCCCGGGAAATGATTTCCGGATACCGTTCGGGCAAAATTTCCAGTCCGGACCGTATCCGGATCATGTATTCCGGAATCCGCTCGACAAATTCGGAAATCTGCAGGGAAATATTGGGAATAACCACCAGAACAAATATCGCCAGGATCGCAAGAAAAAAAATGAATACCACAATTACCGCCATCATCCGTGGCAGGCCCATTCGCTCAAGTCTCTGTACCGGACCTTCAAGCAGATAGGCAATGACCCCGCCGGCAAGAACCGGCATGAGCATGGCGCCAAAACCAATGACGATAATCAGGATGCCCAGAATGACTCCCAGCAAAACCACGATCTGGGGATTTTCCAGATGCCGCTTCAACCAGTTGAATATCAGATCCACAACAATCCTCTTTTTATCCCCGGGGTTTTAGCCAGACAATTTCATAGGGCGCCATGCAAAGAGAAAATCCGGTATTATCGGCCCGCCATTCATTATGGCTCAATAAATCCTGCCATATATCCGATCGCACCGGCAGGATGGACAATGGGATGTGGACCGGGATGGTTCCGGATGTGACATTGGTCATGGCCAGAACATGCTGGTTTTTTTCCGGAGAGGACCGGAACACCGCAAAGATGCCGGGTGACAGCCGCAACACAAGTTGCGTTCCATTGGGATGAAACGCACGCTCCCCGATTCTGGCCCGGGTAATCATCCGGAAATACTTGTGAATCTGTGAAATTCGGGAATCGGTATTCCGCATTTCCGCTTCCAATGTTTTACAGTGGATGGTTCCCCGGTTGATTTCGCGGGATATGCCGGTTTCCGCGGCCCGCTGATAATCGTTTGACGTTCCCAGTATGCCGTGAATATACAGACCCGGTACACCCGGCAGGGTCAGAACCAGACTGCGTGATGCCATATAGCGTTTGACCTGAAACAGCAAATCCTCTTTTCCTGAAGGATCTCCGTTAATCGCATTCCACCAGGTACAATTGATTTCATAGGGCTCACTCCGGTTGCCTTCTGTCATCTTGTAAGAAACGATTGCGCCCCGTGCCTGTGCGGTCCGGATGATGTGATCGACATCCGCCTGAGGCAGAATGCCTCTGATGCCCATCAGACCGATGCCGTCGTGGGTGTCCAGAATATTGAAAAACGTTGTGAAAGAAGATGGGGCCATTGTCTTTTCCGCCCAGTCGGTCAGGTCTGTCGCATCCTCCCGGTAGAATGTATGCAGCACCAGCGGCGGCAGCGCAAAATTGTAAACCATATGGGCTTCATCGGCGCCATCCCCGAAATAGGAAACATTGTCGGCATGGGGGACATTGGTTTCGGTGATCAGCGCCACGCCGGATGCCGCAATATCCACCACATCACGAAGCAGTTTGACAACCTCATGGGTCTCGGGAAGATGGACGCATTCGGTGCCCGGGTCCGCCCAGATATAGGTTACGGCATCCAGGCGCAAAATATCGGCGCCCCTTCGGACATAAAACAGAATGCCTTCCACAATTCGCAGCAACACCTCCGGATTTCGAAAGTTGAAATCCACCTGATCCTCTGAAAAGGTTGTCCATACGTATCTGGGGCCATGCAGCGTGAGAAATTTTGTCAGAATATCAGATGTTCTGGGCCTGAAAATTTTGCTGCGCTGATCCGGTGTCAGTTCATCCGGAGAATGGTATGTGATGAAAAAATTCTGATAATGCGGGTTTCCGTTCAGATATTCCCGAAACATGACGCTTCTGGGAGAGCAATGATTGAGAACCGCATCGAACATGAGATCATACCGCGTTTTGTGTTCCCGGATGTCCTTCCAGTCTCCCAGTTTTGGATCGACTTTCATAAAATCAACAATGGCAAACCCCCTGTCCGATGAATAGGGGAAAAACGGCAGAAGATGAATCGTGCTGATAATCCCGCTGCAAAAGGAATTCACAAATGCATGAAGCGTGGCCAAGGGTGTTTTTCCATCTCTTTGGACAATATCGCCATAGGTAATCAGAACCATATCGGTTTGGCAAAATCGTTCCTCAGGGTTGAAATGTTTTTCCTTTTCAATCATTTCCGGTGGTTTGTGCGCACAATGGACCTGGATGATCCGCTCCAGTTCCGGCATACAGGCGTCTGCCTGCTCATGACCATACAGAAACCGAAGCCTTGCAATCAGCCGGTTCCGGATATCAGGCGGCGGTGGGCCGGGGGGATTGGTATAATCGGGTCTTGGCAGATAAAATGTCCGTAATCTGGGGGGAGAGTCTGCAAAATTGTTCAATGATCATTCCTCCAGAGAATGGGTTTGGGGGTTGAACCCGGTTTGGCTATTTGAGTTCAAACTCAAAGGTGCTCACCACCCGGATCTTCTTTCCGGGTGTGCTTGTCGGACTGTAGGGTGCAGATTCATCGTTGCCATCGGTGCCGAAAATCTGGATGGCGCCCTGGTTGGCCGAGCGTATTTTGCCGACCTGGGTGCCGGAGTCCGAAGCAAATTGCTGGGCCGTCAACCTGGCGTTTTTTGTGGCCTCTGCAAGCAGTTCCGGCCGGATGGCATTGAATGTGGTGACAACATACCGGGGATTGGCCGCGCCGCTTTCCCACTCGCCATCGAGCAGCACACCGGCTTTCAGCAGTTCCTCTGTCACCCCCAGCGCCCGGGTCACGAGATCGACGTTGGGGGTGGTGACAACCAGGGAGCTTGTCACAACATATCGAAACTGCTCCGCTCCCTGGTTTTGACCATAATCACGGGCAAGCTTGTCGATGGTGCGTGTCGGTTGGCGGCTGATTTCCGCTTCCTTGAAGCCCTGCTTCATGAGAAATGCCAGCGCGGTTTCCCGATCGGCACTGATCTCGGCGTGTGCATTTTTGAGGTCTTCGCCGGCCCGCCGGAAACGAAGTGCCCATATTGCCTGATCCGCCTTGACTTCCTTTTCCACAAGCCCCTTGACCGTGACGGTCCGGGTATCCGACCGGAATCGTGTGCCACCCTTTCCGATGAAATATCCGCCGACTGAAAATCCCAGGAACAGGCAAACGCCGACAATGATTGCCGCCGGAATGATGTTTCGATTCTCACCTGATGTCATGGCATGATCCCCTTTTGTTTGTTTTTCCGATCAACCCAGTGGTTAATTTGACTGTGCGGCTTTTTCTCTTCACCCGAAACTGCCACAAGACGCCGATGGATTGCTTCAGTTACAACATCTCTGGCGATGCTGAAAAAATGGTCAGTTTGACTGCCTCGCCGATGCGTTCAATTTTTGGTTTTTTACCGGACAGATTTTCACTGTCCCGCACCAGATTCAAGAGCCCCTCTCCGCGCGCTTCCATGAAGCTGGTTCCGGTAATCGGGCTGGGGAAATCGCGCATAAACCCGGCCAGAAAATGTCAATTGCTGCGTTCATTGCTTCCTCCTGTTCTCTTTAGATATCCATCCAGTCCATGGTAATCAATAGTTTGTGCTGAATACTTTTGTCAATCTCAAATTCGGAATGATT
>JBFXFK010000243.1:0-6443 GCA_050179135.1 Desulfatirhabdiaceae bacterium | reverse complement strand
ATGCTGGAGCGGACCGTGGGAAATGTTCTGGAAAGTGAACCGGTCAAAACCGGCATCATCCTGATTTTCAGCGTGTTGGGACTGATCATTTTTATGCGGGGTTTGATTTCGATTTGGACTGCTTTTCAGCGGCAACGGATGAATCAAAGAAATTTAAACAGTTCTTCAGTTCCGCCGGATGGGAACGCCGCCAATTTCCTCTGACTCCGCTCTGAGGACGGGGTTTTTCAAGACAAAACCTTATTGGGTGATTCTTTCATCCTTGAGCCGGCCCTTATTTTTCCAGACACACAATGCAGCGGCGCCCATCAGAACCGCCAGAGCGGTCAGGGCCGGCACGAAGCTTCCGGTACGATCGAACACCATTCCGGCCAGAATGGGGGACAGGGCCGCCGGAATGTTGGCGGAAAAGATCATGCCATAAATCCGGCCCACATGATGCGCTCCCCAGAGACTGGCCGTTGATGCGGCATATATCACGAGAACTCCCCCATAATTCAGTCCGGTCAAACATGCAAACATCACAAGGCCTTTTCCGGACCCCAGAATCAGCGGCGCGCACAGCAACACCCCTGCCTGGAGCAGCAGATTCCACCGGATGGCGACTGAGGGTAAAACATGGTCGCACAGCCATCCCCAGAAAATTCGTCCGGTTGCATTGGCCAGCGCAAATACGGAAACGGCCGCAACACCGGTATGAAGCCCCCGGGTCAGAACCAGTTCCTTCAAATTGGCGTTCACGGCAAAACCGGCGGCAAGGCCGGTAAACATGGCCAGATACAACAGCCGGAACCGGGTTTGAAACACGAATTCAGGCAGTGGCATCGAATCGGTTTGAATCGACAGGCTCTCGGGCGGATTTTTCATCCGGGAGCCTGCCAGAACAATCAATATCAGAAATACTCCCCCCATGATTCCCAGAACCGCAAACGGGGTCAATGCATACCGGTTCATAAGTCCGGCGCCGATCTGGCTGACAAGGGCCGCCCCCCCGCCAAAACCCGCAACCGCAACACCCGTCACCAATCCCTTGTTTTTTGGAAACCACCGGATGCCGACCGAAATGGGAACGATGTAGGCCAGGCCGACACCCAAGCCGCCCATCAGACCCACACCGGCCACAGTGAACCCGAAATGGATTTCGCCCAGACCTGCGGTCATCCATCCCATGCCAAAAATGATTCCGCCCAGTACGGCACAGATTCGCGGCCCCAGCCGGTCCAGGATTTTTCCGGATACCATCATCATGGCCGGAAATACAAAGTAAAAAACGGTGAACGGTATTTGTGCCGGTCCCTGAAGCAGGCCGGTCATGGCCTTGATGGGTTGAACATAGACCGACCAGGAATAGGTCGCTCCCAGACACATCTGCATGATAACGGCGGACAGCAGGATCCAATAGCGCATGACAGTATTTGTAACCCGGTTTGAGTGGTGAGTAAGGGGGCAATCATGTGTTTTCACCCATGCGGGTGAAGCACTCGGGATTTTTCATGCTCCTTGACTGGTATTACCATTTAATTTTTCTTTGTCAGGGAGTCAAGAAAATACTTGTAAGATAAAGAAAAAAGTGTTAGGCACGTCCTAAGATCAGGGGTGTCAAATTGGTCATACCAATTTAAAATTGGCCAAACCGGAGACATGATTACGGCTCTTTTGGTCATGATCATTGTATGGCCCGTTTTTGCAATCTGGAAATGACTACCCGCAAAAATGCCCTGGGCCGGAAGCAGACTGATCACTGACCACTACTTTCAAGGAGGTTTTATGTTCAGCCAGGCACTTATTCGCGAATTCAAACAAAAAATGGGCGCCGACAATGTCTTTGACGATTCCGCGGACAGACTGACCTATTCCTATGACGCCGCAGTTCTGGAACCGGTCATGCCCGGGCTGGTCGTTCGCCCAACCACCAGTGACAGGCTGGGTCAGGCGGTCCGGTTGTGCAACGAAAACGCCATCCCCCTGACGGTCCGGGGCGCCGGGACCAATCTGAGCGGTGGCGCCATTCCCAATGCCGGGGGGGTGGTCGTTCTGACCAATGCCCTCAATCAGATTCTGGAAATCAATGAACAGGACATGTATGCCGTTGTTCAACCCGGTGTCATTACCGCAAAATTTGCGGCTGCTGTGGAAAAAGCCGGGTTGTTCTACCCACCGGACCCGGGCAGTCAGGCGGTTTCAACGCTTGGCGGCAATGTGGCGGAGAACGCCGGCGGCCTGAGAGGATTGAAATACGGGGTTACACGGGATTATGTCATGGGCCTTCAGTTTTTTGATGTCAACGGAGACCGGGTCAAAACCGGATCCCGAACCGTCAAATGCGCCACCGGATACAATCTGGCCGGCCTTCTGGTGGGCTCCGAAGGCACCCTGGGCGTGTTTGATGAAATCATTTTAAAGCTCATTCCGCTTCCGGCCCACCGGAAATCCATGATGGCGGTGTTTGATGAAATGGGAACCGCTTCGGAGGCGGTCGCCGCCATCATCGCCAGCCATGTGGTCCCGGCAACACTTGAAATCATGGACAATTTCACCATCCGGGCCATCGAAAGCTTCAGCCATGCGGGGTTGCCGATGGATGCGGGCGCCATGCTTCTCATTGAGGTGGATGGCCATCCGGCGCAGGTGGAGGAAGATGCGCTGCGGGTGGAATCCATTTGTCAAAATCTGGGGGCTTCCATCCGTGTGGCCCAAACCGCAGCGGAAAGGGATGGCGTCTGGGCCGCCCGGCGGAGCGCGCTTTCGGCCCTGGCCAAGCTCAGACCGACCCTGGTGCTGGAGGATGCCACCGTACCCCGGAGCCGTATTCCGGAAATGATTCGGGCCCTTCAGTCAATTGCCGTCAAATATGACCTGACCATCGGGACATTCGGCCATGCCGGAGACGGAAACCTGCATCCCACCATTCTGACTGACAAGCGCAATGCCCATGAATGGGAAAAGGTGGAAGCCGCCATTGCCGATATTTTTGACCATGCGCTGGCCCTGGGTGGAACCCTGTCCGGAGAACATGGCACCGGACTTGCCAAATCCCGGTTTCTGGAAAAGGAGACCACCCCGGCCACCATTGTCTATTCCCGAAAAATCAAGGCGGCCCTGGATCCCAAAAACATCCTGAACCCGGGCAAAATTATCGGAGGCCGGTCATGACCCCATTCGATGAGCTGATTCGCCTGATGAAGGAACTGGAAGATCAGTTGGTCGTCTGCATGAAATGCGGCATGTGTCAGTCGGTTTGCCCCCTGTATGCCCAGACCGGGCGGGAATCGGATGTGGCCCGGGGCAAGCTGGCCCTTCTGGACGGACTGATGAAAAAAATGCTGGATGATCCTGCCGGGGTGTCGGAACGCCTGAACAAGTGTCTGCTGTGCGGTTCCTGTGCGGCAGCCTGCCCCAGCGGTGTTCATGTGATGGATATTTTTATCAAAGCCCGGGCCATACTGGCCGGCTATATGGGGCTGTCTCCTGCAAAACGGTTGATATTCCGGGGGATGCTCGCCAATCCCGCTCTGTTTGACCGGTTGACCGAATGGGGCGCGGTTTTTCAAAACCTCTTTACCAAAAAGGCCAGTGACATCATCGGCACCTCATGCGCCCGGGTCATGTCGCCCCTGATCGACAACCGGCATTTCATGCCCCTGGCCAAAACCCCCTTTCACCGGATGGTGCCATCCCGATCCACCCCGGCCGGTGCATCCGGCATTCGGGTGGCATTTTTTACCGGATGCCTGATCGACAAACTCTTTCCCAATATATCGCAGGCCGGTCTTCAGGTTCTGGACTTTCATGGCGTGGGTGTATTTTTGCCGGAAAATCAGGGATGCTGCGGCATTCCGGCCATATCGTCCGGCGATCTGAAAACATTTTATGGACTGGTTCGGCACAATATCCGGCAGTTTGAGACCGATTCCGTTGATTATCTGGTCACGGCCTGCGCCACCTGCACGTCCACCATCAAAAAGGTCTGGCCGGTCCTGCTGGAATCGGATGATACCGGTTTGCGGGAAAAGGTGCGTCTTCTCTCTGAAAAAACACTGGATATCAGCCAGTTTCTGGCAAAGCATGTCGGATTGTCCCCCATCGATCCCCCCGAATCCGGTGGCGTTCAAACCGTCACCTACCATGACCCCTGTCATTTGAAAAAATCCCTGGGCGTGTCTCAGGAACCCCGCCAGGTCATTCGGGCCAGCCGGGGATGGAAACTGACCGAAATGGCCGATGCCGATACCTGCTGTGGCATGGGTGGGAGTTTCAATTTGCAGTATTATGAAATATCCGCTAAAATCGGCGACCATAAACGACAAAATATCATCGATACAGGCTGCCGGACAGTGGCAACAGGCTGTCCCGCCTGCATGATGCAGATATCCGACAGGCTGTCCCGGGCCGGGAATGCGGTGTCGGTCAAACATGTTATTGAAATTTATGCGGAGTCATTAGCCCAGTCATGAGTGTATCCCTTAAACCCATCAAACCCAAACGGATTTCCGATCAGGTTTTCGACCAACTGCGGGAGCTGATTTTTCGCGGCGAAATGAAGCCGGGGGACCAGATACTGCCGGAACGGGATCTGGCTGAAGCCATGAATGTCAGCAGAACCTCCATTCGGGATGCCATCAACAAGCTGGTCGTGATGGGTCTTCTGGAGCAGCGTCAGGGTCAGGGAACATTTATCCGGTCTCCGGAATTCCAGTCCAAAAACCCCCTGGCGGTTGCCATGGAAACCCAGGATGCCACGCTGGAAGATCTCCTTGAAGTCCGTATGGGTCTGGAATGCAATGCGGCAGCCCTTGCCGCCAGGCGGGCTGTTGATACCGACATGCATTTTATGGAAAAAAGCATCGAGGAGATGAAAGCCGAAGTTCGCTCCGGCAGACTGGGAACCGAGGCCGATGTGTCGTTTCATATGGCGGTTTCCTATGCCACCAAAAACCCGCTTCAGGTGTATATCATGAAAAACTTCTATGATTTTCTGTTTGTCGGCATCAAGGAAAATCTGTCACACCTGTATCGGGACCCGGTCAACATCGAAAAGATTCTGGAACAGCATCTGGAGATATTCCAGGCCATCCGGAATCATGATGACGCCCAGGCATTTTTGGCCATGCAGAAACACATCAATTTTGTTCTGGGATTTTTCCGGTCACTCAACCTGAAGCCGGTCGGATAGCAGGGGCCTGGTGTCCTTTCCCGTGCATGGACATGTTCATGGCTTTCCTCCCCAAGCAGAAGTTCATCATCGTCTTCATTCAGGATATAGACTTTCAGAAAAATAATTTCGCTGCGTTATCGGTCGGGGATGGCCGAGAAAAGGCCTATCCCCTCCCTGCTGCCTTGCGAAATTAATTTTCTGAAAGTCTATATATTCACAAGCATGGAGATACCTTTCTTCACACCGGTATCCGTCCCATTCCTGTCATCATCTCATCGATTTTCCGACGGACAGAAACCGGAAAATCATCGGCCAGTTGATGGAGCATGACGCTGTCGATTTGTTCCAGATCCAGTTCATCGGCTGCCGGAAGGGATTTTCTGAGATACAGGGTATCCAGCATGGCTTTTTCCGGAGATGCCATATAAAAATCATCTATTCGGACAAACCCGGTAAACAATCCGGGAGAAACTTTTGAAAATTCGATCGTCATGCCCTGATATGCGATGCAGCGATCTTTCCCAACCGCACTGCTCAGGGTGACAATCGTACAGACCACAGGTGACTGAAGGCTGATACCATGATAATTCAATGCCCATTCACCGGATACATAGGCTGGTGGACGAAGAAAGCATCCAACGGTTTCAATGCGGGGAAAGCCATGGAAAAAGGAATTGATGTAATGGCCTCTCATCAGCCGGTGAATCAGCCCGTTTTTTGCCGCCCGGGTCAGAAACATGTTCGGTTGGGGGATAAGCTTCTCCGCATCTTCGGTTCGAAACAGGGCGGGAAGAAATTTCAATCGCCGCAAAGTAGATTTTTCTTCCATCGTCATTTTCCGGGATTCTGAAATAGGTTCCATTCCTGAAGTATCCAACTGATATCCTCCAGCGATTGTATGAAAGGCCGGAAACCGTCGGCCTGATATGCGGCCAGGATATCGTGGGGTATGAACCTCACCAGATCGGATTGCAGTGCCCGCTTGATTTCCGGAACAGATTCCGCTGTATGGAAAAAACCGGCATCGCGCTTCGCTACAAACGGCGCCTGGTACATCGTCAGCTTTTTTTCAAGCACCTGCCTGCGGACTGAAACACCCAACTGCCTGGAGAGCCACCAGATGTCAAAAACATCCCGTCCCTTGAGATATTGGCGTTCATAAACCCAACTTCATGGTTTTTGGTGTCTCCGGGGTCGGTTTTCGAATGGTGCCGGGTTGAAAACCCAATAAAATCAGCATTCGGGTGCTGGAATATAAATGTAGTGCCAAAATATGTGTTTATAAATC
>JBFXFK010000242.1:0-6496 GCA_050179135.1 Desulfatirhabdiaceae bacterium | reverse complement strand
AGGCAACCACATAGGGAATTTTTGCCGCCTGGAATATGGGGGCTGCCGCGCGTGTGGACCCGGAATAGGAACCGGACACCGCACCAATGACCTTGTCCTTTTCCACCAGTTTGGTGGCAACCGGAACAGCCTCTTTCGGGGCCGCCTGGTCATCGTAGACGATCAGCTCGATCTTTTCGCCATTGATGCCGCCTTTGGCATTGGCCTGAGCCACTGCCAGTTTGGCCCCTTCCAGCGCAGACTTGCCATCCGATGCCGCAAAACCGGTCAGCGGTGCGTTGAAGCCGATTTTGACTTCCGCATTGGCGTTTGCGGGGCTCAGAGCCATTGAAATGGAAAAAACCAGTAACAGGGAAACAGCCAGTTTAGCCAAAAAGCGACTCATCATAATCCGTCCTCCATGTGATTGGGTTTTGTGAAATAAACACCATAATTCCCATATACCTGCCGGCGAAATTCGACAAACCTACAACGTATATAGCCAATTTTATTGTTATATAATAATCAGTTGACTGAATATTACATCTTGTGTTTTGACCATTTAATGTATATACATTTTTGGAAGTCTATAAACACAAGGCAATTCGGTTGTCAATATTTTTTAGGCTGTCGGAAATAAATAAATCCACTGGATTGCGACGGATTTTGGTTCGTCTGAAAGGCACATCCGCCGGTGCTTATCGGGATAAGTTCCGGCGGATGTAACGCAGCAGACGGGCCAAAAGACAAGCAAGATGTGGATTTATTTGTTTCCGCCAGCCTTGGTATTCAGGAGACATCGCGTGTCAGACGAACGTGAAAACATTACCCCGCTTTTCCGGCAGATCAAGTCATACATTATTGGCCAGATTAAAAAAGGGGAATGGAAGGAAGGCGACCGCATACCGACCGAAATGTCGTTTTGCCATCTGTTCGGCGCCTCCCGGATGACCATCAACCGGGCGCTTCGGGAACTGGCGGCGGAACAGGTTCTCAGACGGGTTCAGGGTGACGGAACATATGTGGCCCAACAGAAATATCAGGCCACCATCATCGAGATAAAAAGTATTGCCGATGAAATCCGGGCCAGAGGACATGTGCATACCTGTCAGGTTTTGCAGTTGTGTCGGAAAAAGGCCGATATCGAGTTGGCCCGGATTTTCAACGTCAATTCCGGCTCCCGGCTTTTTCATTCGATCCTGGTCCATTTTGAGGATGGGATTCCGATTCAGGTGGAAAACAGATGGGTCAACCCGGTCCTGGCGCCGGATTATCTGGAACAGGATTTTACACAGAGTACGCCCAACGAATATCTGATGAAGGTCGCGCCACTGGAAGACGTCAGCTATCGCATCGAAGCCACCCTTCCGTCACTGGTCATCCGGAAACTGCTCAGAATGACCAAAGGAAACCCCTGCCTGGTGCTTTACCGGGTCACCCGCTCGTTGGGGGCTGTGGCCTCCTCGGTTACGATGTGGCATCCGGGAAACAGTTATCAGTTTGTGGGGAGTTTTTAGTCCGCTGCTTGCGGCGCCTTCAGTCTTCAGCCTTCGGACTTCAGCCTTTCAGTTGTCTTTCCGATGTTGTATGGTTATTGTAAAAATATTTTTTAAGAGCCAGAGATGGAACAGGACCAATCATTTCAGCTTTCAGCCTCAAATCTTCAGCCCTCAAACCGGATTGATATATATGACCATTCAACCAATCTCCATCCATTCCCCGGACGGATTCGATTTATTGAAACGCCAGAAACAGCTTTGCCAAAAAATGGATCATGCCTATGACATGGCGGCAGCCCATTACGGATTTGTCTGTACCGGATGTGACGACAACTGCTGCCGGACCCGCTTCTATCACCATACGCTCGTTGAATACAGTTATCTGTATTTCGGCATGCAGCAAATGGAACCCGGCCAACAGGCCGATATCCGGGACCGTGCCGCCGAATACGTCCGGATCGAAGACCATCGTGAATTATCAGATGCAACCGAAAAACCCTGGTGCCCGCTCAATGATCAGGGACGGTGTCAACTCTATGCATATCGCCCCATGATCTGCAGGCTGCACGGTCTGCCCCACGAATTGAACACACCGGGAAAAGGCCGAAAAACCGGACCGGGATGCAATGCATTTTTTGATCGATGCGGCCATCAATCCGATTACCCGCTTGATCGAACCCCACTGTACCACGAGCTGGCGGATATCGAACGGTCTGCCAGACAACTGATCCGGTATCCGGATAAAATCCGAATGACCATCGCCCGGATGATCTGTCATTTTCCAAAGGAGAAATTCGATGAATCCTGAATCAGCCCAAACCCCGTTATCCGAGCTGGCTGCACGCATCAGCCGTTTCCAGAATGATCTGCAGAAACATCAGATCGATTCCGTCCTGATTGCACAACCTGTCGATCTGTTTTACTTTGCCGGAACACTCCAGCAGGGATTTCTGTTTGTTCCGGATCAGGGACAACCGCTTCTAATGGTCCGAAAAACCCTGGAACGGGCGATTGCGGAATCTCCCCTGCCCCATATTGTCGGATTCTCCAGCCCCAGGCAGATTCCGGGTCTGATCCAAAATCATGGTGTGGCCCATTTCCGGGTTCTGGGCCTGGAGATGGATGTCATTCCGGCCCAGTTATACCTCAGCATTCAACAACTGTTTGCGGGTGTTGAAATTCAGGATGTTGCCCCCATCATCCGAAGCGTCCGGTCCATCAAATCGGAATATGAGCTTCAAAAAATGCAGCGGTCTGCGGAGCTGGGTGATCGGGTATTTGAATATGCCGGAAACATCATTTCAGAAGGCATGACCGAAGTGGAACTGGCCGGGATTATCGAAGCTCATGCCCGAAAACTGGGGCATCAGGGCATTGTACGGATGCGGCTGTATGGCAGTGAGCTATTTTACGGACATCTGATGACAGGGTCCGGGGCTGCCGAGCCCAGTTATCTGGCATCCCCCACCGGCGGGAAAGGCCTGAGCCCGGCCATTGCCCAGGGGCCGGGGTTTGAAAAAATCAAGGCGCATGAACCGATCCTGGTGGATTATGTATTTGCCTGTGACGGCTATCTGGCCGACCAAACCCGGATATTTTGTATCGGCGAGCTTCCGGACGACCTGATGCGGGCGCATCAGGATATGCTGCGTCTTCAAAATACCCTGATGAAGGAAATCAAACCGGGCATTACCGCTGGTGCGGTGTATGATCTGGCAATTGATCTGACAGCCCAATGGGGCTATGACGCCCATTTCATGGGTGTGGGAGAGGCCCGTATCCGGTTTGTCGGGCATGGCCTGGGGCTGGAGCTGGATGAATATCCGTTTCTTGCAAAAGGTCAGCAGACCGTCATCGAAGAAAACATGGTCATTGCACTGGAGCCCAAGCTGATATTTCCGGGTAAAGGCGTGGTCGGAATCGAAAACACCCATCGGGTGACAGCAGATGGATTACAGCGCATGACGCGGTTTGCGGATGATGTGGTGCAACTCCCTTTTCGTTCAGCAGAGAATGGGTAACCGGCTGAAGTATCACTATGCATGATCCGGAATATATAAGGTGATTTTGATGACAATCCCATTGCCTCCGAACCCACACAGCCTCGCAGTTCTGATCCTGACCGTATTGGCACTGGTCCTGTTCTCCCGTGACAATATTCCATTGGAATCTTCAAGTCTCCTGGTTCTGGTCGCACTCACCGTCGGCTTCCAGATTTGGCCGTTTTCCATCGATGGGGATGTTCTGCATGCCGTGGATCTTTTTTCGGGATTCGGACATGAAGCCCTGATTGCCGTATGCGCCCTCATGATTGCCGGCAATGGATTGATTCGGACCGGAGCGCTGGAACCGGTGGGACATTTTTTGGCAAAAATATGGATAAAAAGCCCGGCGCTGTCTCTGCTTCTGACCCTTTTGATCAGTGCTGCCGCCAGCGCATTTATCAACAATGTGCCCATTGTGGTTTTGCTGATGCCCATTCTGATCAGTGTTTCGATGCGAACCGGCATCTCTGCCAGCTCGGTTTTAATGCCAATGGGTTTTGCCACCATTTTGGGAGGCATGACCACGACAATCGGCACATCGACCAATCTGCTGGTTGTGGCCGTTGCCGCAGACATGGGATTCCGCCGGATGCAGATGTTCGACTTCCTTGCACCGGCAGTCATCGCAGTGGCACTGGCCATCATCTATCTTTGGCTTATCGCCCCCAAAATCATTCCACACCGCAATCCGCCGATGGCATCAGGCGCCTCCCCCCGGATTTTCAAAGCACATCTGGCTATCCTCAAAAAATCCAAAGCAGAAGGAAAAACCCTGTCAGAGACCATCAAGCTGACGGATGGCGCCATGAAGGTCTCAAGCATCGAGCGCGGGGAAGGCCTGTTCATTTTTCCCCTGCCGGACGTCGTACTCCGGGCAGGGGATCATCTGGTGATTCAGGACACACCGGAACGGTTAAAGGAATTTGAAACCCGCATCGGCGGCGCACTTTATTCCCTGGGAGACACAGAAGCCCCTCTGGATGACGATCATCCGTTGCGGGCCCAGGATCAGCAGATCGCCGAAATCGTTGTGGTTGAAGGATCTTCTCTTCATGGAACGACATTGAAGCATGTTCGTTTCGCAGAGCGATATGGCCTGATCACGCTGGCCCTTCATCATGCAGGAAAACGATTTGAACCGCTCACGACCGAAGTCGGCGACATTCTCCTGAAAATCGGTGATGTTCTTCTGGTGCAGGGACCCCGTGAAAACATCATCAAACACAAACGCAGTGGAGAACTTCTGGTGCTGGATGCGACAACCGACATCCCCTTCACGCGAAAAGCCCCCCTTGCCATTGCGCTCATGCTTGGAATTGTCATTTGCGCAGCTTCCGGATTTTTGCCGATTGCCATCAGTGCTTCCTGCGGCGCACTGATCATGATCCTCACGGGATGCCTGTCCTGGCGGGATGCGACCCGCGCACTGAGTGTTCAGGTCATCATGATCGTTGCCGCAAGCCTTGCCATGGGCGTATCGATCCTCAAAACCGGCGCCGCCGACTATCTGGCAAGATGTTTTATTGCCGTAATGGGTGACACGCATCCGCGTCTGATCCTCGGAGGCCTGATGCTGTTATTGGCCATCCTGACCAACGTCGTTTCAAACAATGCGGCCGCGGTCATCGGAACCCCTATAGGCATCTCCATCGCTCAGCAACTTGGACTGAATCCCGAGCCTTTTGTCCTGGCTGTACTCTTTGGCGCCAACATGAGTTTTGTCACCCCCATGGCCTACAAGACCAATCTGCTTGTCATGAACGCCGGGGGATACACCTTCAACGATTTTGTCCGAATCGGCGCCCCGCTGGCGGTGATCACCTGGCTTTCTTTTTCCGTGATTTTGCCCCTTATCTATGGACTATAGCCGGAGTTCTTGATGAAATTGGAAATCAACAATCTGAAAGAATCAAACGAATTTCTGAATCTCGTTTTGGAAAACATCAACTCTGCCATTCTCATTGCAGACGAAAAGATGCGGATTCATCAATTCAACACCAGTTTTCTCAGCCTGTTTGACCGTGCTGCAGATCAAATGATCGAAAGTTCGTTCGGACAGATCGCCGGCTGTGTCAACGCGGTCAAAGAAAACAAGGCCTGCGGGGAAACCTCCAGTTGTCGTTTTTGTATTTTGAGAAAATCACTCCTCGAAACCCTCCTGGAAGATTGTCCGATAAACCGGAAACCACTTGAACGGATTTTTTATATCAAAGGGCAGCCTGTTTTGAAAAACCTGGAGGTCACCTCCCGACTCATTCAGTTTCATGGCCAAAAAATGACGCTTGTCATTATCTATGATGTCTCGGAACTCCACGCCCAAAAAAGACTGCTTGAAGAACAGCAGCAGCAAATTAACCATGAGCTTGAAACAGCCTCCCAAATTCAGAAAAATCTTCTCCCGGACAGCGAACTGGAAATCGACGGTATCCAGTTCGCCTGGAAATTCGAACCCTGTGGCCATATCGGCGGAGACATGTTTCAGATATCCAAAATTACGGATGAATACGCCGCCGTTCATATGCTGGATGTTTGCGGTCATGGGGTTTCCGCAGCACTGGTTTCAGCAACGGTTTCCCAATTTCTGACAAGCCTTTACAACCGGATGCGGATGACCGGAAAACGGTTCACACCCGGCGCTGTCCTGACCCGCCTGGAAAACGAATTTCCGATGGAGCGATTTGACTGTTTCTTTACGATTGTTTTCGCCATGCTCAATCTTGAAACCGGTCATTTAATCTATAGCAATGCCGGCCATATGCCGCCGTTCATTTTACGGTCATCGGGTCTTCTGGAAAACCTGGACATGCATGGACCGGCAATCGGAATCGGATTTGATCCATCATTCGGGGATGAAGAAAAGCAATTATATAGCGGAGACAGACTGATTCTTTATACAGATGGCCTGATTGAAAACTTTGGGCCGGATGGTGAACGTGAGGGAAAGGACAGATTTCATGAGTTTTTAAAAAAATC